>NZ_JCACKQ010000052.1:0-48585 GCF_059505465.1 Symplocastrum torsivum | reverse complement strand
TATCACAAGCCGAGCCTCCTGAGAGCGAACAAGTCGAGGATGACTCACCCAACTTCACGGCGGGTGAGTGCCAGTCCCGAACCCAAACGTCTCAACCTGACAATCCTGACGAAACCAAGAACTTCTCCAATCGCTGGTCCAGCTTTATGAATTTTATGAAGCCTGGGCACCATTGTTGTTCTCACTGGGAGTACTCGGCTGTCTGTTTGCGTTGTCCTGGCTAACAAACTGGTATGGAGTGACCAACCACTTGGCACGTCAACTGCCAAAGCCCAGTTGGGCTACAGCTTGGCACTCAAACTCAACCCCTGGTCGGCGGTGGCAAGAATTGCTTCCATTTTTCTTGCTTTTCTAAATGCTTTTCACGCCCTTTTCTCTCATATTTTTGGTTGTCGAAGCAAATCCTGGACAATTCCCCTACCTAGCACTCGCCTGAGACATTAATTACGTAATGTTACTACTCATAAAGTTAGTTTAGATACTCTCGGCTACTGAAAACACTTGGGATTGCAGTGTCATTTTCTTTCACCAATCATTTGCGGCTTAGGGGTTTATCCTGATTCGTGCAAGATCTGAGTTAAGCAACATATTGATGTAGCTGCCACTAACCGTGATGCCTAGTTCTTTTGCCATATGTTTTGCTAACCATTCTCCTGTCCAGCGCGAAAAAGAGTAACCATACTCACGCGGACTATGGTTCACTAGTTCTTTCAACCGATTGAGATACCGCTCATCAACAAGCCTGGGCCGACCCCTCGATGGATCGTCCCAGTTATGAGCCTGACCTGCCTGTGCCTTAGCAATCCAGTACCGTGCAGTCTCTTGAGAACACCCTAGTACAGCACGGCGTAAGTAAAGCACCCATATGATGGGACACTAGAGTTAAATAAAGATAAACTGCTGTAAAAGCGCAAAGGAAGGGGGACGTGGCAGGATTAGCGCCAAAATTATTGACTCTAAGGGAGTGCGATCGCACTGAGCTAGAAAAATTACTCAATCGCCGTAGCACACCCCAACAAATAGCACTTCGAGCTAAAATCATCCTACTGGCAGATAAAGGGAACAATAACCGTGAAATTGGACGGGAACTGAACATCAGTCGATTCATGGCTCGCAGATGGCGCAATCGATGGTTAGAGTTAAGCGAACGCTCAATACCAGTTATTGAACGATTACAGGATGAAGAGCGCAGTGGTAAGCCAGCCAAATTTAGCATGGAGCAAGTAGTAGAATTATTTGCGCTTGCCTGTTGTGAGCCAGAAGATTACGGACGACCGATCAGTGATTGGACAGCAAGGGAATTAGCAGAAGAAATAGTCAAACAGGGTATTGTCGAAAGCATATCGCCACGTCATGTGGGACGGTTATTAGAAGAAGCTCAAATCAAGCCACACCAGAGTCGCTACTGGTTAACCCCCCCCCCTTGATGATGAATTTGAGGCTAAAGCCCAAAACATCAGCAATCTATACATCACGGCGATTGAGCGTGCTGGAGTTGGGGAACGAACAGTGTGTATTGATGAAATGACAGGTATTCAAGCAATCGAACGGAAAGAAAAAGACCTGCGATTACGACCAGGTAAAGTTAAACGACGAGAAGCGAGAGTATATCCGTCATGGAACACAGGCATTAATCGCCAACTTTGATGTCGTCACAGGTCAAATTATCCATCCGACTTGCGGAGACACCCGAACTGAGCAAGACTTTGCCCAAAACATCCGTAAAATCATTGAGAGTAACCCTGATGCAAAAAAATGGCATCTAATCATGGATTGTCTCAATACCCATCAGTCCGAATCTTTAGTTCGCCTGGTAGTTGAACTTGAAGGATTAGAAATTGATTTGGGTATTAAAGGTGAATCAGGCATACTTCAATCGATGAAAACACGGGCAGCTTTTTTAAGTGACCCAACACATCGAATTGTTTTTCATTACACCCCTAAGCATTCCTCTTGGCTTAATCAAATTGAAATGTGGTTTAGCATTCTTGTCCGCAAACTACTAAAACGGGGGAATTTTGTCAATACCAATCACCTCAAAACTCGAATCTTAGATTTTATTGATTATTTTAATCGCACTATGGCGAAGCCATTCAAGTGGACTTACAAGGGTAAGGTCTTAGCGGTTTAATGGGTGCTTTACTTACGCCGTGCTGTACTAGTGCTTTGCAGATTTGGGTCTGAGATTGACCTGTATTTGCTAGCAGCATAATTTCAATGCGACGACGGGACTCTGGAGGTAAATCAGCTTGCATGCTCTTTAGCAGAAGCTTTCGCTGAGAAGAAGTTAAGCACTGACCTTGCTTTTCCACAGCTATTCTTCCTTGTAAAACTTCAGTAACTGATTGCCTTAGTTAACTCAGTAAAAACTGTGCTTATGTTATTCAAATTTAACCAAGGCTAAAAGTCAGTCAACTCCATGAAATTCATAACTGAATTTAAGTTCGGCTAACAATAACTCACAAGCCAAATTCATAAACTTCATTTTGTAGTGAAAAGGCTTGCGCTTGCCTGTAGTTGTAAAAAAAATCAGTTTGGGAGCTTGTAACTTGTAGTACCATAAGCTCCCCGTTGGACTCGCTAAATCGCCGCTACTCTAAACGAGTCAAAATTAATTTGACTCAGGCGACGGGTGCCCCTAATCGGTTCTCAATAACCGCAAAAAAGTCATTAATTTCATTATCATCATTAGGATTAATCAATTTACCTTCAGAGTTTACTGGAAAAGTTCTTAGGGTGACAGATTCTTCGACATTTCCTCCGATGACATCAATTTCACCAGGTCTTGTTGCGACAACAATATCAACATGTGCTTGGTAGTCGTTACCTACAGCAGTATCGTATGTTACTGTTATGCCGTCATTCTCCGATCTATTGGCAACAATCAAATCACCAGGTTGCAGTGAATATTCATCTATTGGGTGTCCTATGAAGGCGGCATCACTTCCTCTATCTTCGATGGCTTGATTAATATAGTTAGCATGACGCTGAGAGTAATTGAACTCGTCGCCAGCTCCTGCTTCTTGCATCACCCAAGAAATGAAAGCCGCAGACCAAGGGTTATTATCGTCATCATCCACTTCTTCAGATGTATCTATGTCAGTTCGATTTATACCTTGAGTTTGCCAATATTCATTTGCTATCCGTTGCCAAGCCTCTTCATCGCCTTCTTTTCGATAATCGTCATCTTGCTCGTAGACATGGTTACCGAAAAAGTCCCATTGCTCGTCAGCTATTCTTACAACTTCGTCTCCAAAAACACTGCCGAGGTCATAAACTTTCCACTTTGTACCCGAATAGGAAGCGTCTGTGTTAGGAGCTAGACCAACCGTTCCGTCTGCTGTGCGTCCATCTAAGAAAAGGAAATCAGGGTTAGGATTGGCTCCCTTGTTTTCTAGCGTAATAATGCCTTCACTAACTTCAGCAACTTGCCACTGTGTACCTGAATATGGCTCGTTTGTGTCAGGAGCTAAACCAACCGAGCCGTCTGCTGTGCGTCCATCTAAGAATTGGTAATCGTCGTTAAAATTTGCTCCCTTATTTTCTAGCGTAATAATACCTTCACTAACTTCAGTAACTTGCCACTTTGTACCCGAATATGGCTCGTTTGTGTCAGGAGCTAAACCAACCGAGCCGTCTGCTGTGCGTCCATCTAAGAATTGGTAATCGTCGTTAAAATTTGCTCCCATGTTTTCCAACGCAATATATTGGCCGGTTCTTAAATCTCCAACAAGCGCAGCATTCGCAGCCGCCCCCGTCAACGAATCGGCAGCAGGCGTGGTATCGAGGCTGGCAAGGTTGCTAGCGGTACTGGGACTCAATGGAATAATAGCTCCAGCAGAGTCAGACTTTAGCTGGATAGTAGACATTGAGAGTGGCTCTAGCTCTGGTGTAAAAGCACCCTCGCTATTAGTAAACCCTATAGCATTGGGCATTCCAGTAAGTCCAACATAACTATCCAAAGCAGCTCCCATTATGGGGTTTCGTTCTGATAAAGCTGTCCCATCTAGAGGGATTGTTCCAAAAGCGTCCATACTTAAATACCTTTAGTGAACTTAAACATCAAATTGGGAAGCACAGATTAGTGGTCTGCGATCGCTTCAACCAACTTGTTACTTATGGCTGGATAAAGAGAAACTACATCCAGCTTTTTAATTCAGATTGACCTAATCCTTAAAGCTAATCAATCTCATGAACTTCATAACTAAATAGGCTTGTTGTTTTTTTGAATGTGAGGCTTCTAACTCTCTCGATTTGTGGAATTAACCCTTCGGTAGAAGCAAATTTCATAAACTTCATAAAATTCATATTTTTAAGTAGAGCAACAAATTTTAACTTCCCGTAGTCAGTCGAGTTGAACCGTTCTAGGTATACTGAGCAGCAAACTTAGAGGCAGAGATGAGCAATGGGTGCTGATGACATCTCAAAGCTAGTAGAGTTTGCCGACACTTTGGTATATGAAAAGACAGGACAACACTTAGAGACTGTCGATAAAGATATACTTGGGCAAACTTTGAAAGGCAAGAAACTCAGTGCTATAGAGTTCCCTAGCTATGAAAATAGCTACGTACAGCGGTATCTCGCCCCGCAGTTATGGAAACGGCTGTCCTACGTAGCAGGAGAAAAAGTTGGTAAAAAAACTGTTCTAGAAGTTCTGAAAAGACTCCAAAAACAGCGCTCGCAAACAGAAAGCGCTCCACAGAGTCAATTCAGTGCCAATGCACAGGCTGGACTCAATGGTCACGCAGCCCTTAATGGTTCTGTTTCCCCTTGGTTGCTCATTAATGGGCAGTTGCGCGAATTATCACAAGCCGAGCCTCCTGAGAGCGAACAAGTCGAGGATGACTCACCCAACTTCACGGCGGGTGAGTGCCAGTCCCGAACCCAAACGTCTCAACCTGACAATCCTGACGAAACCAAGAACTTCTCCAATCGCTGGTCCAGCTTTATGAATTTTATGAAGCCTGGGCACCATTGTTGTTCTCACTGGGAGTACTCGGCTGTCTGTTTGCGTTGTCCTGGCTAACAAACTGGTATGGAGTGACCAACCACTTGGCACGTCAACTGCCCAAAGCCCAGTTAGGCTACAGCTTGGCACTCAAACTCAACCCTTGGTCGGCGGCGGCTCACTATAATCAAGGAGCAGCTTACGAAGACCAACATAATTATGAGCGTGCCCATGCCGAATATCAGTTGGCGATCGAGGGCGGACTGATTGAGGCTTACAACAATCAAGCCCGCTTGTACATTCTGGAAGGAAACTATGATGCAGCTATTTCCCTGCTGCGAAGCGGTCTTGGCTTGGCTAAAGATGACCGAGTTAAAGCAGATATGTACAAAAATCAAGGCTGGGCGCGGTTGGAACAAGGTCGCTATGCTGAAGCCAAGCTTGACCTAACTGAAGCAATTAAACTGAAAAGCGATCGCGCCTCCGCCTACTGCCTGCTAGCCCAAGTACTGGAACGCGAGGGGGATAAAAAAGCCGCGCAGGTGCAGTGGGAAAACTGTCTTGGATTTGCCTATCAGCCAAATACCCCAGAAGAAGACAAATGGGTTCATTTGGCACGTCAACGCTTGAGTGCTGAGGAAGGCAAGATATGAAATGCAGAGTTTCACTTTCAATCGTTCTCGGTCTGATGCTGACAGCTACAGATTGGGGAACTGCTAGCAATTGGCAGTCAAACGTAACACTCGCCGTAGAGGTATCAACAAATACTTGCAATCCGGTTGGACGACTGCTCAGCGTTCAAGGAGCCGTGCAACTTAAGCGTCAGGGATGGTCGGACTATCATTCAACCAATGTTGGGGCGGTGCTTTGTCTCGGTGATGTAGTAAGACCAGCCAAGGGAGCGAGAGTCATTGTCCAGTGTGCTGACCCCAACCAGAATCCTTGGACAGTCCCTGACGGCGTACCATCAGGCGTAGCTACTGGCTGCCCTGAACCAAACGAAGCACTATTCAGGACAACTGGCCCACTTACTCCCACTCGCGACCCGCTTGCCCGTGGCATTCCTTATATTATTAGCCCCAACAACACATTGCTGCTTAACGACAAGCCGACGCTGCGCTGGCAGGTTGTACCCGGTGCAACCAGCTACATCGTGCGTGTGAGTGGTCCGGGAGTGAACTGGGAGACGGAAGTCAGCACAACTGAGGTGGTCTATCCCGGTAAACCACCTTTGCAACCCGTAGAACAAGGGTATTTACTAACGGTTGAAGCGGATAATGGTGAATCACCAGCGAGGGGAACCTTCGGCTTGCTTGATGAGCAGCAGGCTCAGGGCGTGCGGACTGCTACCGATCGCATTGCTAGCCAGAACTTGTCTGAAGAGGCGAAAGCCTTAGCCCTTGCCGATCTTTACATCGGGCATGAGTTGATTGCTGAAGCCCTTGAGGTGCTAGAAGCGTCAGTGGCGAAAGGGAGCAAAACAGCGGCAATTTACCACACCCTTGGCGACCTCTACGGACAGATGGAATTACTCTCCCAAGCTGAGAAACACTATTTAAAAGCCTATGAGCTGGCAACAACTGCCGACAACATAGAAGGGCAAGCTAACGCTGCCGCTAGGTTGGGGGAAGTGTATGCAGCGCTGGGGAATTCAGACGAAGCCAGTCGTTGGCAGAAGGAGGCACAAGAGAGATATCAGGCAATGTGAGTTTCTCTTAATCCCTGAACTGGATGAGTTTAGAGTATAGCCAATATGATGAACAAGAATATTAACCTCTGGTGCTGGGGAAGGGACAGGTTTTCACTCAACGACTGTTTCTTTGAAAAGGCAAGTTCTGGAAGGACTCAAAGTGGTCGGAGTCAGTGCTGGAAGTTGGCGATCGCAAGTTCGGTCTTTGTTGGTGGGGCAATCGCCTCTTTGGAAAATTGCGCCTTAGCTCAAATCATCCCAGATAGCACCCTAGGAACTGAAAATTCTTCGGTCACACCTGCCGCTCCTAGCTCACCTTATGACGTGATTAATGGAGGGGCACGATGGGGTACAAACCTGTTCCACAGTTTTATCGAATTCAATGTTGGTAACCAACAGCAAGTCTATTTCGCTAATCCCGTAGGGGTAGAAAATATTCTGGGTCGCGTGACGGGAACTTACCCCTCAGATATTCTGGGAACGCTGGGTGTTAATGGCAGGGCAAATCTGTTTTTGCTCAATCCCAATGGCATTATCTTTGGACCGAATGCGAGGCTGGATGTTAGGGGTTCGTTTGTGGCGAGTACAGCGGACAGGGTTATTTTTGGCGATGGCTTTGCCTTCAGTGCCACGAACCCCCAAGCGTCACCCTTGCTAATCATCAATGTCCCCCTTGGCTTGCAGTTTGGAGCCAATCCAGGTAGCATTGTCAACCAATCGGTTGAAGGACTGGAAGTTCAACCAGGAAGGACTTTGGCGCTGGTGGGCGGCGATGTGAGTTTAGATGGTGGGATTTTACAGGCTCGTGGAGGTCAAGTCGAGTTAGGAGGAGTAGCAGAAGAGGGAATAGTTGGACTGAATATTGACAGCAACACGCTACGTTTGAGCTTCCCTGATGGTGTAGACAGAGCAGATGTGTCCCTTGCTAATGGAGCTGAAGTAAATGTAGCTGCTGGTGGTGGTGGTAGTATTGCCATCAATGCTCGGAACATAGATGTTTTGCAAGGAAGTGGGCTGAGGGCTGGGATAACTCCTCTTTCAGGTTCTGATAGCGCGATCGCAGGAGATATCTCACTTAATGCTATAGAAACAACGAAAATCGAAAATGGCTTTATCTACAATGCAGCTATTGATATCGGACAGGCGGGCAACATACGCATTGATACTGGGCAATTGATTGTTCGGGATGGAGTAGTAGCAACAGTTACTGTTTCTCAGGGGAATGCAGGGGATATCTTTGTGAACGCTTCAGAGTCAGTGGAACTAAGTAACAGCCCCTCATCAAATGGTACGGTTGCCTTCAATATTCCTGTTAAGTTCTTCGAGCCTATTCCTATTACTATTCCTATTGGCTTATTTGCCGCTTCGCTCAATGTTCGCGATATCGCTGATATTCCTGTCTACTTAACCCCTTTCATACCCCAATCTGGTGGAGATGCCGGAAATTTAACGATCACTACTGGGCAGTTGATTGTTCGGGATGGGGCAGTGGTATCGGCAGGTACTTCTACCACAGGGAAGGCAGGGAATTTGACCGTGAATGCAGAAGACTTCATAGAACTTAGTGGCACCTCAGCTAATAATGTTCCCTTAAACTTGCAATCTTTCCTCGTAGCAAATCCGGGTCCCAGCGGATTGCGTAATGGAACGGCTGGTTTCGGACGAGGCGGCGACTTGACCATTGAAACGGGGCGGTTGATTGTTCGGGATGGGGCATGGGTGGCAACGAATACTAGTGGCGAGATGCCAGCAGGGGAATTGACTGTGAACGCAAGGGAGTCCGTAGAACTCAGTGGCACCTCTTTAGCCAATGGTCTTCCTAGCTTCTTAGCTAGTGGGACTCGAGGAGTCGGAGATGCCAATTCCTTGACTATTAATACTCAACGGTTGATTGTCCGGGATGGGGCAATCATCTCGGCGGGTACGGCTGGTGGCTCCGGACAGGGAGGAAACTTGACCATAAACGCCTCCGAATCCGTCGAACTGATTGGTACCTCAAGACAAGGGATACCCGCCCCTGTATTACAGCAAGTGCTTGGAACTTCTGGAGACTTTCTATTTGGCATCGTAGAGGAGCGTCCGTTCCCTAGCGGTGTGGTTACTGGAACTGTAGGAGGGATAGGAAATGCCGGAAGCTTGACTATTAAGACAGGACGGTTGTTAATCCAAGGTGGGGCACAAGCCTCGGTTTCTACACTTGGTGCAGGGAATGCGGGTTCCTTGATTGTTCACGCCTCTTCTGTAGAACTGGCTGGAACGTCACAACAACAGCCCAATCCTAACGATCTAGTGGGTCGAAGTCTGTTGACTACTGCTGTTGGTCTAGACTCTACTGGAAAGGGCGGTGCTATAACAGTGCAAGCCAACTCCCTTATTATCACTGATGGTGCTGCACTGACAGCTAGTACCAGCGGGCAAGGAGATGCCGGAAACATCATCATCGCAGCAGATACTGTAGAAACAACAACTGGTGCACAAGTAAATGTGAGCAGTGAGGGAACAGGAAATGCAGGCAACTTAGACGTTGTTGCTCACTCAATCCTTCTGGACAACCAAGGAGCCATCACAGCCACAACTAGGTCGGGGAATGGCGGTGATATTACTCTACAGGCACGGGATTTACTGCTGCTGCGCCGCAACAGTGAGATATCCACCGAAGCTGGCATGAATCAAGCAGGCGGGAATGGCGGCAACATTATGATCGATACTGACTTCATCGTGGCTGTCCCTAAAGAAGATAGTGACATTGTTGCCGATGCCTTTGAAGGCAATGGGGGTAATATCAGTATCACCACTCAAGGTATCTTTGGCATCGAGTTCCGAGAACAAGATACCCCAGAGAGTGACATCACAGCCAGTTCTGAGTTTGGAGTAGACGGTGTAGTGGAACTTAACACGCCAGATGTTGATGCTAGCCGTGGGTTAGTTAACTTACCAGCAGAGCTAGTCGATGTTACCGGGCTGATTGGACAGGATTGTCCAGGAGGTGGAGGGACTGTAGGTCAAAGCGTAAGTGAATTTATGATTACTGGACGCGGCGGTTTACCACCTAAACCCACAGAGCCACTCAGGAGTGATGCCGTTCGCGTCAATTTGGACACGCCCACTCAAAGCCAAGAGAATCGCGCCAGTGGTGCTGTTACCGTCAATCCCACTACTTCTGAGCCATCCCCTCTCGTGGAAGCCCAAGGCTGGGTGATTAACGACAAGGGAGAGGTAGTACTCCTGGCTCAAGCCCCTACCGTCACACCGTCCAGTTCCCCGTCAACTCCAGCTACCTGCCATGCATCCTAAAATTTGTCTGGAACAACGATTTTGGGTGTGGCAAAGTCATCCTCTGAAAAGAATTTAGATTCTACAGGAAACCCAGAGAATATCAGGTTCTACAGCCAGTTACCAACTAGAACATAGGGTGCCCAGTAAAACGGAGCCTCATACCTACGCAAGAGTTCCAATTGGGCGCTCTGGAGTGCTTTCGCTTTGGTCACTCTCAGGTCGCCAGAATTGGACAAAGTATTGTAGAACTGAGCCATGAGTTCGGCTGTGGACTTATCGTTCACCTGCCACAGGGTTGCCAGCGTACTGCGTGCCCCCGCACGCACAGCTACACCAGCCAGTCCTAACGCGGCTCGCTTGTCTCCTGAAGCTGTTTCGCAGGCACTGAGAACCAGTAATTCAATCACGTCGGGTCGCCTTTGCTCTCTGGTTCGCAGTAAGGTATGCAACTCGTTGACATTAAGGCGCTCATCCCAAGCCTGAATGTACGTTTCGTCAGGTTGGGAACTGAATTGACCGTGAGTTGCTAAATGTACCACCGAGAACGGACGGGAGTTGATTTTGTTTTCCAGAGCTTGGCGAGTAAATTCTTGATTTTGGAGTACTAGACTTTCGGTTATTTGAGATATTCCCTCTAATTCCTGTTTCACCTCAGGTAGTGCCGGGGCAGGAACGTCTGGGATTTTTTGGGAAATTCCAGCAGCTAGGACTTCTAGCTGTACCTCTGACAAAGGTTGTGGTTCTAGTAGCTGGAGACTCGGATTTAGAGCCACTGCATACTTTTCAATGAGATAATGTTGACCGTCGTGCAGCGCTGCCATCGGAATATTCCGCAAGGGGCCATCCAGCACAAACACCAACGTCTTTATTCCATTCTTCTCCAGCTCTGTTTCAAGAGGTCCGAGCAACCAGCCATACACCTGCTGAGACAATTTCAAAAAGCCCGGTCCTGCACCGTTGCGGTTTTGTAGATTTAAACGCAACGTATCGAGGAGGTCTTCAAGAGTTTGTTCTTTGGGTAAGGACTTTGAGTAGTGGCGCAGGGGTTGCCCGTACAAGCTGAGGATGACCTCTATCCGATCATCTAAAATAATCGGGTAGATGACAGCCGCTGTCGGATCGACTTCTGGGTCAACTGACGCTGGTTTGGCAGTCTGCAAGCTGCATCGAAGCAAGTTCTCCAGTTCTGCCAATTGGAGTGCTTCAATCACATCACGAGCTTGCTTTAAGTTCTCCTGACTAGTCTGGTTTGATTGCAAAAGCAAATCAACTAGCTGCCGATAGACGGGTTCAACACTTTCGGTGAAGGAGAACTGGACGTTGGAACTGGTAGCCGTCAAATCGCTGCGGAGGGATTGCAGGGTGTTGAATGCTTCAGTGTAAGCGGCGATGCTCGCTTCGCGTAGCGCCTCCGGTATCGCTCCAGCCATATCTCCTTGGGTTCTGAGTAGATGTCCTAATTGCCATTGCCACTGATAGGCAATGTCCGGAGCCTGAATTGCCTGGGCTAGCCTGAGGGCTTGCTGGGTTAGGTCTTGAGCTTCAGGCTGTCTTTGAGTCTGTGCGTATAGCCCACCGAGATGGCCAAGAGCAAATGATTCTGCTCGCTGGTCGCCGAGGCTTTTAGCCTGTTGGACAGCTGTGGCTAAAACTTGTGCAATTTCTGTCCACGAAGGAACATCTGCGGCAGTGGCTTGTTTGAGGCAGCTTAGACTCTGAGCTAAGTTAATCTGGGCATAGACCGTTGTCTGAGTGGAAGGCAAATTGTTGAGTTGAGACTGGATTTGGGTCCACAAATCCTGTGCCTCTGACAAGGCTTCGGTTTCTAGCAATACACTCAGGCGATTGAGTTGTGCCTGAACCCATGTAGTCGGGGAGGCTCCTTCGGTTGCCGCCTGCTGATAGAAGGAAGCCGCTTGCTGATAATATTTTTTTGCCGCACCAAGGCTTGGTTTGTAGAGACAGCGCAAGGGTGTAAGCTTCTGTTCGCTTGCGCTGTCCTGCCGGGTTCTTGCTCGGTTACCTTTGGCACGTTCGGTATTGCCCAAACTGAGCAGGGCAGCACTCTGGTCTTGAGGAGATGCCAGTTCCTTTGCCACCTTCAAACTTAGCTGCAAGACTTGTGTGGACAGATCTAAGTTATCAAGCCTTTGGAGAACGTCGCCGAGGCTCCGCAAGCCATTGGCTTTGTTGAGAGAATTGGGTTGTGCGTCGAGCGTTTTGAGCAAGGAATCTTGTTGTTGTTGCCAGTTAGAGTTCTCTTGAGTTAACGTCTGGCAGTCCGGCTCTGCAATCCCAACGGCTTGCAGTAACGTGTTGCAGGCTCTAGGGTAAAGTCCTAAGGCTTGCTGGGCTTCAGCAATGTTGATCAGGATCTGGGTCATCCCGTCCGAATCGCCCATTTGAGCATAGGCGTTAACCGCCTGTTGCCAAACTCTCGCTGCCTCAGAGAACTTTCCCGCTTCGTAGAGTTGTTTACCCTGAATAGCCAGTTGTAAAGCCTTGTCGGCTTGAGAGATAAGGGATGAGGGATGAGTGACTGGTTGTTTCAGCCCTGCCACTCGCTCAGCCGACAGAGCCGGCACACTCACCAGTGCCAGTAAGGCTAAAAAGATTAGTTCGAGGGTACGGCGATGCGTTAGCGTCTGCTGTGCCAACGCTCCTAACGACGCTACGGCTTTGCTAAGGTGTGTAAGCAGCAAAGCTCGCCGCCGGCATCGCACGGGGACTCTGGACGCTAGTGACTGTTTAGGACGCATGGCAGATCGTTTAGCCGAAATACGGAAAGTTTATTACGTCGTCCAAGGATGGTATTGACCAAGGTATCATCTTGAATCTTTAATAAATCCTAGATTGCAGTGAGTCTAGTTTTTTGATCTGTGACGTAGATTCTTCCAGAATTTCCTAGTTGCACTAAACAAAATTCCGATCGGTGATGAGCCAACCTTCGATGTCTTTACGTGATGTAGTGTTTGTGGAGTAGGTTGTACAGCAGTGGTCAGTTCAGGTGTGGTGTTCAACTTCTTTCGAGTAGCTGGATATCCAAAAATCTGAATAGCTGCTTATTCAGTTGTTTGAATAACTAGAAAATCGACGTTCTGAAAATATGGTATTTTGGCAGGACATCAAGTGGGTTGGTGCGAAACGAAGGCAACATGATCATCACAGTCGCTTCCTTCAAAGGTGGTGTGGCGAAAACCACCAGTGCCGTGCATCTAGCTGCCTACCTAAAAGCTCAAGGCAGCGTAATTCTGATTGATGGTGACCCGAATCGCAGCGCGACTGGTTGGGCAAAACGGGGCAGGTTGCCTTTTGAAGTAGTTGACGAGCGGCAAGCTCCCTACCACTTGGTCAATCACAAACCCGACCATATCGTCATCGATACTCAAGCACGTCCTTCGGAAGAAGACCTGCAAAATCTCGTTCGAGGCGATTTGCTGATTCTACCAACGACTCCAGATGCTCTAGCCTTAGATGCCTTGTTTCAAACCGTGCTGGTTCTCAAGAAACTAGATGCCACTAAATTTCGGATTCTGCTGAGTATCGTTCCGCCCAAACCCCGCAAAACAGGGGAACGAGCCAAGGAAGCCCTAGAATCACAGGGTTTGCCATTGTTCAAGCACTGGATCAGGCGCTTTGCTTGCTACGAGACAGCCGCCTTAGAGGGCTGTCCTGTATATGAAGTGAAAGACCGGAATGCTGGCATTGCCTGGAAGGATTATCAACAGGTCTGCAAGGAGTTGCTGTGACACAAAAAGATAACGCCTTCCATCGAATTTTCGAGGTAGTTGGTCAACCGGAGTCGGTTGTGCCACTAACACCAATAACTTCCCCCCAACCATCGACGGAACTGGAATCTTCGCCAGAACCCGAAGCCGAATCTAAAAAACGCGGCAGACCACCAGGTAAGAAGTCAGACCCCCAGTTCATCTCAGCGCTCGCCTACATCAAAAAGAAAACTCACCTTCAGGTGAAGCGGCTGCTGTTGGATAAAGAGGAACAAGGACAAAAGCAGGACTTCTCTGAATTGGTACAGGAGTTGCTGGAATTCTGGGTGCAGCTCCAGCAAGGCGAAGAGCCAGAAACTTTAATCGCTAGATTGGAGGATAGCCAAAAATCCAAAGATTAAGGGTGCAAACTGTTGCCAAACAACAAGGTATCGGATGTTCAACCCTTGACAAGGAAATCTCTAGGTACAGCCGTATAGGTTCAGTCGTCTATACGGTCGAGTTCGGGGAAAACGTAGTATAGCTGTAACCAGGTGCAATTACTTCTCTTACCTAACGAACAACCGTTTAGATAAACAAAAGTTATAGTAACAACGAAGAAATCAGGGTTGCAGGCATCCTAGCAAGTCAAGCGATTGATAAGTTCTGGTTAAGCGGAGCTGTCTGAGGGAAAGAGCCAACGGGTTTACGAGGTTTCAACCGTTTACACCGGAATAATTATGTTTGTCGGTGTAAGGTAAAGTTATGAAAATAGACAGGCATGACCAAGCCAAAATCTTATCACCCGATGAGATCAAAAGTTTGTTTGAGTCTGGGCTAAAAACAGCACGCGATCGCGCTTTGTTCGGGGTGTGTCTCTACACAGGTGCTCGCATCGCTGAAGCTTGCTCTCTGCACACCAAGGATGTCTATTCGATAGATGGCAGCATTAGACCCCGTGTGACAATCCGTCGTGGCAACACTAAAGGTAAAAGCTCGACTCGTTCGATTCCGGTTGGCACTGAGTTGAGAGTGCTACTAGAAAATTACTCTTCACAGAAGGTTTACCTGTTCCCAGGTCGTCATGGTCGAGGGCATATTCATCCGGATTCAGCGGATAAGATTCTCCGGGCGGCGTTTCTGGAACTGCGTATTGAAGGTGCCAGCACTCACAGCTTTCGCCGTACTTGTCTAACTCAGATGCACAAGCGGGGTGTGCCGTTGAAGGTAATCCAGAAAATCTCTGGACACAAAACCTTGTCGGCTTTGCAGAAGTATCTAGAGGTGCTGGATGAGGATTTGGATGAAGCGATCGCGACTTTGGTTTTTTGAGGTGCTAATCCCCTCTTTCAGATAAGCAGTGGCTGTGCGGTACAACTTTGTACCTGATTAACAACAAGCTGTTCTTCCTGATCAGGGTATAAGACTGTTGAAAAGGAAGATAAGTAGATGCACCCTGATGATAAAAGCTTCGCCTCACGGCGAGGCTTTTTTTTTAGCGTCTTTTTCTTTTCCAGCCACAGCTTAATGCTCTAGCTCGTCTTCTGCTGGAAAGCTGTATAGAATAAGGCAGCTTAAGCATATAGCAATGGAATGAAGTCCTTCCTTTTAAGAAGTCTACTAACGCTCTTTGGTGCATCTGCATACATCATGCAACCGCTTGTCGTTGATGTGGCTGAGTCCGCGAGCCTGACAACGAGTGACTGTTCTGAGGTGCAACTCCCTGTAGCACTAGCACCAGATGAACCCAAACAGTATCAAGTCTACGGTCAGTTGTGCGGTCAATCCCCACTGGGGGAGCGCACGGTTCAAGTTCTTGTTTCAGGAACAACGTACAGCCATATTTACTGGGACGTTCCCTACCAACCTGAGAACTACTCCTACGTAGACGCGCTCACGGAAGCTGGATATGCAACCTTCAACATTGACCGAATTGGGATTGGTCGTAGCTCTCACCCCCCTGCTGACCAAGTAACCGTCGCCTCCAATACTTATGTCCTTGAGCAAGTTGTTCAAGGTCTACGGTTGGGTCAAATCGGAGGTATACCACAAACGCGCATCATGCTTGTGGGCTTCTCCTCCGGTGCGTTTGGTTCGGTTGTTGGCGTAGCGAGCCAGGATGATGACTTAGCTGGGGTAATTCTTAGCGGCTTCTTGCACAATCAAAATCCTGATTGGTTGGAAGCATTCATCAACTCGTTCTATCCGGCGCAACTCGATCCGCGCTTGGGCGAACAGAACCTACCGAATGGCTACCTAACCACTCAACCAGGAACGCGAGGCGAACTCTTCTATGAGCCTAACGCCGATCCACAAGTCATCGCATTCGATGAAGCGACTAAAGAGACTGTGACAACAGGTGAGGCAGCAACGAACGCTGCCGCTATTTTCGCCGAAACCTCAAAACTAATTCGCGTTCCCGTCTTCTTAGCCGTTGGACAATATGATGGAAGTTTTTGTACTGGTAATATCTGCGAGAGTGCAGAAAATGTGGCAGCGCTTGAAGCACCATTCTTTTCACCGGAAGCAAATTTACAGACGTTTGTTCTACCTGGAGCCGGTCACAGCCTCAATCTGCATCCAAATGCACCAGAGTGGTTTGAAGCAGCTCGTCAATGGTCTGACCAATATGTAGGCACAACAACAACGTCTGAGTCTGTACCAGAACCCAGTGGTGAATTCGGTTTGTTGACGTTGACGGCTTTAGGCGCAGTTTTAAGATGGAAGGGTCGATTCAAATGAGTTCTGAAAAGCTAATTCTAAATTCCGTGCCGCTTCTACAGCCTATCTCAAGTGTTCCTTCAAGTTGATTTGTTAAAACATGTACAAGCTGAAGCCCCAGTGATTTAGTTGTATTGAAGTTAAAATCTTTGGGAAATCCTTTACCACTATCTCTTACAGTCAATATAAAATGCTGATTTTCTTCAGTATAAAGAGTTATACTAATTTTCCGTACTTTACTATTAGTGAAGGCATGTTTCAAAGAATTTGAAACTAACTCATTGATAATCAAAGCACAAGGAATAGCTTTATCAATATTTAAGCTAACTTTGTCAATATCTAACTCCAGATTAATGTAGCCCGCATTCACTCCATAGGCGTGGAATAGGTCGGTTGTTAAACTTTTAATGTATTCAGCAAAATTAATTCTTGCAAAGTTTTTATATTGATACAATTTCTCGTGAACAAGCGCCATCGTTTTTACGCGATTGTAGCTTTCCCGGAACATCTCCTGCATGGCTGGGTTCGGGACGTACTGCGATTGCAAGTCCATTAGGCTACAAATTACCTGTAAATTATTCTTAACCCGATGATGGATTTCTTGAAGCAAGACCTCTTTTTCCCGGAGCGATTCTTGAAGTTGTAGCTCGGCAAGTTTGCGCTCACTAACATCTAAGTCAATTCCAGTTTTACGGATTGGCTTTCCCGTTTCGTCGAAAAAAAACTGAAACATACTTTCTATCCAATGAATGCTACCATCAAGCCAAACAATGCGGTAGTCGATATCGCCGCTCTCCCCCGTCTCGAAAGAACTAAGGCTAGCTTGGTGGACGCGCTCGCGGTCTTCCGGGTGAACGATTGATAAAAAAAGCTCGTAGCTGCCCTCCTCAATGTCGAGAGGCAAGCCAAAGATACGTTTGAAGTTATCTGACCAAGTGACTGTTCCGGTTTGAATATTCCAAGCCCAAAAGCCCATGTTGGCAGCCTCTAGGGCAAGGCGCAGTTGTTCTTCCGATTGCCTTCTATGCTCTTCTGCCAGCTTGCGCTCAGTGATGTCTAAATTGAACCCAGTTGCACGCACTGGATTGCCCGCTTCATTGAAAGAAAACCGCCCTTTGCTTTCCATCCAACGAATACTGCCATCAGTCCAGATAACGCGGAATTCGATCTCGCTGTCCTCTCCTGTCTCAAGAGAGTGTTTGGTGGCTTGGTGTAGGCGATCGCGATCATTGGGATGAACTGTTGCGACAAAGCTTTCAAAAGTACCATCGAAAGTATTGGGAGCCAAGCCAAAAAGTTGTTCGAGGTTATTCGACACAATGATAGCTCCAGTTTGAATATTCCAGTCCCAAAAGCCCATATTGACGGCATCCGAGAGAAGATATCGTACTTTTTCGGCATCTTTTTCGGCAGTAATGTTCTTGGCAACTGCATAGACGCATCCATCTCGATTGCGTAACATTCTCCAGGCTAGCCAACAGTAGCTTCCATTTTTGTGACGATAACGATTTTCATATTCCACAACGTCTTCTTGGGTACACTGCATCCAGGCACTCAAACTAAGCTGTACATCATCTGGATGGACAAACTCAATCCAAGGTCGAGAACCTGCTTCTATCTGAGTCCATCCCAGTAAGTTTTCCCAAGCCGAATTAAGTGGTTCAAAATATCCGTCTGACTTATGAATACAGAATAATTCCTGTGATAGTTCAAAAAATAAATTAAGGTTCATAAAGCTTTAACGAAGAGATAAACCTGAGTTCGGGCAAAGAGTAACTACTAGTCTATGGGTGTAACAAGTATTAGACTCAAAACGTCCGTTAAGCCAAACTCTTCAAGATAAGTGACCAAACTTTCACCGTTCGTAGAATTTCTTTTGATTCGGAAGGGTAATAACCTGCCGAAAACGCAGTCACGTTTGTTGTCGATTGGTTCAATGGAGTTGCTGATCAACCTGCACAAGGACAGGATTCTGCTCTTTGAGGTGCTAATCCCTCTTTTACCTAAGCGGCGGCTGTACGGTACAACTTTGTACCTGCACCGCTACTTTAAGGGATTGACTGATAACGTGTATGCAAGTGTAAGATAGCCCGATTGAGGCATGGCGATGTCGGGAAGTTACGGTTAGGCGACAGTTGGCGAACCCATATTGAAGCTGCCAGAGGGTATTAGCATCATGCATATGCTAACTTCATCGCTCAGTTGCTCCACAAAATTTTGAGCTTCTCCCTGATGCCTCTTGATATCGTAATCAGACATTAGTTTCCTTTAACCAACATGGCAGTTGATAGACATTCTGCTAAGCACTTCAGGCTCTACAGAGGGAAAGTGCGGTTACCACAACGAGCCTTATACTTACCGTTACAGAATCAAACTGACACAAACCCCTATTACTCGGAAACGCTCTTTAAACTTTCTAACTTAGGTATCAATAGTTTGAATGTTTGGGCAAAAGACCAACGGAGCTATGAGCAGTCAGCCCACTTTCCAGGACACTGCCCAAATTACTTAAGTTAGAAAGTCTGATTTTGGCTCTACCAAGTCCTCACTCGCAACAAGTAATATTTCCTCAAACTCCTTAAAAAAATCCAAAACCTAACGCGATCGCAATCACTACTACCTACTTCGGACGCTTGACTGCCCAGTTAACTTCTCGTCCTGAACGTTCACTACACTTAGTAAAAGTAAATCCCCAGCGGTGTAATTCATCATGCTTTACGACACTGGCGGGTTCCAATCCAATCAACATTGCAAGATCAGATGTGCTTAAGAGCCATCTTCGATTGGATGCTCTTTCAAGAAATTCAAAACGCTCTCTTAGTTGTGCAGCATGACTTTCCGGCTTGTAGTGGAGTTCAGGAAAGGGCTGTCCTGTAAGATGTTCTGTTTGTTGTCTGGCGAGTTGTCCTTTTACCGGAAATGCTTGCTCCACAACCTCTACAGCACTTAAGCTTCTTAAGAAGTCATCTATCGTGCGGCTTGAGTCTTCAGTGAGGAAATCATGCAAGTCATCCATTAGGTCAAGTTGAGAAGCATCTAGATAAGAGCGATTACCTTGAGTATGTGGTGTAATGTTCAATCGCTTCATCCGCACGTAAACGGCACTACGAGCGATACCATACCGATCTGGCAGTTGTTTAATGGGGTAATCAAAAAGTTCCGCTTCACTCATCTATTGTCCACAGGACAGTCCTGTTTGTACTGTACACCTGATCGGATACCTTAAAAACGGTCACATCCCACAACTGCTTTTAGTTGATTGGAGGATAAATCCTTTATGCCATACCATTTCAAGGCTTAGGCTTAATCTGGTATGTAAGTATATAGAGTGATTTCGTGGGTCTATCCTCTAACCTGAACATCTTGAGGATAACGGTCATGTCATAAATTAAGCAAATTAACTTTCTAAAAATATTTAATGATTAACGACATTAGTGAAATAATCTCAGAAAATCCAACCCAAGAAGTTTGGAAACTACTTCGTTTTTTTAAAGATGAGAATTATTGCATGAAATACCATTCTCGTCATCCAAAAACAACAGAAGAATCAGGCAAAAATCAGAAGAAGAATATTAAGAAGCAAGCTAAACAGATAGCATACTGTATTCGTCAAGCTGAAGAATATTTTAAGGCTTCTGCACAAGTTGGATTAGCGACTCGTCCAAACCTTCTCTACTATGGTGCGGTAAGCCTTTCAAATGCTCTAATTTTATTAAAGAAAGATGGCAAGTTTTCCTTAGATTTCCGGCGACAATCTGACACGCATCAGCATCATGGATTAGAGCTAGTAAAACGATTTAATGAGATGAATAAAGTAAAGAATGACAATAAAGGGAATATAGGAATAGAAAATTTTTTTGAACTATTAGAGTGCAAATGTCATATAAATAAAGATTCTAAAAAACCTTGGGGAAATTTCCCTCTTTTTTATGAAAGTTTAGAGCCAAGAGCTGTAGTAGTTAATGGTGATTTTTCTGAAACAGATCAAGCTGCACGAGGAATAATAAAAGTAGTTATTAATGGTTCTAATTTATTGCCAGTTGATGGCTTTATTGAAAAGAAAATCAATACATTAGATATTTTAAGAGCGCTACCGGATATGTATTTTCAATTAAAGCAATTTGATATTCAACCAAATTTATGCCCTGGAAATATATATGGGAATATTACCCATTCTTATAGCATGGATGAACAAGGAGAACGAGTATTTATAGAAGCGATAGATAGTTATAATTTTTCCATAGATTTTATTCCTGCTACTTTAAAAGAGAAGTTTATAAATTTATACAAGCAATCCCATATACCTATTACGCTCATACACGAGTTGAAAGCAAATCTACTTTTTAATATGACAGCTAACTTTGGTGAAAAGAAATTAGAGCGTATTTTTAATGACCCAGGGGTGGTTGATGATATTAATGGTCAAATATTTTATATATCAAATCCAAATGAGTACTTACCTGAGCCTGCTGCTTATATGATTTTGCTATTCAATTTGGGTATGCTCTGTAGATATTATCCAGATGTATGGTTGGAAATAATAGATAATAATGTGCCAATTGCGGAAATTACAGATTCTCTACTCAATATTGTTTATAGAAAGTTTCCAAATCTGATTTTAGATTTGATGACTAACACCAAACACCACATTCATTCATAAAGCACCAGAAAGTTGCTGCTCCAGTTGAGCCAATCGAGCCGTATAAGCATCCAGTTGAGGCTGGAGTAGATTCTGGATAAGAGGGGCGATCGCGCGTCTTGAGAAGGTTCAGGCAGTTGATTGAGAGCCTTTCAAGAAAAATTAAAGCAACTCTCCAGCCGCATCAACATCAGCTTGATTCACCTCCACATAAAGAGCTAAATTTGCCAAACTCGCATGACCAGTACGGTTTTGAAGTGTACGAAGCGGTACTCCAGCATCATGTAATTTCGTTATGCCAGTTCTGCGAAAACTGTGGGTTGACACACCCTTCAAGCCGATATATTCACAAGCTTGTCTAAGGGCTTTATCTGCTGCCTGTCTGCTTATGTGACCTCCAGCGGAATTTGGGAAGAGATATCCCTTATCTGGCAACCCTACCTCATTAATGATCTGAAATAGTTTCTGTGGTACCCTCACTTCTCTGGTTTTTTTGGTCTTAGTAGTGGATGCCCTAAAGACAATCCAGTTATCAATGATATCTGCTCTCTGTAGTTGAAGTGCTTCAGAGACACGACAAGAGCTGTAATAACAAATGCTAAAGAGTAATTTATGCTTAGGAGACAATACACTAAATAGTTCCTCTAGCTGTTCTTCCCTAAGTATTTCGGCTTGACCGTTGCGATTGTTCTTCATCTTGTTCTAATGGTTGCTGATTTGCCATAACAGCAACCGTTATTTGACGTTATACCGTTGTTTTAGCAAGAGTCCTAGTTTTGGAGTCTGTTTTTAGGCACTTGTTGAGAACTAGAATCAATAAGCTAGCTGTAAATTGTGCTGTAATACATTAAATAGTAGCAATAAGTAAAAACACTTACCTCTATAGGTAAGGTGTGATTAAGGTTATACAGAACTAGGAATTCTATGTCTAACCTAAATTAGATGATTGGTAGCGGCTCTGTAAGGGCAAATGCGATCGCGCTAGTAATCGTACAGAGATACGCCTATATCAATGTTTTCGTATTTCCCTGGATTCAATTTTTTTATCGTCTTCCGAATCTCTTGAAAATCTTGTTGTATTCCGACCTCTATGTATAGTTCAAAGCTATCTTGCTCAGAATCAAGCTTTAGAATTTGCCGACGCTCCTTGACTTCTATTTCTATTTCATTTGTTGGAAGATAATCAAGCTTAGATAGATTAAGCAGGGTTAACTTATTGCCAACTTGCACTCCAATATCATGGTTAAAAATGGCTAGATTGAAACGTACAGGTTCATTCCTCTCATCACCTGTATTCTTTAATCCCAAGTCAGCCCAAACAATGCATGTAATCATATACTAAGTGTACTGAGCGTTCAGGACGGGAAGTTAACTGGGCAGTCAAGCGCCAGAAGTAGTTGGTATTGATTGCGCTTAGCCGTTCATAGCGAGATGTTGTCTTTCACCGATTAGAAGGCAAACTCATACACGTTACTTTGGAACAAAATAAAACACCCTGCCGATAGAGGCAAGGTACTTGGCAATGGTGTATCAAATTGACTTTTGTTCTCCCTATCAGGAAATTATCTACGGCTCTGCTGGGGCAAGTGCGATCGTGTAGAACTTGGCAAGTCTTACCAATGCCTAGAGTTTTAAACGGGAGTTGTTACAGGATTGATAGAAGTGGCGATACAGAACATTGATATAGAGAATTCATCTAAAGATTGATGCAGCGCTTTGGTATCTTACCTAGTCTTGGTAAATGAAATGCCATAGTCGCAGGACAAGCAGATGGGACTATTCGGCTTAGTTTTAACAATGGAAAAATTTTGGTCGTTAGTGAGGAGTCAAAAGGAACTGTCCCATTTTTGATGTCTGACCGCTCACTGCCTGGAGGTCTGTAATGGCGAAAAATTGTTGTTTGGGATGGCAACTGTCCCATTAATGGCTCAAATTGGGACAGTTGAACACGTACTAGCGAACGTAGAATTGGGAATCAGGACACCCAAACAAGCCTTAATTTGTAGACTTTTCAGCCTTAACGACCAAAATTTTTCCGTTGCTATAACTAAGCCAAAACGTTGACATTTCAAACCCGTCCATGTAAAAAGCCATTTGTCACGTTGGCATGGCGAAGTTGGTTATTGAAATGGGTGGTTTGTATTGCATCTGTAGTGAATACTACAACAGCACCTCTTAACTCTATGTCTACTGCAATTAGCGTAATCCTTGGCAGGCGAAAGCAGCCCAGTAATAGGGATGAGAGAAGAGTTTTTCGTCCGGGTAATCTTTTATATTGTCAAGTTGACCTCTAAGCTTTTCGTACTTTAGACATTTACGCTGCCATTCTCGATGTTTTGTAGAACCTCGCTGGTATTGCTTTCGCTTGCTTTTGGCTTCCTCAAACCCTGCTTCTGCCTGCCTGGATAGTTCTTGGATATCCTCTCTGTTGAGCAATTTCTCCTTGTTCAATTCACGCAATTCAATCTGAGCTTGCCGCACAGCTTCAGGGCGACTACAGCCTTGTTGTCGATGCTGATAGTAGAAGATGGAAAATATGGCTGTAGCCAAGTCGTTGACTGCCCAGAGAGTACTGACAACGCTTCTGGCACCAGCACACAAAAAACCAGTGGAGAGTGTCAAAATATCATCTGTGATTTCGGGGAAACCCAGACCTGTCTCGCAGCAGGAGAGAAACACATCGGAGAGATTAGGTAGACGCCAACCTGGACTCATCAGTTGTCCCAATGTGATACTGCCATCTCCTAACTTCAACTGGGAATTGAGGGGTTCATCAAGGCAGGATTCGGCATGGTGGCAGGAGTGGAGTACCTGGACTTTTTCTGCTAGCTGCCGATAGTTGTCGCGGGTGGCTCGGCTGCTGCCTCTCAATCGTCGCTCACTGGAAATCTGATGCAACTGGGCAATTTGTTCGCCTTCAAAACTGGCGAAAGGCAGGTCATTAGTGGCATCTTCTACTGTGCCGTAAGTGAAATTCTCTGTTACTTCGCCACGCTGTTTGCAAAACTCCAAGACTTGGCAGCTAGGGGTGTAGCGAATGAGAAACTTGTCACCCAGGTAGCGATGTTCGGAGTGTTGAACGGGTAATGCGGCAAAAGGAATCTGATGCAGCAACAGGTGAGGCACAACGATCAGTTCTTCAATGCCATTGAGATGTTTTGCAATCAAGTCAGTAAGTTGCAGCCGTTGTGCTAGTTCGGTGAGAAAGGGACTGATTTGACTAATCCATTCTGCTCTAAGTTGATCTCGCTCTGATTTTGGTCTATTTGGGTGACAGGATGCTGCATAGGGCTGTAACCAGTTTTGAGAAATCCAGCCTTGCAGAGGCTCAATTCCCTGATCGGGACAAGTGTGAAGGGTAATTTGATTTTGCCGCAGGATAAATATATGGAGATTTTGGGCAGTAGTGTAGAAGCTGACAATAGCACTGGTGGGCTGGTCAATGAGCTTCTGCATCTGGACAAGATTAGGGGCATCAACTTTAATCTCGCCAGCTAGCACCGGGTCTAGGCGTCTGAGTTGTTCCCAAATTTGCTGTTTCTCAGCTTCTAAGGTTGCGATCTCTTCGTTGTAAGCTTGGAAGGCAGCGCGATCCAGTGTACTTGTTCCCTCTCCCATTAGTTCTCGGCTGTTGACAGAATCGAATGGTGAGCGTTTTTGGTCGATTCGCTCTTGCAAGTCGTCAAACTGTTGCAATAACTCTTTGACTTTCGGGGGAATTTCGCTGCCTTGGTAGAGGTCGTTACTTGCCATCAAGTCTACGAGGCGTTTGGAACGTGAGCGCTCGATGGTTTCAATGGCTTTTTCCAGTTGGGCATCATTGATGCAGGCTTGCACCATTTTTTCGTAAATGCCAATGGCTCCTTCCAGAATTTTTTGACGCAAATAGGACTTACGCACTGAAAGCAAATCTCGTTGTTCTGAGCGTTGTTCGAGAAGCGGAACCCCCCATTCTCCCGTTGCAGAACTGGCTGAGTGCGTAAGCCCTGGCCAAGAGTCAAGAGGCGTCATGGCGCGGGTAGTTTCCACAGCTTCTATAGCGACACCATATGCTTCTATGGCTTCAGACCACCGTTCTGCCAAAAAAGCCATCTTGCCGAGGTTTTGCCCCGTCATATGGTACATAAGGGGTGAAGCACTAGGTGTAAGAATTCCTAGGGCTGAACGGAAACACTTAATTGCTTGGTCAAACTGCCCCTGGTCGTGGTAGACAAGACTAAGGTGGTTTAGCACTATAGCAAAATCTTGGGGAAAGGCTTCGCGAGTGAATACTTGCAAAGCCTCTTTGTAGAAGTGAATCGCCTGTTCTAGATTTTGTCCTCGGTCTCCCAAAACCCGCTTGCTGTATAATTTACTCAAATTGGCATGAACCCCAGCCCATTCTTTGGGAAAAGCTTCGCGAGTGTAGACCTGTAAAGCATTTTCATAAGCTGTGAGCGCCATCTCCTCATTTTGTGCTTGGTTCTCCCGAAGTCTACTGCTATAAGCAATGCCCAAATTGTTTTGATTTGCAGCCCATTGTTCTGGGAAAGCTTCGTGAGTAAAAACAGTAGCAACTACTTCGCAGGCTGCAATAGCAATCTCAATGTTAATAGCCTTATTGCCTGCCGGAAATTTTTTAATCAGGTTACTAAAATCACTTACGACTTTTGCAATCAGTTGTGCTTGTCTTGGTGTCTGCTTGGGCAGGGTAAGTGCTGCCCACAGACGCAACAGTAGAGCAAAGCAATCATCCAGTTTGTCCAAGTTCGCGAGTAAAAGGCAAAGCAGCACTTGCAGATCGCTGTCACTATCTGATGTTGCTTGCAATACTTCCGTTAAAAAAGCTAATTTCGGGGCTAATATAGTTACTAACTGTACAGTATTTGATAACTGTTTCAGTATCTGCAATAAACCAGCATCAATCAGGTTTTTATTAGCCTTTAGGATTTCTATCTTTTCGCATTCCGACGAATCTTTGAGTAAAGTTTGGATTAACTTGGAATATGCTTCTTGGCGTTGTTCATCCATAGCTTGTTACTTGCTAGTTACTCAGAATGCTATCTGCTGTCTGGTCTAACGCAAAATGACCGATTTTATGCAGAACATCCCACTACTTTCCGTGTCCAAATGCGGTACTAATGCTACTTACATTCATGCTGTAACCAAACTCCAAATTTTCCGCAACTGTGGGAATAATGTGCTCGCTCTTTACTCGCATTGTCTTCTCTGCTAGCCGTGGTTCACAAACTTTTTGATTGACTTCTATCAGCAACTTCCAGATGTTTTTTTATTTCTACCCACTTTCCTGGAAAAGCTTCATGAGTATAAACCTGCAAAGCTGCTTCGTAGTGTGTAATGGATTGTTCTAAATTCTCGGCTCGGCTTCCATAGATACGATTCAGATAAGCATTTCCCAACCTACTTTGAACTTCTGCCCACTTTTCTGGAAAAGCTTCACGAGTATAGACCTGCAAAGCTATTTCGTAGTGTGTAATGGATTGTTCTAAATTCTCGGCTCGGCTTCCATAGATACGATTCAGATAAGCATTTCCCAACCTACTTTGAATTTCTGCCCACTTTTCTGGAAAAGCTTCACGAGTATAGACCTGTAAAGCTGTTTCGTCGTGTGCGATAGATTGTTCTAATTCAAAACCCTCGTCAATCCTATCTAGTAAACCTTCGGCTAAATCTAATAATTCAACTTCATCATCATTCTCATTGCTGAAATCACGATTAGTTCCTCCACTAGCAGTGTTGCCAGCCAAAAAATTTTTAATGGCAAAGATGCGATCTTCCTCTGAGGCGACATTCAAACATTTTTCTAATTCAGATATTATTTCTGAATTAGAAGGGGATCGTCCTCCTAATCTCTCCCGTATCCTTATAGCGACAGAGTCATCAGTGTTAAGCAATGCAGTCGGGAATTTTCTTATTGAAACAGCCTGTTGCAAGAAGTGCCCAATTGCTGCCTGGACATACTCACGCAAACTCATTCCTGCTGTTGATGCCAGATCTCGCACTTCTATCGGCACATCTACCAACAACCCACTTTCGGTATCGCTTACCTGATAAAGTTCCTCTCCCTGCTTCACGGATAGGAGCAAATCCGCACCCAGAGTATGCAGATACTTAAGTACCGACTCCAGCTCATGATCCTTTAGAGCCGACTCTAGCTTGGACACGGCAGCTTGCTGCACTCCCAATTTCTCGGCTAACTGTGCCTGCGTTAATCCGGCTTTGGAGCGCAACTCCCGCATGGCATCGGTCAAATAGAGCCGCAAGTACTCCAGCTTCCCGGCTAGGATTACCTCGGAGTCATCGCTTACCTTCGTATTGAGCCAGTCCTGAAAGTTGTACTTGTTCATTGTCCTTTCCTACTGTTCAACTCACGCAATCGAAGCCTTGCTGGCTCTTTATCTCTATCTCGGATCGCCCCGTCGTACTTCTTCATAAAAGCGTGCAACACCACAAAACATTGAGGAGTGACAGTGGTGAGAATGAATCGTGGGTTATGCTCGCTTTTAGTCATGCGGAATTCGTACAAGTCATCCTCTAGCTTCTTGAAGATATCGCTGTTAAACGATGCCAAGCCTTTGTCACACAGATATTTAAGATTGACTTGGAGCCTCTTGGTTTCTGATGGAGTCAGCACAGGTGTTGGCACGTTTGGCGGTAGCTCACCCTCTGGTATTAACCCCACAAAGAAAGCCAGCAAGTCTTTCGGTTCCTCCCCTCTCGCGTCTAGATACAGCTTCCAAGTCCAGACCACGTCCTACCTCACACGATAATATTCCTTACAAGGAATGTCAACTTGGATTTTATTCTAAAAGACATTAGACAGAGTTAGCCACTCTTCACTCTTGTTGAGGCTAATCACCTAGCTGTGATGCAGCCAGATAGCTCTTCTTACATTGGATTAGGTGGGTAGGGAGTTGTTGAAGTTCTACATTCGAGGGGCACTGACCAGTTATGCCACACTTGCCTTCCGGTTGTGTACCAAAAAATCACCCGTTTCTGGTATGCCTTCGCACCTCACTAAAAAACGGCACTACAGCCTCTAACTGTGTACCAAAAACTCGTCATTTTATCTATGTCACCAAACTTCCCTCACTCCAAGTTTTTGGGACGCACACTACACAAACGCCAACTGTCGAGCTACCCGGCTAACAGTAGCGCTAAAACCTAAACACTTGGTATGTATTCGGAACAATCCCCTAATCAAAATGTGATGGGAATAGGTCGTCAGATCAGGTTTTCTCGACGTAGGTGGTGTTAGGGAATGCGTTCGCATCCAACGTGTAATTGATAACAAGTATTCTTAAGACATCTTCATTCAAATGATACAAGCGAGAACTAGGCGCGTTTCCCTTGACTTGATTCCTAGTGTACAGAATATACACTAGTTGCCTAGAATTGCCTAGTGTACGAAATATACACTAGGAGAGGTTAATGTTCGTTCGATGGATAAAAAGACAAAACAGTAGAGGCGAATACAACTTTTGTTACCTGAGTGACACGAAGTGGATTGAAGGCAAGCCAAAAAATCGAACCTTAGCAGCGCTGGGAAGTATCACACTTAAGCCAACTAAGCCTGAGCGAGAAGTGTTCTGGATGCAAGCCAAGTCGAGCTTGGATGCTCTGAATTTAACCACACAAGAGAGAGCCAAGGTTGAAGCAGCGCTCGCGCAGAAGGTTCCCAGAGGCAAAAATCCTCATGGGGATTCAGATGCTCCGGTGGAATGGTACACACCACCTGAATATGTAGAGATGGCAAGATTGGTACTGGGAGGAATCGATTTAGACCCAGCCAGTAACAAGGTTGCTCAGGGATGGATCAAGGCAGGCATTTACTACACTGCTGAAATCGACGGCATGATACAACCCTGGTTTGGGCGCGTCTGGTGCAACCCACCTTATGGCCGACAAGTCAACAAATGGCTAGAAAAAGCACTGGCTTCCTATCAGGATGAAAAGGCTGAAGCTATCATTCTTCTGCTTAACAGAACCGGAGCCTCCTGGTACAAGCACTTGTTGCGGCAAGTAACGGCTGTTTGTGAGGTGGATAAACGAATTGCCTTCATTGATGCCAATGGTCACAGGCAAAGTTCGCCTCGCTACTACAATGATTTTGTCTATCTCGGCAAGGATGTAGAAACGTTCTCACGAGTGTTTGGAGAAATTGGGGATATCCGAAAAACCCCCACACCGTTGAGTACATAGTACGGAAGTTCCTTAGTCCGGCTCACCAAACCGTGCTGTTAGCGCTTCGATAATCACACTCGTCATCGTCACTCCAGTTCGCTTCGCCTCCGCTGACCAATGCCGTCGTAAGGATATCGGCACCTTGACGCATAAGTTCACTTCCGGTTCAGCCTCCTCTGAAGTTATTTCTGGTTTACTGGTTTTCTGGTCATCTGGTCTGTCTCCTTTCTGGTCTTCTTGTTTTCTGGCTTGCTTGATTAAATCCCCATACTTACCGTTGCTCATTTCCACATCTCCCTAATTTCTGACCCCAAACCCTCGTAATCAGCCCACGCCGCCAGAGCGCGAGGCTCATCTAAATCTCGAATCGGTATACCCGCCAGTGCCGCCTTGGGAAACCCCACCGTGCGACGAATCATCGTCTCAAAGACTGGAACCCCCCCTTGTTTCAAGTCCTTCTTCATCACTTCACCTTCCCGCGAAGGATAGGAAGGCACGATGGTAATCAAGGCTCGGTAATTAGCCTCCCCCAAATCCCGTGCCGTTTCCAACATCGGTTGAAGGCTTAAGACATCCGGAGCGGTGGGGAGAATTAGCAGATCGCATCCCTTTGCTAACTCCTTGAGGTCATCAGAATTGGGTCGCGCCGGAGTGTCAATAATCACGAAGTCAGAGCCAGACACAACCTTCATCGCTTGCCGTTCATCAGCTACGGTGAAGGGAAGTTGACCGCGATTATTCCAACCCAACGCCGTGCGGTTTGGGTCACCATCAACAAGGACAGTCTTGCCCAATTCGCTGAAGAAGGTTGCCAGGTGAACCGCCGTGACCGACTTCCCCACCCCGCCTTTGTACCCAGTTACGGTGAGAATTTTCATCGCTGTTGACCTCTAATCTGGTAACCCAGATATCTGGTAGAGAATCCTGACTGAGATTTATCTTCAAGGCTTGTCTCCTAGCCATTGTAGAGCGAACCCGAACCAGAACTTCTCCTTTCTGGTATCTGGGTTACCAGATAACCAGATTGATGGCTTCAGGTCATCTGATGAAACTTTAAAGCCTTTCCTATCCCGGCAAATACAAACTGCTGCTATCCGTTGGTCTGGCGTGTAAGTAGCGCGAAGTCGAGCCAATATTCGCATGACCCAAGGTCGCCTGCACTAAATGAATGGGAGCACCCCTTTCAAGGCTATGAGAAGCATGAGCGTGTCTCAATAAATGCGGTGACACCTTCCTCTGAAGACCAGCTCTTTGAGCCGCCACTCTCACGATTTCATAAACAGCGATTCGCGTCAGATGCCCCTGATTGTTATGCTTGCGCGAACGGAACACTGGGTCATCATCACCCGCACCCTTCTTGAGTTGCATCAGCTCAATCCACAGAGACGCAGGCACCAGTATGGTGCGAGTTTTCGAGCCTTTGCCAAACACCGTTACTTGTCCACCACTGTTGCGTTCCTGCAAATCCTTCCATTTCATCGCGCATAACTCGGAAACTCTCAGACCGAGTAGATATAGCGTTCGCACAACCGCCCGGTTTCTCAAGTCAGTCTCTAAAGCAATCATCGTCATCACCGCCATCTCAGTCAGCAACCGCTCATTGAGCGTGTCCTTCGCTTTAGGCATGACGACAGGCGCACCAACATTGACCGCTAACACCCCAGTCTGGGTGGCAAACGAAAGCAGGGACTTAACCGCCGAAAGGATAGACCGTTGGCTACTCGCTGACAAACCACTCTCTTCTAAAGAAGTGGCAAACGCTTGCACTTCCGCCAAACTCACCTCTAGCAGCGGCTTACCCACGAACAATAAAAATCGTTTAGCACTGCGACGATACAGTTCGGCGGTGTGGGCGCTTTTACCGTGAACCCACATATTAATTAGCTGCTGAGTAGCGGTAGTCGCCCCAGGCTGTTCAACCCGTAGCGTCATAAATGGCGTGGCGTTAAATGCGTAACGTCATCCTCTCATAAACAGGCAACACTGTTCACTAACCGTTGCCACACGACTTCAGCACGAATCTAACAAGACCAGGATAATGTAAGGTTCAATTCGCTTGAGAAAAAAGCGAACGCTTTTTTCAAACCCTAGAAGTTGATGTAGGTGACTTGTGCGCTATGTCCCAACAATCAAAAGCCTGACGACGCGAAGAGTCTATCAAAGCAAAAAGCGCCCCCGTAAGGGAGGCGCTTCTTAAATCGTCGGCTGTTGATTTGAAAGAGGCAGACTCTTTTTTGAAAATCTTCGTTTCACACCCTAATGGCAACTTGACTAAGCCGGAAATTTGCTCAAGCCATTTCCAACCAATCAAAGATTCGATCTAACTGCTTCAACGTGATTAATCCGTATTGCCAAAGAATCATCGGCAACAGATTTGGGGTATCGGGATGATGGCGCACCGCGAGGTCAATCGACGCGGAGGGAATTGCCAACTCATCCTGCAAAAAACCAATTAACAATAGGAGGCGTTTCGACTTCATTGGGTTATTTATGGTTAGGGTCTTTATCTTGGCTGACCACAATGTTAAGTACTATGAATATTCTCATAATTTTGGGTAAAGTTGGTCTTTCTAAGGAAAGATTTTATCTATTATCTGGACACAGCAGATGTACACAACATCCTCTGTCCTATAACAGTCAGGAGTTTGGGTATAGAGAAAGTCTAGTATTTAGTTTTGTAAAGTTTCTAAGCTAAGTGATTTAGCAATGGCTTGTCGGCTAGTCGCGGTACAGTGAAAGGCAATATTTTTCCTGAGCGTATCCCTCTTAGGTAGTAGATTAGAAGTATATACAGAATTTCTATAAAAACCCCCGCAAGCAGATGGCGCTTGCGGGGATTATTCGTATCAAGTTTCATACCTAAGCGACTAACCTTATAGTGGGTTCTGATAGCAGCGTTCAGTATCTGCTGAAGTAAGATGGCTTCATGAAATCTTGTTGGCTAATTACTGCACTGTTAACAGCGATTACTGGCTGTAGGCAACAACCCCAAGGACTAGAAGTGTCACCGTCCTCACCAACGTCTAACCCGACACCAGACGCTTCTATCTCTATCGCCACCGAGAGAGAGAATCAGCCATCTGCCAGTATTAGTCCTAGCCCTACGCCCATACCCCAATCGACAACAGAGGCTATCCTGATTGCCACTGATACCAATGCACAAATTAATCTGAGATCCGCTCCCTCTGTAACTAGCAAGCGTTTAGGGTACGCCTTGGCGGATGAGCGCGTGCAGGTCATCAAGCAAGCAGCAAGCACTGATGGCGATCGCTACACCTGGTATCAGGTGCGATTTCCCCGTTCCGGCGCTATCGCTTGGATTCGTGAAGATTTTGTCAGGCTCAAGACGAGTCAAATTCCTTCAGCATCGCCAACCCCGCCGTAGGAGGTCGATGAAGATGTTGCAGAGATTTCTCGACTTATGTTTCAGTACTGAGTTGAGATGCCTTTTCCTGAACTAGACCATGAATATTAGACCTTTTCATCTGGCTTTTGCTGTTACTGACTTGGCAGCCACCCGCCACTTCTACGAAAACATTCTCGGTTGCACCGTCGGCAGAACTTCCGACACCTGGATTGACTTTAATCTATTTGGGCACCAACTCACGGCTCACCTATGCCCTCAAGAGCCTGAAGACACGCCAACTAATGCTGTTGATGGAAAAAGTGTTCCGGTTCGACACTGGGGGGTGATTTTAGAGATGGAACAATGGGAAGTTCTGGCAGCAACGCTCAACAACTATGAGATTGACTTTATTATCAAGCCCTACATCCGCTTCCAAGGTGAAGTCGGTGAACAAGCCACCATGTTCTTTAAAGACCCCAGTGGTAATGCTTTAGAGTTCAAAGCCTTCCGGCAAGATGAAGCAATTTTTGCTCACTGATAAGCTCTCTCGGGGAAATTTGGCGTGCTGGACTAGTAATGCGACTGGGCACAGCCAACAAGTATGAATCACTACGAACAATCTTCAAGCGTTGGAAATTGTTCGTAGTGATTCATCTACTTTAATCTGCCAAATCTCTAGGTTCAGCTAAAGCGCTGCATCAGGCTAAGGCGCTCGCGAACCGATTATTTCGCCAGTTGCTCGATTAGTCGCTGGATGTTGTACTCGATTTGCTGGAGTGCTGAATCGGGGAGAGTGTACTCGACATCGTGAACTAGCCAGTATTCGATCGCATCTCTCCAGGTAGGGAAGCGCTCGACGATTAAAGGGAGGTGTTCTGACTCATCAACGGCAATAACTTTGGACGCTGCAACCAAATCCGCTTCAGTTAGGGGGAGAGGATAGCGCATATCGAGTGCCATGCTTACTCCGCGTTCGGTTAAACCCATGAGGGCGTGCTGGGAGATAGCTCCGACATTATTTACACCCCGTTCCAGCGCTAGTCCGCGAGAGGTAGCTATCCAATTTAACCCATGCTTGGGAGCCAATACATTGAATAAATGTTCGGCAAATCGGCTGCGGTAGTAATTGCCTGTGCAGAGAAACAATAGCGTTTTCATCCGTCCTCACCGATTTGAAAAAGCTAATAACGTTAGCAATTGCTGCCCTTGAGTTTATCAAATAACTTAATCGAATCGACCGTGCGGCAAAAGATTTAACCCTCAAGAGAATTGAGTTAACGCCTCTCGCGCTAACTTGGCATAGGTCTTTACCGTCTCATATATAACGAGCAACATTATCTCTATGCAATTCGATTCTGATGATTTTCTCCAATTAGCGTTGGCTAGGGAACAATTATTGAATGAGTTTCCCAGAGTCAGCTAGCTCGGAAAATCTTTGGTAGTGCTTTTCGAGGGCTTTTCTATTCGGTCTTGCTGTTTTACTCCGAGGCAGCCTTAACGCTTGCTCCGCTAGCTTAGAGTAATAGGTCTCTTTCAAACAGGGGGCAATCTCAACCTGATTCGTTAAGGGATTGATACTCAGGTAGTGAGCATCGAAGAGTTTATGGATGTCCATACGCAGCAACAGTCCGTTGGCTGGATGGTCAGTTTTCGGACCGAGATAGGGAATGATGTGAGCCGCTTCTAAAACAGGTTCAAAAGAGCAACCTGTAATTGAGCAACACCCACCATAAGCTTCTATCAACAGGCGCTTAAACCTTTTTTGACCCGGACGAACAACAGTGGCTTTGGCGCTCTTTTGCCTTTCATCTTTTATATCGTCTGGGTTGAAATCTTGCTCCCTACCCGACTCCGACTGTACTAGACCTTCCCAGATTTCTAGCAATTCTATCCCAAGTTTAGTAGATGGAATCTTGTATTCCAACAGGCGCGTCAAAGCGACGAAAAGGTCATCTTTGTTATCGTCGCTGGATACCCCGTGGCGTGACACATATTCTTGGTAAATTTGAGCAAACCTTCTAAAATCAAGGTTTTCCCCAAGAGATAGTTGCTTGTTGGGTCGAATAAAAAACTTGTCAGCTTGCTCCTGTTGTAAGAGTTTTAGTAATTCTACAGAGACAGAATCCTCCTGTTTTTCTCCTCCCACCAGCTTGATTAATCTCCTAACAACTTCTCGCTTTTGCGTGAGGGTTAGTTGATAGCTTTTGGTATATCTCGCAAAGACAGCGGCAATGTCTTCCCAAATCTGAATTTCCCGCTCTGGGTGAAAGTCATAAGTAAAATCTTTAAGCCAATCCGAAAGCTTTTCGTCAATGACATAGCCGACCTTGTGATAAATCCTGGTGAGGCGAGAGACTTGGACAGATGTCAGTTCACTGACGGGAGTACTCGGTTTCACCATTTGATGGCAAGGAATTTGCTCAATAGAAACTGTCGCTGTGTTTAGGTTGAAGACCTGTGCTCTCAGGCTAGGCTCGTTGAAGTTTGATGACATCATCATTTCTTAAGAGTAATAATCAGTCTTAAAGCAAGTGCTATAAAGCTTTGGTTGAAAATCTTTCAAGAGAATCTAGTCGCCGTTCCACTCCAAAAAGAATGAGGAGTCAGTGGTGGAGCCAGCGGCTTTTTGTTGGGAAAAGGCACTCAGTTTTTTAGACGAACGGTTTCATAGGCATAAATAAACACTTATAAAGCGGCAACAGGCTACGGCTTAGTCGGGAAATTCGATTGGCTTGGCGTTACCTTACATCCTGAAGCTTCTCCAAAAAAACGCCCTGATGACAGCTTATTTGAACACTCACTGCCGTTCAGATTGCTCAAATTGTGCTACTCGGAGTAATGCCGGGAGCTTGTCATCAAGTGCTTGCGTAGCTTTAAAAGCCTGAGTGAGACTTGCCCTCCAACTCAGCTATATGGCTCAAGAGTCGGTGTTGCTTGGGCAGCTTGTTACGGGCGCATCAAAAACAACCTCAAAGGAAGCAGTTGGTATAAACCGTTGCAAAACTCTCTTATGGTCTTGAGCATCTTGGCGATTAGCAAACCGGGCAACAGTGTAATGTTGAGCTTTGGGCAGGAGTCGGACAATCGCCCAGGGACGAGTGTAATCTCCCGGTTGCTCAATTCGTTGATGAGATATAGCTTTCTCGCCATCGGTTTTTAAGGTACTGTGCACAATTGCCCACATCTGTTCCCAGGCGGGGCTGTTATCTTTGGGACCCAGATTCCAATCACTCACTGGCGCTGGTAGCCAGGTCAGGACATAAGAGTTATCGCCAAAGGTGACTTTCCAGGACAGGCGACTCTTTAGCTTGTGGCATTGATAGCCTTTGAGCCGTAGGACAGCACAAACATTTTCGCCTTCACGCTTGAGGCGAAGCCAATCACGATGTTTCATCAGTGGCAAGTATTACTAGATGAGTTGATGGTTGCTTTTTGGAAACAGGAAAGGCGAAATGCCTTCAGTTGCTCTGGCGCTATCGCTCTGTGACGGGCTGCCACAGAGAGTGGTGAGAGCTGGGTTCGTAGGCATTCGCCAAGCTGTGCTTATGATCAATTTGGAAGTTGATACGTTTTTCAGGCGGTTACTGCTTCAAGTGTCACCTTTGAACTCAACCACAGTGCAACAAGTCTCTATCTCCTTGAGAGAAGATTGGACTTGCCAATCGTTACGTTAAAGGTTGATGCCTCTTGAAAGAAACGCCTTGACGACAGCTTATTCCAGTGAGCGCTGACGCAAATATTGCTCAAATTGTGCTGAAAGCTGCCTGGGAGTGAAATTGAACGTTCTCAACCACCAATCTGCTAGCGCTAGAAGGCGTTGAGGTCTATCAGAAGGCTCTCGATGGGAAGTAGCGCTGGGGTCAGAAAACCAGTGCTGTACAGTTGAGGCAGAAACTCCGCACACTAGCCCAATCTCTCTATAACCTACGGGTGCCCAAACGATGGCAAAGTCGTTTGGGGACATGCGACCCCACATCCAGTTCTGGAACGCTGCTGTCTCTTCGTTTTCTCTACTCAAGGGACTTACCCTCCAGCTTGTTGAACTCGCCTAACAATTCGAGGTCTTGTTCGTAAGCCCAATCTTTTTGGCAGAAGGAATAGCTGAAGCTATTCGGATGCAAGCCTACTAGGTAATGCCAGCCTGTCACCTTATGGACAGTTCCAGTCGTCCACAAGCGGTCTACTATCATCCCGTAGTCATGGGCTTTTACATAAGCCCAAATAACTTCATCCCCAACAGAAAACTTAGGGGGATGCTGTGGACTACCTTCTTCTTTCGTCAGCACAATCTGTTGACCAGTCATGGCTAACCTCCACTTGGCTGTCGGCTTTACGCCTCTACGGGTGTAAGCATAGCATGATTTGTCATCACTAATCATATTTGTCATTAAAAATGACTTGTGATGACAAATCATGAAAGTAAATGCCAACGCTATAAACTGTTGGCATGAGTGACAAGCAAAAGCGAGACCGAATTACTCTTGACATAACGGACTTGAGAGAGCGCATAGAAACGGCTCGCTCAGAGCCGTTATGGAAAGAACTTTCTTTGTCAAGAAAAATAAGGAATCTCTTGCAGACGTACCTGGAGCAACTCGAAAAGGAGCGGCAACAGGAGGAACAGCGTAACAATCAGCCAGACAATTCGTAGAAGGAACAGCGCTCAGTAGCTTAAACGTGAAAGAATTGATGCTTAGAGACTGTTAATCTCCCCAGTTCTCAACAGCATTTCTTTACGCTCTGTGTCATTTAACCCTTTGTCAATTCGAGCCATCACCTCTTCTGAGCGCCGCATTGCTTCCATCTGTTCACCGCTTGTGCGGTTGGTGGGTCGCAGATTTTGAACCACACTGGAAAAATCAACTTGTCGGTGTTTGCGGGTGCTGTGCCACTCGGCTTGAGTCTGTCGCCAGTCCTCCCTCTCAATCATGTCTAGTTCCTGGCAAATTGCTGGTGAGAGTCTGTAATCAATGCAGTTGGAAAGCTCACTACTGTCATAGCTACTACCAGCAGAGCAGCCCTGATTTTGACAGCGAGGAAGTTTGTCATGTCGGTAGTCATAACCATCAATCAGCATTGCTACTAAATGCGGTCTGACAATTCCCAAATCGTGACAACAGTAGCATTTCCAACTGGGTTGCCATACCTCCTTTTCGTAACCCGGTTTGTCTTCTTGCCGCAAAATCTCACGGGGCAGCTTCTTCACGACTCATTCCCCCAAATGCGGTTGTTGGCTTGCGCCCATTCACGAAACTTAGTCCTTTCGGAACGCTCTTCTCCAGGAGCTAACCCAACAAAAGCCCCAGCGCCTTGGGTTCGCATCTCCTCAAGCCACTCGTCCCGGCGCGGGTGATTTTCCCAATCTTGGCTGGGAGCGATCGCTTCCCCGACGTTGGCACGAAACTGTGGATACAACTCGTCGAAGTGCGTCCACACCCACCTCTCAGGAAGTGTCGGCTTCTTTGGCAGCTCTGCTGCCTTCTTTAAGCCAAACTTCAAAAAATTCTCTCTCTCAAATAGCGAGAGAGAGTTTAAATGGGTTTTATTAGTTTTATTAGTTTTAGGTGACTCAGACCCTTTGTCCGGTGAGGAGTCTGGCGATTGATTGTTGTGTGAGTGCATCGCTTGTTGCGTGGGTGCATCGTTTGTTGCGTCTACGCATTGCAGGTTGCGCTGGTGCATCGTTTGTTGCGTGGGTGCAACACTGTTGCGTGGGTGCAACACTTTAACCTTGGCTTTAATCAGCTCTGAATCGATGTATCTCATCTGGTCTAATTGCTTGAGGGCGCGGCTGACACTGCTCTTGTCGAGTCCTAGATCAGAGGCCATCTCCGTAACTGTTACCTCAACACCACGATCGCCAAATGGGTCAGACGTTGCGATGTAATAAAGAACTCCTAACTGAGCGCGTGTGAGTGTTTTGAAATCCTTGAGCCACTGCTCTTTTGTCACCCGTAGATGCAGTGCATTAGATGGCTTCTTTCGAGTTCCTGTCATAATAGAAATAGGTTGAATGATTAGATGCCCCGTACCTCACTTGTTCTGAGATCGGAGCTAATTTTTTAGCTCTCAGCCGTGCTAGAGAGCCATTGGCAAGCGTTTAGATGATTTCCAGTTTGTCCTGGGTAGGTTTCGCTCTCTATCAGGCATAGCGGCGGCGAAGTAATTCCCGCGTGGTTGTTCCTTACAGCAAGGATTCAGCCTTGCTTGTGGTCTGATGTAAACTTGTAGGTGTCATAGATGCTCCATCATCTGTGAATTGCCCTTAGCTAGGCTCTGGGGAATTAAGCTATCCTTCAACTTTAGTTGATAATTGGCGTATGCGCTAATTCTGAGTAGCGTATTATCGAAGGATGAGGAACAAAATCTTTGACCAGGTACTGAGGCAGCATGGGATAAGCGGCAAGTGGCTATCTCAGGAGTCTGGTGTTGCGGAGGCGACAATTAGTAAGTTCCGTAAAGGTCGGAGTTCAATCACTGTAGAGATTGAGGATAAGTTAATCGCGTGCCTCCCCTACGAAGTGCGGAAAGACTATTTCTCAGAAATTTTGGGTGGGGCTTGCTCAGAGCGTCTGCCGGATTTAAAGCAGGTAATTGAACAGGTAGATTTGGCTCAGTTGCCAGATGGGCTAAACGCGATCGCCCGTCGGCTTCGCGTCACAACCAGTAATTCCACTGATCCAGCCTCTGTATGAAAAACTCAAATGAACTCACAACCCTCATCGGGGTTATTGGGTTGATTGTCAGGAGAAAGCACTTGTTCTGCCTGCACCCACTGCTTTTTCCAGTTGCGAATTGTACTAGCACTCACGCCAAGTAATTCTTCAATCTGCACTGCACTCTTGCCCTCACGCAGCAGATTCTGACAAGCTTGCCTAGTTTCTGGTGGGTGTATCCGAGGCCGACCCATTTTCACTCTCTTAGGTCGGGTTAAATTAGCTCGGTTCGCCATTGAGCCGAGTGATTGAGCTGAAACTCCTGTGAGCCTCTCAATTTCTCCAACATCTCGACCATCTCGATACAGTGCAAGAGCTTGCTCCTTTTGAGCAGTTGAATAGAATAGACGTGGTTTGAATAGACCTGCCGCTTTGAGCCAATCATTGACTATCTTCGTGGGAACTCCGGTCAAATCCTCAATCTGACTGGCACTCATGCCATCAGTATGTAGATTCAGACAGCGCTGCCTCAGTTCGGGTGTAGGCTCTACTAACCTGTCTAAGTGATTGGCTTGACGAATCCACTCCCTTAGGCGACGGCAGTTCGTCACACCCGTTAGCGACTGAATCCTCTCAAGCGAGTAACCTTGAGTATGCAGCTTTACACACTGCTGCTTCACTTCATCTGAATAAGGTGGCTTGATCTCTGGTGGTAGTATTACCGGGAAGACTTCAGCAGGAATCGGATGCAGCTTTTCTTTGATGAGTTGCACCAGCACATGGAAGTAAAGGCAATTCTCGCACTCAAGCTCACCTCCAGGATTCAGGCAATTACAAAATGGGTGCCAATCTTTCAAAGCTTCCGCTTCAGCCGCAGTAAACCGTTGTGTGGCTTGCTCAAAAGTATTGATTGTCAGTTGTGAAAACATAGAAATCCTCTGTCACTAGAATTTAACAAGCGAGTTCAGTGTTAGATCGTTAAATCAACCGAAACAACTTCTCCGTTCAAAATTGAGACTTTGCTGACAAACTTGTCATAGATAATTTCTCGCTCCTTCAGATTGAGCGTGTACCAAAAGCTTTTCTTTTTGGCTTCAGGACGACTAATCATCTGTTGAGCCGTCTCTTGAACAAACTTTTTCTGCTCTACCTGAAGACTTTGCCCCTCAATCTCCTTGATTAAGCCGTATTTAGCCTGTTTGAGATGAGGTGTGGGGCTAATTTCTAGGAGTTTGTCGAGACCTTCTAATTGCTGTTTGAGGAGTGTAAGTTTTGAGGCTTCTAGTAAATCTTCTTTACACTCATTAGTTCTCGTTGACAGCTCATGCGCTAGATGAAACAACTGATGAATAATCGCCTCATCAAGTTTTTCCGTTCGGATACACTTACGATTGCTACAGCCAATCGTCGAATTTCGACAACCGTAATATCGATAATCGGCGCTATGCTTCAGTACACACTTATGACCACATTCGTCGCAAACAACAAGTCCTGTAAGATAGAAAGCTAATCCAGGAGTGCCTATCATCCGGCTATTTGACTTGAGAATCGCTTGAATTTCCTGAAATTCTTCATCAGTAATCAATCGAGAATCTGGGTGGGTATCATAGTGAACTTCCCAGGAATTTGGGTCTTTCTTGCCGCCTTTCCTTTGAAATTTCTTGTAAGCGGTATGACCTCGCAAAACCGGATTTTCTAGCCAGACTTTAAAGTTCGCTCCGGATGCCCAGAAAAGCACTTGTTTACTGAGAACTAGATTAGTCTCCTTGTTAGACTTCTTAAAGATTTCTTGAGCTTCACTATCACCTGACTTGGCAACTCCCTTCTTCTTTCGCTCAACCCCATATTTTAGATAAAGGTGTGTCAGAACGGGTCGAGTCCTTCTTAGTTGAAGAAAAACCTCCACTGACTCTCTAGCAATTTGAGATTTACTAATACCAATAAGTTTGGTTGAGGTGTTAGGTTCATTGTAGAGAGCTAGATAATCTTGCGGTCTATCCTGTAGAAGACAGATAACAGGTTCAGTATCTAGAACATATTTATCATCTTCGATAACATAGCCCCAAGGTGCTCGTGTCCAAGCAACTTTGTTGCCCCGACGGTATTCAAAACCGCGTTGGATTCTCTCCCTGAGCATACGCCGCTCATGCTGAGCAATTGTTGCCTGCAAATCTGCACTTAATTCTCCAGAAGCGCTGTTGAGATCTACTTCTCCTTGGTCAAGTAGTGTCAGTTTGATATTAGAGCTTCTTAAGAGTTCTTTAATTTTGTAATAGACTAGAGGTTCTCTAGTTAACCTGTCCCAGCGGGTTGCAACAATTACGTCTACCTCTCCCTGAGCAACTGAAGATAAAAGGTCGTTAAAACCGGGTCTATCTGGATTAGCTCCTGATTCAATATCTTGGTAGATCTTATCTACGCCAAACTGCTCAATGCGATGGATTTGTTGCTTGAAAGCATTGTGGTCAAAGGCTTGCTCGTGAGTTGAAACTCGCGCATATCCACATATCTTACCCATAAAAACCTCCTAAATCTAATGTCATGATACTAGAAAATTGTGCGCGTGTAAGTCAAGTTACGCTTGCACAAAAAAAGCTTTTAGTAATAAATAAAAGCCAAATAAGCTACCTGATAAAAGTAGATGAAATGGCTTCATCTGCCGTTAATCATGTTTTTGTGACTCTAATATCTAAATACCAGAGTCACAAAGCCAATGAAAAACTTTTTGAATTTTTTGAGAAATGTTAAGAAGAATAGTACCAGTAGAAATACCTGTCGCTGTCTAACCCAACCTCGACCGATACCATTTGGCTGGTTTGTTTGCTTCTGTAAGGAATCCCGTCTCGCCAGTAGAAGCAGGAGTCGAAGAGTTTTATGCCTGCTGTGAGAGCTTTCCAATAAGCTCTCCAGAGCTGACCGAAAGATTCATCGCTGTTCTTGTGGTTCCACAGAGCCAAAATCCAGTACCCTTGCCAACCCATACTCCTCAGGTCTTGAAAATATTGTTCCTCGACTGTAGGCTCGTCGTAAAAATTATTCCTAAGGAATTTCAGAAAGTGGCGGTAGCGTGCTTTTTGTTTTGCCTTGTTTGTCCAGAGGGGATGAGAATTGAGTAATGTTTTTTGGAAGTTATCTCGAAACTCTTCTCTCCGATTATGAATAAATAGCTCTTGAGCTGTTTCAAAGGGATAGTCAATTCCTTCCTTTTGGGCCCACTCTCGAATCTTTTGTTCTCCTTGGAAAAGGAGTTGATAGATAGCCTTTTCAATGTCGGTTGCTATATGCAGGTCTTCTAGGGCAGCTTGAGGAAGTACGTGGCTCAGAGAATGACCTGCCTGAGTAGGGTCAGGAATTAAGTTGAAAATTTTATTAGGTAGCACGATTGACTTGACCTGCCAGCTGTTCTGGATGCATCGCATCCAGTAGCGTTGCTGGTTATTGGCAGGAGCGAAATCAAAGGTAGCGATGCTCCGGAGCGCTTCTGCTAGTTTCCAAAAAGCCAGAGTTTGAGGAGTGTCGGGTAGTAAAGTGAGACTCCAATAGAGGTGGAGTTCCTGGAAGCCAAAGGCAGTATCTGAGGCGAATTTCTGAGAGGCAGCGATTGCCAAAGCTTCTCTGAGGGTAACTTGTTTTGGGCAGTCATTCAGATCGAAGATTTCAATGATGGTTCCTTCAAAATCGCAGGGGTCTCCTATTTCATCAATGATGAAGGCTTGCAATGTTTCTAAAGAGGATTCTTGCTTGATGGCTAGCAGTAACTTTTTTTGTCCATGTTCATGACGTAGCCAGCCTAAAGTACAAAGGATGTTGCTGCGATGGGCATAGACAGGGTTGTAGCTAGTTGCAAAAGCAGTGCGTATCTGTACCCGATGGTTGAGCCAGAACTCGCGCAGTTTCTTGGGCTGATGTAACAGGGAGGGAGTAAGTTTTTTTTGGGGGGTAGGTGGCTTGAGATTGTGGAGTTCTTTTTCGGGCAGCGGTTCGGGTAAGATCTGGTGGCAGCTCGTAGCCCAAAGATGAGTTTGGAAGTGCGTCCAGCTCAAAAATTCTTCTAACGCTAAACAGTAATTTTTAAGTTTTTCTTTCTGGATTGTTTGGTCGGAAGAAGGCGGATTGGCTAATGGTTTTAGGGTGTAAAGAATTTGTGTGGCATCTTTGAAAAACTGTTGAATTGGAACAAGAGCTAGATACTCATCCAAATGGTTGAGTAATTCGGTTTTTGTGAAACCATAGCTAGGCAGAATATAGCGTCTCAAGAATGTCCGGAGACGACTAACAAGTAGAGGCTTATCCTGACTGACTGTGGTTAGGGTGAATTGCTCCAAGGCTTCGTTGAGTGTCTCTAATTTCATGGCTTCTTTTCCAGTCAGTATCTTGAGAACTGATAACTTTCAAACGTTGATTTATGATCGCAATGACAACATCCAATCTAAAACAAACACTCCCTAGTAGTCGGGATGATAATGCATCGCTGCTAGGCGATCACCCATCACTTTTGTAGTGGTGTAAGTATCACGAAAATAAGAACGGTTGGAATCAGGCTCTAGACGAGCGCGTTTTTGGAGAGTTCAGTCAGAGGGGATTAAGCAAAGGCTCAAGGGGAAGTGAAACAGTCTTCAAAAACCGACATTAACGAAAACACGGCACAAGACCCGTCAGGTTTAATGCGATCGCAACCACTACCAACTACTTCGGTAAGAAAATCATGCTCCTTTCACAACGCAGTAGCCCAAACGTGGCAACGCACTTGTTAGACAATTATTCGGCAAAGGGAAGAGCGGCAACATGTCGTATAAAAGCGTACTTTTCTGTCAGCAGCAATTTAGACCAGCTTATTGATGACTCGCAAGAATCGGGGGGTTACTCTCAATAAGAGCCGATTTTTGGCTTTCTAAGTTCCATAAATTTTAGGAATTACCCCCATCAACGCTATACCGTCATTACAGCTTATTTTCTACCTCACATAATGTGAGATTATCGGTATTTGACATCCTGAACGGATGAGTGATTGATAAGTTGGATTGATGACTTATTACCGATTGAGACACAATATTCTTTATGTCATATTGATACAAAAAAAATACCCCAGATAAGTGGGGTAAGGGGATACAAGTATATTTTGTTCACAAAAAGTAGTTATCCGACAGTGCCTCTTACTGGATGAGTGCGATCGCGCACTTGTCTGTCAAGTCTGCCAACTGGATGCCACTTTTTCTGTGAGGAGGTTTTCAGAAATAGGGCTTGAGTTTAACTTTGCTCCCAAAGCAGACTAATTAAAATCAGCAAGCTAATAAGGGATATCAAGGCAATGGAAAATCTTGTGGGAGAACCAATCGAGGGATATTGTTTCTTGATTTTCGTTTAAGGCGATTTCCACTAAAGAAGTTACCAGTCAGGTGAGACAATGAGGATGTCCCATTTGGGCAATATAGGAGTATCTTAGCTAGTCTGGTAATTTGTTTTTCAGAAATCACCTAAGTCCCGTTAGATACTCAGGACTTACGGGACAAGGCACTGTGGGGCAGTACTCGCAGCACTTCTGTTAGGGTAGTTACCCCTATGGTCACCTTCTTAATCGCCGCCATCCGAAACGAGTCAAAATTGATTTCACCCAGGTAGCGGTGCAACTGGGTCATTGTTCCCTCGTAAATTAGCTGTCGCACTGTGTCATCGACGTTCAGTAGTTCCACAATCGCTTCCCGCCCTAAGTAGCCGGAATTGAAGCACTTAGAGCAACCCTTGCCACGACGCCATGCTTGCGGGTTCGCTTCTTGTATCGATAAGCCCAGCTTCCTCAAATCAGCTTCAATGGGTGTATGAGGTTGGGCGCAGTGGGGGCAAACTCTGCGGACTAAACGCTGAGCGACAATCCCCAATAGAGCATCACTGACTAAACCCGGATCTGGACCAATATCTTTGAGGCGGGGAATCGCACTGACAGCATCGTTAGTATGCAAGGTCGTCAGCACCAAGTGACCCGTCAACGCCGCCCGAATCGCTGTTTCTGCTGTTTCGCTGTCCCGAATTTCCCCGACCATGATGATGTCCGGGTCTTGTCGTAAAATCGCTCTAAGTCCTGCGGCTAAAGTCATCCCTGCCGCCTCATGTACTTGGGTTTGGGTAATGCGGGGCAACACATATTCCACCGGGTCTTCTACCGTCACCACATTCACATTTTCAGTAGCTACAGCTTGTAGAGAGTTGTAGAGCGTACTGGTTTTCCCCGAACCAGTTGGACCTGTGAGAATAATTATCCCCTGAGGCTGCTGCAACCAGCTTCTGTACAGCTCCAGATTTTTTTTGGAGAATCCTAAATCTTCTAGACCAGAAAAGGGGTTTCGTCGGGGGAGTAAGCGAATCACGACTTTCTCTCCACCCACGCAGGGGAGGGTACTCACCCGCATGTCCAGTCCTAGTTGGGTTTCCTCGCCAGAGGTGTAGTTTTCTCCAATCCGCCCATCTTGAGGACGACGGCTTTCGGCAATGTCCATGTTGCACATGACTTTGAGGGCAACAATCGCCCTGCGGCTGACATCAGCTTGCAGAGTGGTAATATCGCGCAGAATGCCGTCAATGCGATAGCGAACTCTTAAGCCATCTGACATCGGTTCTAGGTGAATATCGCTGGCGCGGTTGCGTAGCGCACTGGAAATAATGGTTTTAATCCGGCTAATTTGGTCAGCAGCTTTGGAGAGATAAAGTTGTGTAACTTCACTGATGTCTTCTTGCTCTGCCTCGCCCGTGAGAGGATTGACTATTTGTTCGGAGCTGATGGAGTTAGCATTGAAAGTTTGGGTGAGAAACCAAGTGCGATAGCTTTTATCGGCAATGGGAATGATTTTGATGTCGGCAAGGGTGCCTAGGGCGAAGCCCTTGCCTATGGCATCGCTTAGTTTTTTAATGTCCTCTTCTGTAAGAGCGACTGGACTGCCCAGGTAGTAACAGTTGCGCCAAAGCAGCAGGGGAATTACGGGAGGTAAAGCACTGCGATTGGGAACGTCCCGAAAAAAGCGGGAGCTGACTTCCGAATCAAGCATTTCAAAGTTAACAATTCCTTGCTCATCTACCAAAAGCTTCAGGGCTTCGTCACAGGTAATTTCACGGTTTCTTAGCTTAGCCCAAGCGGAGGCAATAGTAACGCAAGATTGCATTGTTTTTTCCAACAAAAATAAACAGCAGGGATTGAATTATATGGTTCGTGCCGTAATGCGTTAGCAAAGCGGCGCTCTCTTCGCATCGCTCACGAGCCATCAGAACCTCACTTACTCTGACTCGTTCCATTCAACGGATGTCGTCCTCACGTTGCGACCACCGGGCATAGAAGTTTGGAATGTAGCAGTTTGACCAGGGCTAAGCGTCTCTTCATTTGTGGGAACGGAACCCCTCTCAGTCACGCTGCCATTCTCGTCAAGAAGTTCATAGTTAACCATAGGTTGGTAAACTGTTTTGTTTGTATTATTGACAACATTACCAATCATTTGTTTGCCGTTGTATCTTACGTTACTGATAATTATTTGGGACTGAGCTTGGGATCGAGCGCTAGTTTTTTTTTCACACAAGCTACTGAGATTCAGAGTTCTGCCATCTTCTGTTTGCATATAACAAATGGGCTTATCAGTGTCTGAGCTTGAAACAACTGGATATCTATCACCTACAGTCAGCGGATGACTAAAAGCAGTTTCAGCTACGAACAGAAGCGAGGTAGCTGTGAGGGCAGCTATTAAACAAAAGTATTGATGCATGGCAATAATAGTCGAGACAATATGCTTTTCTGGAATTCGCTTTACAGATAGAATCGAACAGGGAACTGTTGATTAGCAGTGCAATCAAGTTGGGTCAAATGAAGTCAAACCTTTCTAGATCTAAGTAGTGATCGCACCTTGCATAGGAAGGCAGTGCGATCGCGTAGTGTGCGCTCTGCGCGATCGCCTGAAACAACTCAAAAATGAGTAGTACAAATGAGTACTCTATCTAAATTGTTTGAAGCTAGTTGATGATTGTTGCTCACACTACTGGAACAGTAGTGTTGGAAATTCTTTTTGCAGGTAGAACCGAACCTTGAAGTTGTTAACGAGTAGCCCAATCGAGTTGGGTCAAACAAAGTCAAATCAAGTTTAGTACCACCCTGTGCAGGTGCCCAAGGGGAAACCTACCGTTCTGGCGCAAGCTTGCATCTGGATGGGATTGCGGTCATTGAACATTGGCGTGAACGTGCTTTGTCCCGTGTTAATCTGAGTTGTCCCGCATGGACCAGATAAGCCGCCATTGCTATAACGACGGTTAACCCAAACGGTGTCACCAACAGCGCCTCCGGTGATCCTCCCCCACGCTGTACGCCGCGTGGCATTATAGCGGAGTTCGACGACCCGCGAGGTGCCAGTGATCTGCCTACGACTAACCGTTGCTGCGGGTCCGACCGCTGGTTCGCCGCCACTGCATCCCGGCCCTGGTGAATTGAGTTCTCGGCCAGGTTGCATTGGGGCGGGTTTAGGCGAGTTCTCCACTGGTTTTGGTATATTTTCTACTGGGGCGGGTCCGGGTGCAAGTTCCCCTGCGACGGTTTTTGGTGATGTGACTTCCTGGGCGAGGGCAGGAAAGACAACTGAACCTGAGAGTAAAGTTAGCCCAACTACAATAGCGGAAATACGAGATTTAAGCAGCATGATAATTCTCCTTGAAATTTTAAGTTGGCTAGCATCAAAGCACTCGTCAGTTCTTCCCAAAGGAGACACAACTATTAGTGGTATCTCACTAGAAGCTAATCAATACACATGACTGATTGCCTTAGTTAACTTGGTAATAACTGTGCTTATGTCGTTCAGATTGAACTAAGGATAAAAGGTAGTCAATATCATGAACTTCATAACTGAATTGGTCTTTTTATTTTGTTAAATTTGAGAAAATATAATTGTAAAAAAACTGTTCTAGAAGTTCTGAAAAGACTCCAAAAACAGCGCTCGCACTCAGGAGACGCTCCACAGGGTCAATTCAGTGCCAATACACAGGCTGGACTCAATGGTCACGCAGCCCTTAATGGTTCTATTCGCCCTTGGTTGCTCATTAATGGGCAGTTGCGCGAATTATCGCTCTTTTGTCACTCTCGTCAGAGCGAAATCTGAAACCCTTACAGCGAGGGAGTTTTACATTTGAGCTTATGAATTGGGTTTCTATCAGTTTGCGATCGCTCAAATACTGCGTGGACAAAGCTTTCCTCCATCGGCTGTTATTTTTATTTTCCCGGGGTGACAAAAGAGCGTTATAGCGGTTCTCAAATGAGTGGAGTACACTCAACTTCTGCCCTTTTCCCTCTGCCTTCTGCCTCAAAGCCAACTACTTTGTACCTCAGCAAATAGAGAAACGCTATATCACAAGCCGAGCCTCCTGAGAGCGAACAAGTCGAGGATGACTCACCCAACTT
>NZ_JCACKQ010000051.1:0-48888 GCF_059505465.1 Symplocastrum torsivum | reverse complement strand
GCTAATGATTAAAAGGCTTTCAGCCTCTTCTTAAGATCTCAAATGGGTTCTATAGGGAATATCTGAGATTATTCATTCACTACCTCGCTTGTTTTTTTACGCTCATAACCAACAAAATCCAAGTAATTCCTCAGTTCCTGAACCTTAGCAGAGCTAAGCTTTCGTCCTTGCAAACTGTCCTCTCGATCTTTCAAAGGACTACTTTCCTGAAGACGGAAATCGTAATTGTCCGGATCTACAAACTGAGGATCTATCCATTGATAATTAGCTTCTTCCGTAACATTAGCCCAACCTTGGATATCGGTCATCCTATTTCTCTTAAAGCCTAAGCCAAAGACTTTTTTCTCAGGAGCCCAGTAAACGTTATCCGAGCCAGCATATCCTCGTTCAAGAAACTCGCGGTAGACTCGTGGGTCTCCGGTATCTTGGACAATCAAGGCTTGGTTCGAGGCACCCGCAATGATGATATTATTTTCAAACCGTGTCGCTCCCAGGAAGATGGGAGTTTTCGCACCGTCATTATCGCCTAGTATCTCGCCAATTTCGTCAGTGAAAGTGCGTGACTTAGCCGAGGTAAACTCGACCGGATTGCTTCCATTGACTCCATGGATGATCGAGTTTTCAAAAATGATGTTCGTTGCATTGGAAATTAAAAAATTCACCTTGTTGTCGTCAGCCACCAGGGCTTTACGTACCAAGAATGGACCTGGTGAAATCTCCAAAAATAAACCGCAAATATTATGGATTGCTGTGAGATTTTCAATGAGAATATTTCTATTGGCAATGTCAAACCATAATCCCCTTGTCATATTGCCAATAGACTGGTGACCTCGAAATATCCCGTTCCGGGTGTGGTGGATTTTGGCTCCTCCAATTGCCCAGCTCACGAAATCCCCCATGTAGCCACGCCAATTGTTAAAGCTAGTTTCGTTGTTTTCCCAGATTGTGTTTATGAGTAGATGAACTCCTATTCCCATAAAACCGTTGTAGTTCGCAGTATTTCGGTAAAGGGTAACGTTTTTTGTATTTAGTAAACTCAGACCTCTAGCGTTGTTCCAGAGAAAATTACAGTCTTCAATGAGAATATTGTTACCTCGGAACTCATTTTTACCATACCAGGGACCGAACATAACTGCTGCATCAACTTCGATCTCTCCATTGCTGTGCTGAAAGGTTAGATTTCGGAGTACCACATTTTCCATATGAAAGAATCGTAGTAGAAATCTCTTGTTAGCCACTTCCACCGTCGCTTTGGCAAAGTCAAGACCATCCTTAGGACGGATATAGATTTTGTTGCCGTTCTCGTCTAACTCGACTACTCCGAAGCTGCCAGGTTTCAAGACATATTTCGGCTCATCTAAGCCCATGTATTCATGATTGCCCCTCCCTCCCCAGCTATCCGGCCAGGTATAGTTGTACTTCTCCAGCAAGATTTGCTTTAGAGGCTGTTCGTTAAGAAAAACCATCTCACTCCGGTGGGCGATGACCTGTTTAGGACCATATTTGCCCCAAGCCCCGCCGCGATTGCCGAAGTCATAGAGCCAGTTATGTTCGTAGTAAAGAACCTTACCTGTTTTGTCTTTAACAGGCTTCCATGTATCGGGTTTCCAAAGGTCAGAACCGCTTAAGATTACCTTTCCTTTTTCTGCACCTTCAATAACCAGCAGGGCATCTTTAGCTTTTGAGCCAAGGGCTTTACCATTAATGACAAATTCTCCTTCTCGATATACACCAGGGTGGACTAGAATTTTAATTCCCTTGCCTTTTTTTAAATACTGCTTTGCCTCTTCAAGCGCAGCGCCAAAAGTTTTTAACGGCTTTTCGTTTAAGCCTGGATTTTTATCGGATGCGGAAGGATTATTAATATCAACATGGATGACTTGCTGAATTTTGCTTTCGTTAATTTGGGCACCCGTAATTCCCTTAGAGTTAAACGTTTTATCAGTCCAATTTAGAGAATGGAATGGCTCACCCCAACTTCTATAATGAACAAATTGCAGACCAAAAACTAATGCAAAAAAACAGATAACTAAAATAAATTTATATTTTTTACGTCTTATGATTTTCATTTTTGGCTCTTCAGTACCTGTTATGCAAAAATCCAATATGGAAAATCTCTAAGCCTTACGGGGCAAGGATTTTCAGGAAGTAAATATTTTTTTAGGCTATGAGCCTTGCCCCGTAAGGCTTTTTGGCTGATTTTGCATACTAAGTACTGAAGAGCCTCATTTTTTTTTAAAAGTATGCTGAAAGCGACAGTTGATGCTATCTTAAAACCTGAGCGCTTTCTTATAATCTTGAAAGCGAACTTGCGGCTCGGTTCGTACGAGGGTGGGAACTCCACTAGGAGGCGTGATAGTTGCAGTCAACAGCAGTATATTAAATTGATTCCTCATAGTGACACTATTCAGGTGACGTGTGAGTGAGAGAATTACAAGAGAATTAATTGTACGCAATAACAGATCCTTTAAATGGTTCTTTTTCAGCTTCTATTACCATTTACAATTAGGTAGAGCCGTGGAAATTTCTACTATTTCTGTTTTAAGTTTGAGGAAGTCCCCTTACAGAGAAAGTTTTATTTAACCGATTGTGGATTAAACCTTAGTTCTTTCCCCTTGTTTAATCTGCTGTCTGAGAAGACGATAGAAGAATAATGGATTTCCGATAATATAGCGCTCCCATAAGCGTTGTGGTTCTGTAAAAAACCGGGTTATCCATTCTAGTCCCCGGTTAGTCATCCAACGCGGTCCTCGATATACATTACCTGTATAGAAATCAAGACACGCACCTAGAGGTAAAAATACGTGAGCTCCTATTCGATCTATATTGTCCAAAATCCAACGTTCTTGTAGTGGCATGCCAAATCCTACATACAAAACTCCTGGGTTGAATTCATTAATTTTTTCAATAACAGAATTGTTTTCCTCCCCAGATTTATCAAAATGTCCATGATGTCCTTGTATTCTTAAATTAGGCGCGATCGCTATTAACTTGGCAATTGCTTGGTCTACTACTCCGGGTTTTCCTGCAAGCAGAAATATAGAGACATCTTGCTTTTCACAGGCTAGTGCTAAGTCCTCTATGTAATCAGGGCATGTCATCCGATGTACGGATTGTAGAGGGTATCCTTGTAACTTTGCACCCAATAAAACGCCGAATCCATCACAAAATACTAGATCAGCGTTGTTTAAGAAATCTCGGTACCAAGAAAACTCAGAAGCAAAGTTCATAGCCCGGACATTCACATTGCCCACAACTGTCTTCTTTTCACATTTTGCTGCTTCTACTACATATTCTATTAGTTCAGTTACTGTTACTTTATGAAACCGCGTTTGTAAGAGAATTACATCATCAAAGTTTTTCATTGCCGCCACTTAAGTAATAAATATAGTAATTTAATCCTATCCACTACATTAGCCCTCAAATCAACTTGGGGTTACACTAATATAACCCTGCCACAAGCAGCAGTTTCTCAATAACTCAACAAAACACCCTTCTTCCTGATTTATGCATTTAGACGAGTGCTAGATATTGAGGATTTAATAACATCCTGAGAATGACATCAGCCGTGTATTAGCTTACCCTTTGCCATTATTGGCACCTTAATGTTTCTATGTTGTAGTGCGTCTTTAATAACTCACAACTCGTGAATTGCACGAGCTACATCACAAATAAATTTATCTCGCCGAGCCTGATACCAGTCCCGTGCCTCTTTAAAGGCTTGCGGTACATCTGGAGAAGCAATTGCTGAGACTAGAAGTTTAGCGAAATCCTCTGGGTGTTCAGCTACTTGCACTGTTTGTGGGGGATCGAAAATTCCACGCACAGCCACAGGAGTTGCCACAATTAACGACCCTGAGGCGATCGCATCTAGCGTCTTGATCTGTATACCACCACCGCTAAGGGTAGGAATAGCTACAACTTTTGCTTGAGCCATGAATTCCTGTGCATCAGGCACAATACCTCGATAATGAACATTTTGGTATTTTCCAGTTAACCAATCAGCCCCCTTCCCAGCAATATGGATTGACAGACTATTTGGTATTTTAGGATAAATGGATTCGAGAAACCATTTTAGTGCTTCTTCATTCGCTCTCCATGTCCAGCTGCCTAGAATACCAATATCAAAGTTTTTTCTTAGAGGCTTATTTAGTAACTTTTCCGAAGCAGGAGGCAGAGTAAATGCTATTGCTCTAGCTGCACCTGCAAGGCTAGAGCAATACTTAGCATCATTTTCCGTAACCGTCCAAACTTGATTAACTCTAGTGACTAACCTATCTTCCTGAGATTTTATCAAGAGCGCTTCTCGTCTGTAAATTGACTTTAATAGAAAGCTATTTGTCTTCCTAGCTGTTTCTTGATAAAGCTCATGTTCAAGATTATGAGAAATAGTTATTTTTTTATCTATACTTTCAATAAGATTTTCAAGCCAAAATAACTGAGGATGATCTATGACTGCAATATCATAGCTTTGACTTAATAGAAGGTTTTTTACAGTTCTTATATAGTTGTTTGAACAATATTTCACCGATGAATAAGGAAGCTGCTTAAGGAAGCTCCATAAAATCCAATAAAGTGTATAAAGCTTTGCAGTTTTCGTCTCAGTATAGCGTTCAGAAACCACGACGATATCTGGATCGGTATGTTCTATAGAATCACCCTTGCGAAGGTATCCGACAACTGAAACTTGATGTCCATTCGCTCTAAAAGCATCAATAAAACATTGGGTTGCAACTTCACTGCCGTTGCGTTTTTTACTAAGAAGAATCGTTGTCAAAAATAAGATTTTCATAGTTTTAATTAATTAAGAGTATTAGTATAAGGATTTCCTGAAAAATAGCTAGGTTGTAGGTTCTGGAAAATTACACTTGCAAATTTTTTCGCTTGATTTTGCTCTGCAAATCGTTTCATCTTTTCTTGATCGTACAACTTGCGTGGAGGTTCAAGGAGGAAACTCTGTAAACCTTTGGTAATTTCACTAGGTACGCTCGAATCTACTGTTAGACCCAGTCCATATCGACGAGTTACTTCTCCCATCAGTCCAAAATCTGAAGATAAAACTGGCTTTTGTGCGGCAGCAGCACGCACCAAGATAGCACTCATTCCAATATGACGCTGGTAGGGAGCAAGTATAACATCTGCTATTTGGAAGTAGGGCTGTATTGCTTGATCGGTGACAAATTCATGACGACCAATAATTTGAATCGGTAAGGATTGGGAAATCTCTGCAATACGCCTCTTTATTTGTTCTTGGGCGTTAAGCTCAAACGGTCCTATCAATAAAAGGCAAAGTTTTTGAGCAAGATTAGGTTGTAAAAGATTAATAGCATCTAGGAGCTGATGAATACCTTTCCGTTCAGTCAGTACCCCAAAAAAGAGAAATACTTGTCTGTCAGGCTCAATACCTAAACTATTTTTTATTTTTTCTAGTTGAGTCTCTGAGTCATTGTATATTTGCACTGGATCTGGCAAGTAGACCATTTGTGCCTTGCTCTGAAATTTATCAAGCTGTTCTACAGCAAAAGGATCAAGGCAGAAAACAGTTTGAAGCTGTGGATTGTTTAAGAGACGGGGTAAACAAAATTTATCACGCCATTGCCAAACACCTTCTTTTCCAGCAGGTACATAATTGGCAAAATCGCGATAATGAAATATCGGTCTGAAGTAAATACTGGAAAATAGGCAAGGAAACTTGGCTCCTAAAGCTAACCGTAATAGAATACTATCGAGATACATAATCAGGCAGTGAGTAGTACCTAGCGATATTGCATATTTACGAAGTAAATACAACTCCTGAAACGCCCGTTGGATACGACCTGTAAATGAATCAGCTAATTTTGGTCCTTCAACAAGTGCAGCTTCTTCTTTACTACTAATTGGAATAAATTCGATATTCTTCTGAGTTGAATTTAAAGCGATATCTACAATATTGGTATGTTGCTGCATGAATGTTGGTGAAACGAGCAGATCTAAATGCCCGGAAAATTTCTGCTCGCACCAATATTTAACTAAATGTTGAACATAGCCTGGATGATGTCCTCTATGATCGAGTTCAAACACCATGAATTTATCGCTACCACCTCTCTCGTTGTCTGAGGCATACTGTTTACCTTGACGAGGCGCTAACATAACGTACCTTCTCCTGAGTTAGACGGTGGTATTGATGATGGAATTGGCAGAGGCAACTCTAGGTATAGTTGCCCCAAATCCCTAGCTCAGCACTAAAGACGCGATATCTCTAGAAGAATCATCCTGTAGTGGCATAACGCTCTTTTTCTGCTTTAATTATTTCCTGGAAAATGTCAGTAAGGCTACGAGTAATTCCCCACTCTGGAAAATGCTCCTTAAGCTTACGCAGATCTGAGATATAGCAGATATGATCGCCAATACGGTTCTGATCGACGTAGACCCAATTTACCTTCTGACCTGTGAGGTTCTCGATTAAGTCAAAGGCTTCCAATATAGACACGCTGTTGTCACGACCCCCACCTAAGTTGTACACTTCACCCGGTCTTGGATTGCGACGAAACGCTTCAAAAGCTTGGATCACATCATAGCTGTGAATGTTATCTCGCACTTGCTTGCCTTTGTAACCAAAAACTTTGTAAGTACCGCCAGTGAGAGCGACTTTTACTAGGTAGGAAAGGAAACCATGCAGTTCAACACCCGAATGGGATGGTCCAGTTAGGCAACCACCTCGGAAGATTCCTACCTTCATGCCGAAGTAGCGACCATACTCTTGTGCCACAACATCACCAGCGGTTTTAGATGCACCAAACAGAGAGTGCAGACAACGGTCAATCCTGCACTCTTCAGAGATCCCGTTATAGTCCTCAGGATTAGCGTAGTCGTAGCGCTTTTCTAACTCAATGCGTGGAACTTCATTTGGAGCATCACCATAAACCTTGTTGGTACTGATGTGAATGAAAACGGCTTCCGGACAAAATAATCGAGTTGCTTCCAGGAGATTTACAGTGCCTAAGGCATTCACTTCAAAGTCCAGTAGCGGAATCTGACAAGCTTTATCGTGGGAGGGTTGAGCGGCGCAGTGGATAATTAAGTCGAAGGGATTAGCCTCAAACAACTCAAAAATACTTTGGCGATCGCGGATGTCGATACTGTGGTGTTCAAAATTTTTAGTAATGCCTTTTAATCGACCAAGGTTCCATGAAGTATCGCCCTGACTACCAAAAAACTCAGCCCGCATATTGTTATCCACACCCATGACCTGATGACCTTCACTGTCATAGTATTCGACGGCTTCGGAGCCAATTAATCCACTTGAACCTGTTACTAATACCTTCATCTACTTCCTCTCATTTTCAGATAAATATAGAACAAAAAAAGAATGCTTACCTAATAATTTGGGTTCTTCATCACTTAGTATGCCAAACTCTCAGATTAAATCGCTAAAAACTATGCTGTTCCTGAATTTATGCCTCTGCCGCCTAAATAATCTAAAATAATGCCCAAAAATCTTGCTAATCAAGATTTTTGGGCATCGCATCAGGCATTTTAGCATAACAGGCACGGAAGAGCCATAATCTTGAATTTATTGAAATTACTATTGCTGTGAATGTACCTAATATTGTTTGGATACAGGCAAGACTTCCTGATAATACATAGATATTTTAAGCGCTTTTTTTGACCAAGTTTGTGTCTTGGCAAACTCATATCCAATCCTGCCCATTTCTAGGCGTTCCTTTGGATTTCCATACATGTATTCGACTGCCTGAGCTAGTGCGCTGATCGTTTCAGCGGGATTTGTCACGGGAACTTTAATACCAGCACCATTAGGAATGAAATCTTGTGCGCCATGATGGTCTAATGTGACTACTGGTAGTGCTTGGGACATGGCTTCTAGCAATTGAGCACCAAAGGAGTCGCGTAAACTTGTGAAAATAAAAACATCATTTTCCAAATATGCGTTCTTGACTTCTGTCCAAGGAACGTGACCACGGCACTCTACTTTGCCTTCTAAGCTAAACTCTTTGATCCAACCAGGAACGTAATGGTCTAGAGAACCACTACCTAAGATAGTTAGCTTAAAAGGTATCAAAGAATTTACTTTTGAAAGTGCTTCAAGGGTTAGAAGCAATGCTTTCCTTGGAATTACCTTACCAACCCAAAGTAGTCGTAGCTCCTGAGAGGCTGTTCTAGTCGGAGGAGTTTGAGGAAAGTATTCATCAGGTAAGCCACCGTCTAAAAATAACTCAACACGGCGTGCTCCGAATCGTTGAGCTAGCTTAGCAGTGTCCTGGTTAGTCACCAAAACCAAGTCGGTATGACTAAAAGTTTTACGCAATGAAGGAATGAGGAAGATTAATCGTTGATAAACGAAAGTACGCATAGCTTCTGCACTCCAACTAGCGAGAAAGTACTCCTTGAAGGCGGTCGGAGCTACTTGTCCACCGCCAGCAGGACCAAAGATAAAGGGTTTGTTGAGGCGCCAAAGCCAGGAGCCACCCTGTAAGCTAGCCATAGTTAGATGGTGGACGACATCGAATCCATGCTCTTTATCCAGTTGCTGTGCAGCATCATACGCCTGTCTCTGCCATGCGAGGTAGCGTAGGATACCCCAAAATTTGTTATTAATGTGAGGCTCGTAGCGCTTCATCCAAGCAGGATGATCGACAGAGATAAAGTGCAGTTTTGGTTTTGGATGAGATGCTAATACCTGTTCGATTTTGACCATAAGTTCGGCAGTGGTCATTACCCAAACTTCATGACCTATCTCAGCAAGATGCCATGGGCAGTTCCAACCACGTCCTTCTTCTCTACCTTGACCAGGAATACATGCGTAAGCACAAATCAATATCTTCATATCTATTTATACTGCTCTACTTTTGTGCTGCTTGCATAATGGATATAAGAACTAACTATATAGTAGGAGGATTTTGATGGCTTTAGAATATCTTTAAGCCAAGCATTTCGTTGAATTTTATTCCAGTACATAATTATTGTATTTATTTCTCAAAAGTTTTGAACCTTGCTTTTTCCTAGTTCTGTCTTGCTGCAAAGCTGTGGAAAAAGCTATTGATACATACATAATCCACAATGAATGATTCCCTACAAAAGTCTTAGCTTCACTAAGATTATAAAGTACAAAAAGTGTCGTGCTAATAAGTAGCCAAAAACTTTCTATTGTTGGAATCAAAGGTATAAGAAAGAATAGTCTTAAAAAGACTCCAAATAAATGTAGTATAAAAATTGACACTCCTACAACCCCTAATTCCAAAAACAGGTCTATAAAACCGTTGTGTGCGTGAAAGCGAGCTTCTTCTTTTGCAGCAACTGATGCCCACGTATTATGTAGGATATATAATGCTTCATCTGAAGTCCAGAATCCCGCATAACCATAGCCTAGCCAAGGTCGTTTTAATCCTGCTTCGATGGACAAGTTCCATATCGGTACACGCCCGTTAAAGTCCATGTCCTTTCCCAAAGTATCAACTACTATGGTTTCTATGTTACTCAGTATTAATATAGCCACGACACTAGCTATCAGTAAGACAACAATGTAGAAAAACACTTGAAGTTTATAGTCTTGTTTAATAACCTTAGACAAGGGCACTACAGATAGAGAGAAGAGTAAAAGTATTAAAGCTGATTTGCTCTGAGACAGCAAAATTAGAGCAACCGCTAGCCCAGCTCCACTTAGTGCAATCCAACGGTGCTTTCGCTCATAAAAAGCCGTGAGTACAAAAAGCCCAGCCCCTATGGTCATCATTCGAGCTAGATATTGTTTGTGTACAAAGATACCTCTCCATTGACCTTCAGAATTTATCCCGTAGGCTGGTAGAACTAGGCTGGCAGGTACACTTAGAAGTGCGGATATGCTGAACAACCAGGTGAATATGTGCCTCTGCTCTCTCAGGGAGTAGCGTGTAGCCAAGTAAACTCCGAATAGAGTTGCACGTAGCACAGCTTTAGTTTCGTCTGAAGTATATTCCGGAGCCGCCGACCAAAAAATTGAGGATAAGGTGATTGCAATCAAGAGCAATAGAAGAATATCTCTTGTGATAACGTATATAAATTTCTTCCAGTGCCCAAGTATTAACAAAAGTAGAAATAGGTAGCTTCCTGCATTGATAGCTCCGCGTGTTAATGGGAGAAACGGTGGTATGGAAAAATCCCAGAAGCATAGAAGGAAGAAAACAATTATCACAGGTTCTAGCTTCTTTACAAAATGCCAGAGTTTTGAAATTTTCAATTTTCACCTCATAGTTATTTCCAATAGTTCTAGTGTTGCTAAAATTTATCTTTTGTCAGTTTTCGAGAATCTTAATCACACTCAGTAGCCAAATTTTAACTTTAGTAGTTTTAGCGTTCGCCTCCAACTAAAATTTCATAAAGAGACAAGTAACGATGCGCTTGGATGTTTAAGGTAAATTCTTGCTCTGCCTTCTCACGAGCGCGGAATGATAGTTTCTGATGACGTTCTTGGTTCTCTATCACCCAGGCAATTCCTTGAGCTAAGTCTTCAATTTTATAAGGTTGGGCTAAATACCCATTTTTCTGATGTTCAATCATATCTGGCATACCACCAATATCAAAAGCAACGCAAGGAATTCCACACGCGATTGCTTCCATGACGGTATTTGCCAAGTTTTCTTGAGTAGAAGGGAGGATAAAGACATCGGCTGCTGAATATACAAGGGCTAGTAAGAGATCGTCGCTTAATGTCCCCAAGTAGTTAGCCTTGAAACCAAAGTCAGGCGGGTTTTCCGGCTGAGATGCACCGAAAATAACTAGCTCTAATCTATTTTTCCACCCATACTTGCTTAACTCTTGTAATGCTGGTTGTAACAAGTAGAGTCCTTTCCTCTTATCACTAGTTGCCTTGAGTGAACCAAAAAGAATTAATTGCTTATCTTGAGGCAACTTGAGCAACTCTCTCGCTACCAGACGATTGATCGGTCGGTATATTTCAATGTCAAGACCATTAGGGATTATTTGAACTCGCAAATCCCTGAAAAGTGAACTGGAACTGGCAGATTTTGCTAACCATGAACTAGGAGAAACAATAGTCAGATTGAGGTTTTTCCAGCTCCTGGCTTTGCGCTTCCACACCCAATGGGATAAATCCCAGTCTCTACTGCTGCCAAGTTGAGGACAGGCACCACACGAAGCTGTGTAGCGGTCACAATCTGGACTGTAGTGGCATCCCCCAGTAAACGCCCACATATCATGAAGTGTCCAGACAAGAGGTCGCTTGAACTTGGCAACTGTTTCAATCTGAACGAATGCTTCATTAAGCCAATGCAGGTTGATGATATCAGGATTAATCCGTGCAGCTCTGGGAGCAACTGTATCTGGAAGCCACTGAGAAGAAAATCGAGGACTTTTCTGACGCTGAGGATAAAGTTTGTCAGGTAAATTATCAAAAGTTATCCTCATTCTTGCAATACCCTCTGAAACCCTATTGTTTGAGGAAACTACTGTTCTATCATTACTAGACTGGTTTTGCACCAACATTTTAGAATTTACACCAATATCCTGCAATCCCTGATGTAAGCGATAAGCAGCACGACCAGATCCACCAGTAATATCCGAATTGTTGAGTTGTAAAACCTTCACTTGAGTACCCACTTTTGCTGGAATATCAACTCTTTCTAGTATTCGACACCCTGTATTTTATCCATAAAGTTTTTAATTCTTAGCCAGGATTTAAATTCAAACCACTTAGTTTTTTAATAAAATTTTTCTAATCTTTTCTTTGAAGCGTGTCGGCAATTTTTTTTTATATAAAGTATTATGCGTAAATTTATCAGCTTGCACATCGCGAACTATATAGGGTGGATGTTTTAAGGGAAAGTCAATAGCTTCTACAGGCATACTGTCATATCGATGGGCAAATCTACCTTTCTTAGTTTTGATGTTAGTTCCCTCAGCACCAAATCCTATATTAGAAACTAAATTCACGTTAGAGAGAATACTTAGACCACTCTGAATCCAGCAAGCAAATGTCCATCGACAAGCCCAGAGATCTAAATGTCCATCATATGCAGATTGAAAAATGTCAGTCCAAAACTTTACTGCTTGGGGGTCTCCTAATATATCAGAAAGAAAACCTCCCGCTTTAATTTCTGACCAAAGCTTCATGTCAAAGTCGAAGTACTGCCAGGAGCGTCTCCAAGTAGCCCAACCCCAACAGTGGTTGTAGCGAGAGAAGTAGTAACTGTATTCAGTTCGTTTATGCCCAAACTGAACATTTTGACCTGAAATAGATACGATTCGGTTGTCGTATCTATATCGTTCAAGCATTTCCTCGCAGAAGCGAAAAAATGTAGGATGAGGAACACAGTCATCTTCTAAAATAATTGCCTCCTCAACTTTGTCAAAAACCCAATCTAGACCACTAGAAACACGCTTGGCACAACCCAAATTAGTCTCCGAGTAGTTCTTTAAAACCTCACAATCCCAATCAACACGCTCAATAATTGCACGGGCAGCAGCACAGTTTTCTGCCTCACCTGATCGCTCTACACGAGCACCGTCTGCAATTACTAATAGCTTTTGTGGTTTTGCTTGGCGAATTACCTCAAATACTTTCTCCGTAGTGCTCGGTCGTTTAAAGATGATAAAGGCGATCGGAGTTTTTAACGGCAAATTAGGCATTTAAGTTCTTATTTAACCAGTAGTTGTTGGTACATCTCAACCCGTCGATCATTAAGCTTATCGATATCATGGGACTTTTCCACATAGGCGCTATCTGCCTTGCCCATCTCCAGCCAGACTTCTGGGTGTTCAATTAAACCTGTAATTTGATTCAGAACAAAGGTCTGCGATAGGATTGGAAACTCTATAACAACAAAGGCTACTCTCATATTACTTATTGTTGACTATGGATTTCTTAAGCCAAGACCTATTGCTACTTGTTTAAAAAGTTCCCTGTAGCCTATCTGGACATTTTTTTCAGTTGTCAAAAGCTTTTTTTACCAGAACTCATGAACTCCATCAATGTTCCTCCTCCTGTTGGACAGAAAAAAATGCTTTTTATTTTTTATATCTCTAAACTTTTCTCTAAAACAACTTCTTGAAAACTACCTGACTTCACCACACGACCTTTCTCAAGCACATAAACCTGATCGCAATGCTCAACAGTAGAAAGACGATGAGCAATAATAATCAGAGTTTTTGTACCAGCCAGAGATTTAATAGCCTCCGTAACAAGGCTCTCAGTCTCGTTATCTAGTGCAGCCGTCGCTTCATCTAATACTAAAATTTCTCTCTCATGATAAAGTGCACGGGCAATTCCTATCCGTTGTCGTTGTCCACCAGACAAGCGTATTCCTCTCTCACCAACCCTAGTTTTAATCCCATCCGGGAGTTGATCAACAACATCAGCTAGCTGAGCAGCTTTAATAGCCTTATTTAATTTACTCGAATCAATTAAATTATCTGGAACACCGAAAGCAATATTTTTTTCAACTGTGTCATCCATCAAAAAAATCGATTGAGGAATATAGCCTAGTAGATTTTGCCAAGAACGTACCTCATTGTATATAGATACACCATCAACCTGAATATCTCCGCTTCCTGGTATTAAAAGCCCTAATATCACATCAACTAGTGTTGTTTTACCTGCTCCGGATTTCCCAATAAAGGCAATAGACTGACCCTTGTTGATAGTTAAAGATATGTCATTAATAGCATTTTCTGTAACATTAGGATAACGATAAGTAACTTTATCCAAAACAACCTGGTCTACAAATGTTATTGGTTGAAGTTTGAGTTCTTTAGAGAACAAGCCACTTTTGATTGAATCAGGAGCAACATCTAGGCGATTGCCTATTTTTATCTCTTCATCTATTTCTTTTAGATCCAAATAAAGCTTGTCAAGGATATAGCTGTTGTTCTGAAGCTGACCCACTGATCTTAAAACGTCGCTAAATGATGGTATCAGCCGAATTGAAGCTACTGCAAAAACACCTAGAACAGCGGTAATATTTTGCGTATTCTCCTCAAAGAAATTTATAGATACAGCTACAAAACTTATCAAAAACGTAATTAGAATCGCCTCAACTGTAATACGAGGTAGAGATTGAAAAGTGTGAAATAAACTAGCCGCCGTTGCATACCTTTGAGCTTCCTTACTTATTTGAGCTTCAAAGTATTGTTGACAACCAATGATATGTGTCTCTTTTAACCCTCCTAGACCATGGTTGATAATCTGAATCATTGCAGCATTAGCCTCAGAACCTTCCCTACCCCATCTCACTATTTTTTCTTTGGCTCTATAGTAAAGAAAAAATGCAAGGAGGAGAATTCCAAACAACCCTACTACAAGTACTAAATTTGCCTTTGCTAGCAGCAAAACTAGGATAAAGACTACAGTTAAACTTGCGGTTAACCTTAACAGAGGAATTATGCAGTCTTGACAAAATTTTTCTGTTTCGGTAGCTATATTTTTAATTATTACAGCCGAATTTCTATTTAAGTGAAAAATATAGGGAGCGGTCAAATAAGCATGAAGTAATCTTGCACATAACTTTCCCTTCTGAGTAAAGCTAAATTTGTAAATAGACGCTTGACTCAAATAGTATAAATATGCCTTCACACAAAAAATAACAATAATGATTAATCCTAGTAAAGAAATAAATTGACTAATAGAGTTTATACCTATTTGCTTATAAGCCCAATTTAGCCAAAAATTACTGAAAATACGCTCTGGCTCAGTCACTAACAATATAAACGGTCCTACAAGCCCAATCCCCACAGCTTCTAAAACAGAGGTTAATAGAAATGTAAAGATTAGAAGAAAAAGACTAGTCTTTTTCTCGTCCATTACATATAAAACTTTTGAAATATAGTTGAGCATTTAGTTTCCTCTCTGATGTATTAGTCTGCCAGCAGAAGTGTCGTCTTCTTGCTAATTTAGCAACAATCTATAAAGCTGGGAATTGTAGCTGAACTTAAAGTAGATGATTGTCAATAAGCTAAAAAGGCATTGGTTGGGGTAAAGTGATTAATCAGTACCCAGGAATAATAAATCGAGCATCACGGTGAAAGCTGGTAATTGAGCGAACGATTGCAGGGAACGGAAACGTTGAATCTAGAACAAGTGTTACAACAACTGATTGAGCTATTTCCCAGCAATTACATAGATTTGGCATAAGTTATGTCAACTATCGCTCTACAGTAGTTTAGGAGTTCTCAAGACCACGGCTAACACCAAGCGTAGCTTCTTCCTTAGTTGCAGAAATAGGCTTTATGTAGCGCTCATTGGTGTAGTAGAAGTAGCTGTCGGGTTCATTCTTAATACTCACGCCGTTGGCTACTAAACCTAAAACATTCTGACCCGATCGCTCTAAAAATTCCTTAGCCGCCTTAGCACTAGTAGCATCTACCACTCCAGGTCGGACTACCATTAAAATACCGTCAGCCATTTTGCCTAGAATAGGAGCATCGGCAAGACCAGCCAGAGGAGGACTATCAAAGATGACAAAATCATAGTTTTTTGAGAAAGTTTCAATTAATGAAGCCATCCGTTTGGAGTCGAGAAGAGCGACTGGATTTGGAGGTATTACCCCAGCAGGAAGAACATCTAGCCCAACCCTAGCTTCCTGTACAGTTCTACTGAGTTCAGCTTCACCAACAAGAATGTTGCTTAGTCCTGTTAAATTTGTTAATCCCCAGATATGATGCTGAGATGGATGGCGCATGTCCGCATCCACTAGCAGTACTCGGCGTCCAACTTGAGCAATAGTTGCGGCTAAATTAGCAGATACTTCAGACTTTCCTTCTTTAGCAACCGAACTCGTTACCACAATTGCTCTAAGTTCTTCATCTGAGCTAAGAAACTTCAGATTAGCTTGAAGCATTTGGTAAGCATCATTAATTGGAGAATGGGGAAGATCTCTAGAGAATATCCGAGGAATAGTCTGCTCCAGCTTTCCACTATGAATGCTAGGTTTTCCAGATTTGTCTGAGGCAGGAATAACTCCCAGAAGAGGGTAGCCAAACAGCTCTTTTGCCTCTTTGACAGTTTTAACCGATTTGTCTATTAGGTCTAGCAAAAATGCAATAGCTATACCAAGTAAGGTGCCTCCTAAGATCCCCCCTGCCAGATATTTCTTTTTACTAGGACCAGCCTTCTTATCAGGAACCTGAGCCTTTGAAATAATCCGAGCGTTACCTACTGTTTGATTTTCTGCTACCCGCGCTTCTTGAAGCTTGTTCAAAAGAGTTTCATAGGTAGTTTGCGATGCATCTACTCGCCGCTCAAGTTCCCGCTGGGTTTGCGCCAATTGAGGCAGGATGTTAGATCGGTTTTTATAAGCGGCTCGTGTCTTATACAGATCATTGAGCTGGTTACTCAAACCAGAACGCTGCACTTCTGACCGAACAAACTCTCCTGTCAAGCTTTGCTTGAGTTCTCCAATTTGTAAATTCTTAACAGCCACATTTTGTTGGCTCCCCAAAACTTGATCAACCCGCTCTTGCAGTAAAGTACTGAGTTCTACTTCTTTGCGCCTTAGCGCGATTACTGGCGGGGCTGTATCAAGAAAGCGTCTCCGCTCAGCCGCCAACTCAGTTTGCACCTTTTGGAGTTCTGTAAGTACCTCCTGTACCCCAGGCGACTGAGAGAGAGAAGTAACAGCTACAGCTTCCTCTCGATTTAAACCCAGTTGGTTGCGGAAAGATTCAGACTGGGCACTCAAATTTGCAAGTTGAGCCTGAAGTTGAGCGATTTGTTTATCTAATTCTGATATTGCTTTGACTGCTTCTGTTGATTCCTCTTGCAGGACTACCACGCGATTCTTTTCTTTAAATTTACGCAGCTCTGCATCGGCTTTCATAACAGTCTCTTCAACGCTAGGTAGTTGATTACTAATGAACTTGCGAGCTGTAGCAGCTTTTTCCCGGTTAGTGTTTATATCGTTCTCTATGTAAAGCCCCATAATTTTGTTGACCGCTGCTGCAGCAACTTTGGGGTCAGTGTCCTTAAAAGTGAGTTGTAGAACATCTGTCCCAGTAACAGGATTCACTTTCAGCTTTTTCGTTCTCATGATGCTCTTTGGCTCAAGGGGCTTACCCTCTTCGTCTCTGAGAGCTAGTGCATTTATAGTCTTTTCTAGAATGGGGAGGGACTGAATAATTTCTGCTTCCGTAGATAGCGGATTGCTCTTATCCCCAATAGAGGCAAGCTCTCCTATGTCGTTCTTCAAGCCTGTTAACGATGAAGAGCGGTCAGGCTTGAATAGAAGCTTACCTTCTGCCTCATAGATAGGCTTTTGTAGGAATGCAGCTAGAGTGGCGAGTCCAACAACAATTCCAAAAACTCCCGTTGCAGGAAGCCAGCGCCGTCTAAGAACAAGCCAGTACTTTTGAAAATCTATCTCTTCTGTAAATTCTGGGGATTCCATAAGCACTTAGGAAGAAGGGTCAGGAGCAGTAGGCAGTGTTAGGCAAGAAAACAGGCAGAAGTTCCTGAATTGAGCCAGTTCTCACGATAGCGTTAACGTAAGTATCCAGCTCGTCTTGTTGTAGCATCAGTTACATCACTTTCAAACACTCTTTGGTATGAGCCTAGTCTCGTTTCGAGCCAAGATTAGGAAGGTAATGTTTGTTCTGCTTGTCTAACATAGCCCGCTTTGTATTATATTAAACGGCAGAGTAGGCAGAGTCATTCCTTGTCCCTTATCTATTTTCCCATCAACTACTTAAAAATAAGTGATTTTTTGTTTGTCTTCACCAAAAAATCACAAAAATGTCGTAGTTCCCAATTAAGTTTCTATAATATCAGATGATTATACAGGTAATCATTCCTAATTTTTTGACTAAAACCTAAATTCTGAAATGTGATTCTTTAACCGAACACTAGTATTCAACCGTTTGCTCTGAAGCAGTATTCGTTTTTGGGAGAATGCGTAACCGCATAGATAGATTTAATACCTGCCATACGAATAGGTAAGCTATATGTAAAAAAAACGCTCCTGAGCTGAAGTATAAATTTATTTTGGTATTGTGCAATACGGTGCTGACACGGAATAAATCGGTTGACTTTGTAAATTTAGTGAATGGGGTGTCAATCATGGAACGTTCAGTCTTAGAAAAGTCCAAGTTAGATTTACGTGCTCCGCTTTCCACAAAACTACGCCAGGATACCTACGCTGTATGGCTACGGTTAGTAACTTTGCTTGTAGGTGATCTAAGCTTTCTGTCGCTGGCATGGATGATAGCAGTGACCTATGGTACTCCTGCCGATTCTTTCTTGAGAAATCCGACAGCCTTATTGGTAGTCCTTCCCCTTGAAGTCGGGATAATTGCTGCACGGGGACTATATCAATCAGGAGAACGGCGCTGTGACTATTTGGGTCTTACTAAAGCAATCATTTTGGCACACATTCTCTTGCTAGTTGTCGCTTTTTTATATCAACCCAACTTGCTCGCTGCTTCACGATCTACTTATCTTTTGTCTGCCATATGCAGTGTATTACTTGTATGTGTTGATCGATTTGGGATAGATCTACTACTCAAGCAGCTTCGTAAGCGTGGTGCAATTCGTTATAACACGGTCTTAATTTGTCCTCCAGAAGATGCTGAAAAAGCTTATAGTATACTAGAGAGAGAGGATTGCTATAGAAGCATTAAAATAGTTGATGCTTGTGCCCTTTCATTAGATAAGTCTAATGTTAAAAACCTCATTGAAGCTATACGTAATCTAGGTGTAGCGGAAGTCTTCGTTTGTTCTTGGACTAGTATGAAAGATCGAATGTTCCTTTACTGGAGCCTTCGGAATGCTGGTGTTTCCCTAAGAATTTTGAGCCTGGATTTAGAAGCATTCTATCGTCGATCAAAGATTTTGATGCTCGGTGGAACCCCTACCCTTAAGTTCTCTCCTCCTTTAGTTACCGGCTTTGATTTTTTGGTGAAGCGATGTTTTGATTTTGTGGTTTCTGCCTTGTTGATTATTTTAATTTTTCCCATTCTTTTATCTATTGCAATAATTGTTAAACTAGATTCTCCTGGACCTTTTTTTTATAAACAGGAACGTGTTGGTCTACATGGTCGTTATTTCAAAGCTTTGAAATTTCGGACTATGTATATCAATGCAGATAAACTCCAAAAGGAGTTGGAAGCTCGTAATGAGATGCAAGATGGTGTTCTCTTCAAAATGAAGGATGATCCACGTATCACTAAAGTTGGAAAGTTCTTGCGTCGTTCAAGTTTAGATGAACTACCACAATTGTTCAATGTTCTCTTAGGAGAGATGAGTTTAGTCGGCCCTCGACCTTTACCAATTAGAGATGTCCAAAAATTCTCTGAACATCACTTTATTCGCCAGGAAGTGTTACCGGGTATAACAGGTCTTTGGCAGGTTTCTGGTCGCTCAAACATTACTAGCTTTGAAGAAGTAGTGCGTTTGGACACGTTCTATATTGAAAACTGGTCGATTTGGTTAGATATGCAGATTTTACTGCGAACAGCCTTAGTTCTTTTGCAAAAGAAAGGTGCTTATTAACGGGACTGTCAGGAAAATGGTCTTGTTGTAACACCCTTCAAAGCAGGATTTGGGGAAAGATTATAGGCTCCCACAACCGACGCTTGACAGTACAAAGCTTATAATTGAGCCGTTCTAGCTTAAATGACACAGTTTATATGACTAAGGCTATTGCCGCTCGGTTTAGCTTAGCTCTCCTTGTTCCTGTAACTTTCTTAGCAGTGAGCTTAACTGCAGTGGCAGCAAGAGCGCAAGATCGACTCTACAATCCGATCACGATTCCTCCTAGTAACGAACTTTCTGATACGCTCACAGAAAACGATATTCCTACGGGCGAGGGGGGCTTTGCTCGTGATTACACCATTAACTTAAATGGCGGTGATCAAGTTGCTATTGACTTAATCTCTGAAAACTTTGACACCATTGTCACCCTTTTAGCATCCGATGGCTCTACCGTTGCTGAAAATGATGATGGTCCAGATGGTAGTACCAACTCTCTTTTATTTGCTCGGATTACTGAAACGGGTAAATACTTAATTCGAGTGCGTGCTTTTGGCGAAACGGGTGGTGGGGCATTCCAGTTGAAGGTGACGCGGCTGCGACCAATTTAGTCTATTAAAAATTTGGGTGAGTTTATTTAGATTTCTGGTCTTTTGCCGGTGGTCAGTGGTTTGTTGCTTCTGACCACTAAATAAGGGGCAAAGCAATAGAAGAGTTTGGCAACAAGCTTAACGCTAATCAAAATCTATTGAAGGCACTGTAGCTTAGTGAAAGAAGCTGGTAAGGAGACAAAGAAACAGTGCTTCTGTCCATTCCACTACGGCTCCATAAGTGTCGCCCGTGTGTCCACCGAGTTGGCGGTTAAAGTAAGCCCCAGTAAGGAGTGCGATCGCACTTCCTCCCACAACCATACCCAGCGATCGCCACCAAGCGCTCCCGTACAACCAGGGTAAGCCGCATAAACCTAGTAGCAAGAAGAATCCTACTGAGAGAATATCTTGGGGTGTGCGAATTGCCTCTTTGTGAAATGCGCCCTTACCCGTAGGTTTGAGATAGGGATAAAAGGCGATCGCAACGACTTGCCCCCAACGTCCCCAGCCTGCTGATGCCATCAACACCACACCACGATAGGTTTCCACGTCGGTCAAAGCAGCAGTTTTTAATAATAAAATAGCCGTTGCTGCCATTGCCCCAAAAGCACCCGTGGCACTATCTGCCATTACTTCCAGACGCCGTTGTCGGTCTTGAACCGCTAAGCCATCCGCTGTATCCATCACACCATCCAAGTGCAGTCCTCCAGTCAGAGCAATCCAGCTAACCACAATAACTGCACTCCGAGTCAGTATCGGCACTCCCAACTGTTGTAGCCCACTATCTACAATTCCCAGTATTGCCCCAATTAACAATCCAATTAACGGTGCCCAACGAGCAACCCATCGAAACTCTAACGCCCAACGAATAGGAATTGGAATGCAAGTGTAAAATGCGATCGCCCCAAGGAAGGAACCCCAGAATCGGCATCCCCATTGCCCCAACCGTCGTAATGTGAACCGCTTCATTGGGGACATCCAGTCTAGAATTTACAAGATTGCCGTATGACCAGTGGAGAATCTTAGGATACTATTGTCTCATACCCTACTGTCATACCTTCATTGTCTTACCTGTACGACACAGGTAATATCAAGTAGAAATCTAAAAAGCCCTGCGCCGTGTAGCCTTCTGAGGTATTTATTCCTGCCTAGTTCATCTTTGTCTTTACCTTTGCAGAGGCTATGATCTAAGCACCCGGTATTGAAATGTAGGGTTTGAACGAAGCGGTTACATCAACCTACCGCATGGAAATGTCAGCCCTTATTGCATCCTACGGCTTTTACCCATGAGTCATCACCAACCTCCGCATCAGCTTCCAGCCCCATGCATCATTGACACTGGCACCATCGTCAACAAGCAAGACATGGGACGCCTTCTCACAGATTTGGGTCGCGTCCGCTATATTCATACTCTCGATGGTAAGCTGCAAAATGAGGGAGAAGGGTGTGTGCTAGAAGTCTTTGCTGACCCCAACCGCTCTACCATAATTGCTAACCGAGCGCTTTACCTGAATGTTCAAAGTTTTGATTATTTGCAGCTAAATCAGTCCCCTGAACAAGAAACTTACTTTGATCTCATTCAAGATAATCGTCAGTTACGCCTGATTCCCCTATCAAACCCTTATCAAGAGCAATCTAACCAGCAACTTAATGCTGACGCTCTAGAAACGATGGTGGCACAAGTTCTTAGTGCTAAATGGGATGTGCAAATCGACGACGAAGGCGAGTGCCCGTTCTAAGCTATCAACCCTTTGGATCTTTGAGTTTGGATTAACGCTTGAGATCAGGTAAAAGATTGAGATAGCTGATGAGAAATATGAAACCTAGGCTTACACCTTGATAGAGAGCGTTGCAGCAACACAAAGCTTCATTTTCATTTCAATGTCAGGCATCCTGTAGCCAGACAAAGGCCCGTGCTGGTGTTTTTACTACGCCTCATGGCTGGGTTGAAACGCCCAGGTTTATGCCTGTGGGAACCCTAGCAACTGTCAAAACATTAACACCGGAACAACTAAAAGCCGCAGGCTCACAGATGGTGTTGGCGAATACCTATCATCTCCACCTGCAACCAGGAGAAGACATTGTGAAGCAAGCAGGTGGACTGCATCGATTCATGGGTTGGCAGGGACCCATTCTCACGGATTCTGGAGGCTTCCAGGTATTTAGCTTAAGCCAGCTACGAACGATTACGGAAGAGGGGGTGATGTTTCGCTCTCCCCGTGATGGACGGATGATCAATTTAACACCAGAACGGTCAATTGAGATTCAGAATGCACTGGGGGCAGATGTCATTATGGCGTTTGATGAGTGCCCTCCTTACCCTGCTGAACGCTCAGAAGTTGAGGCAGCAACAGAGCGTACCTATCGCTGGCTAAAGCGCTGCATTGAGGCTCACGCACGTCCTGTTGACCAAGCACTGTTTGGCATTGTACAGGGCGGTGTTTACCTAGATTTGCGTCGTGCTGCAGCTCAATCTTTGGTTTCATTAGATTTACCAGGTTATGCCATTGGTGGGGTTAGCGTGGGTGAACCCGCTGAATTCATTCACCAGATTGTTGAAGCTACTGCACCTTATCTACCAGTAGATAAACCGCGTTATCTGATGGGGGTTGGTACCTATCGGGAAATGGCACGAGCGATCGCATCTGGGATAGATTTGTTCGATTGTGTGATTCCTACACGATTAGGGCGTCACGGTGCTGCCTTAGTACAGGGAGAGCGTTGGAACTTAAAAAATGCTCGGTTTCGTGAAGATTTCACTCCCTTGGATGCCAGTTGCCCTTGCTATGGTTGTCAGAACTTTAGCCGCGCTTACCTGAGTCATCTGGTGCGCTGCAAGGAAGTTCTTGGTTATACATTGCTCTCCTTACACAACGTCACTGAATTGATTCGCTTCACCCAACAAATTCGAGCGGCAATTTTAAGCGATCGCTTTTTTACAGAATTTGCTCATTGGTTAGACACCCCAACTTCCGCTCAGCTGTGACCGGGTTCATGTTACGATCCATGTCAATTCTGAAAACTGTGTTGGAAAGGTAATTTAAACATGGAAGCTGCACTGCTGTTGGCGAAACTGCCTGAAGCCTATGCGATCTTTGACCCACTAGTAGATATCCTCCCAGTTATCCCTGTCTTCTTCTTGCTGTTAGCCTTCGTTTGGCAAGCGGCTGTAGGGTTTAGGTAGAAAGGATTAGGGGCTGGGGGATTAGGGAGTAGGAAAGACAACCCTGTCTACAGGGTGCTTGCTATAGCTAATTTCTCGATCTCTCCAGTCCCTAATATCATCAACCCCTACCGTCGTGCCCCAATCCCCTTTTGAAATGCAGGTCGTTCTGAGAGACGCTTGATGTAATCTACAACAGCCGGGTATTCGCTCAAGTCAAGCTTCAACATCATTGGTATGTAAGCCAAGATTGATCCAACTGCCACATCCGCTACACTCAACTCATCTCCTAGCAAGAATGGCTGCTTCTCCAGGATTTGATTGAGTGGCATCATCAATTTAGGCATCTCCCGTTCTCGATTTGCTTCCACAAAGATTCCTGGTCCCAATGTGGCATTAGCGAACAAGATCCACTGGATAATTGTTGATTTTGCTTCTAACGCTGCCGGAAGCTTGCCGTACTTATCAGCGAGATACATCAGAATTGCTCCTGACTCCCAAAGCTTAAAATCTCCATCTACAATTGCTGGGACTTTCCCAATCGGGTTAATCTCTAGGAATTCAGGTTGCTGATGTTCACCGGATTGCATGTCCAGCAAGATAAATTCGTAGGGTTCTCCTAGTTCTTCGAGGTACCACTGGACAATAGATGCCCGACTCCTCGCTCCTCCGTAAAGTTTTAACATTGTAAACTGCCCTCTAAAGAACTTTGTGAGTATATTCGTGTTGTTTAACGTCGTCTTCCTTACGGACAACGCGAGTTTGATTCAATACACGCTTACGTTCTGTAGAGTAGTTGAAGTCATTGCGCGTTGTGCCAAGAGGAATATGGGATTGCGCTTCCTGACGACTTTGGTAAGTACGTGCTGCCGCGATCGCACGGGCGGGAAATTCATCACAAAACTGTGCCTCTGTGGGAAACGCAGAGGGTTTCTGTGGTGTTTCACTAGTGAACAACTCACCGAGAGTAGTTCCACAAGCTGATGAATATGAGGTAGGAATTCCTTTGAGGATAGCTTCTAGCGCGGCTGAAGGGATGGGTTCGATGACTTTGACTTCATGAACTTCACCATCTTCTTTCAGAAAGCAGGTGGCTAAACCAACTACGAGATAGCTATCGGTTGAGACATCAGGAGCCTGATCTAAGGACGTTGCAGCTGCCATAGGATTATTCTTTGTTAACGAGCATAGAAACCAAGACAAATCAATGGCTTCGGTTGCATTTTACCAGCATCTCCACAAGCTCGGAGCAGGAACGTACACCGACTGGAGATTTGTCTCCATCCAATTGGGTGATTAAGGCTGAGAAGTTCATCTTCTTGTGCCAATTTCTTAAAAGTTACACACAGACAAAATCTACGAACCCTACTGATGGGGGAAGTAATTCTTAATGTCCCAGAGATATTGTTTCAGGAAAGGAGTTAAGCAGGATTGTAGTCTCTTTTAGAATGTCCAAATTTAGGACAGCTTGAGTGGTTTGTTGTTGACCTGAAGACGCATTAGTAAGTGACACACTCAGACCAACGAACAGGGTGCTGCAAGCCGTAATGTTGATTATAGATAGGCCGCAGGTACTGTTGAGGAAGATATGAACGCTGACACTTCTGTAAGCCGGAAAGACCAAAATAGACAGTGGTCACAGATGCCACACAAAAATCAAAGGCGTTTAACTCCAGTCAAACTGGTACCCAGAAAAAGCCCACAACTGTCAGATCAAAGCCTACGCGCCTCTGCACATAGCAGAGCAAAGCAAGGGGACTATGCTGGGGCGATCGCATTATTTAACCAGCTAATTATGCGTAACCCCGTCGATCCGATCAACTATAACAATCGGGGGTTGATTTACTTCCAAAGTGGTCAACACGACAAAGCACTGGCTGATTACAACAAGGCACTAGAACTCAATCCTGAATTGGATAGTGCCTACAACAATCGTGCTAATTATTACGCCTCGACTGGACAACTTGCAGAAGCGCTCACAGACTATGAGCAAGCGCTTGACCTCAATCCTGGAAATACTCGTACTTGGATTAACCAAGGTATCACGTTCCGTGAATTGGGACTTTATGATCTGGCGCTAGAAAACCTTGATATGGCTTTAATTCTGGGATGCTTAGAAGACTATATTTACGCCGAACGAGGTCGCACTTACCATTTACGTGGTGACTGGAACTGTGCGATCGCTGATTATCAACGCGCCTTGAGTCAGCTATCACACTCAGGTAGTTCTAGCCGTCTGCGTCGGAAAGTTGAAACCTGGATGAGTCAGCTGCTCAAGCCCCTAAGTGCTTAATTCATTTAATTGTTAACTGTTAGCAAGTTGACAAAAAGTTGCATCAAGGTTTTATGCAACAGACAACAGATATGTAAGCGATAACCCTTCAAGCAAGCTTCTCAAACAAGCCTGCTTGAAGCCATTAAAATCCATACATTCTTGCTTTCTCAGAACTTGTCAAAAACGTCTGCTCTTGTTGCACTAGTGATCATCCTTCGTACTGGGATCTTGCCAGACGATCTGACGCTGAGTTGGGTCAACCCGATAACTCTGCTCATGCATCACGCTTTTGGCTTGTCCAGGATCAAAAGAACGGCTGAAGTCAGTACGCAAGCTATTGACTCGTGTCTCCGTGCGCTTCACTTCCGCACTGACTTCTCGCAACTTTCCTTGCTGTGACAGGTGATAGGGCAACAACTGAATTAGTCCAGTGAGCGCGGCGGCTGAAATTACCAAGTTGACGACCAACTTCGCTGTCGTTTCACCAGCAACGGCACTGTAAGAATGACGACGCTGAGGGCGTTGAGTCCGACGAACCTTCCGGTGAGGTTCTAACGGTTGTCCAGTTGGTCTTGGGGGTTGAATTGCGTTCATCAGTGTTAGGCTACCGCGCTGGGAGAGCCAGCGCTGAAGGGTTCCAGTATAGCGTTAAGGTATGCGCTCCTGATGTGATCTCGCTGCTTTGTGTTTGACGACAATAAGAGCCAAATGAACAAAGAGCCTATCAAAGGCAGTAGCACGCCGATGTTATCAGATAATTTACAGCGTATTACTGTAATTATCCGGAAAACTTAAGCTGCGGGCTTTGAGGGAAGGATGTTGCCTGATGCTAGTTGCTGCGCTAACGCCCTCATTTGGGAGAGAACTTTCAACGCCAACTCATCAATCGCCTCTTGTCTGCCTTTGATAAGCTCTCTGTCACTTTTTTTAAGGGAACTCTACTTGTACAGTTCCGTCGCTAGCCGGAATGCCATGATACCGGGAATTAGGGCAACGACAAGAGCCACGTAAACCTGGACATCTGATATGGATGACATTATTTAACTTCTCCTTATTTCAAAGGTAATTACCCATTAATTTGCGTCAAATTGAGCATTTGCGAAATATCTTGTTACAAGATGCAATATAAATTGCTTCCTGGCTGTTAGAGAACGGGAATCAGGAGGTTGTCTGGAAGTGGAAGCTGGGCAACAGAGCTTAGAGTTGAGAAAGCAATAACTTACTGCCCTTTTTCCATTTCCGACACCCCAGTTCTCAGTAAATAGCTAGCGATTCAAATTTTGCAGTCTACTCGCTCGTCTTCCGCCTTTTCGTCAGAAACTACCCATGAGAGGTTAAGCTAAGTTAAGGTAGCCGTGGTTTTCGCGTATTTTAGAGGATCGCGTACTAGACGAGCTTTTACAACTTTATCTATTTAAAATCGTTACTTAATGCTAGACCAAGTTTTTAACTCCCCTTTTCATGCAGGAATTGAAGCCTCGATAGTGCTGTTGATTCTTGTTGCACTAGAGGCAGTGCTTTCTGCAGATAATGCGATCGCATTAGCTGCGATCGCGCAAGGTTTAGAAGACGGCAAACTCCAGAATCGTGCCCTCAACTTCGGCTTAGTAGCGGCATACGTCTTACGCATTACCCTAATTCTCACAGCGACTTGGGTGGTACAGTACTGGCAGTTTGAGCTACTTGGCGCTGCTTATTTGCTTTGGTTAGTCTTTCAGCATTTTAGTGCTGAGGAAGATGAAGAAAATCAACATCATGGTCCTCGATTTACTTCACTCTGGCAAGCGATTCCACTAATTGCTGTAACCGACTTAGCATTCTCTTTAGATAGTGTAACGACCGCGATCGCTATTTCTGACAAAACTTGGCTCATTGTTACAGGTGGCACAATTGGTGTTATTACCCTGCGGTTTATGGCGGGGTTATTTATCCGCTGGCTCAAGGAATATGCCCATCTTGAGGATGCTGGCTACATTACCGTTGGCTTTGTCGGCTTGCGACTCTTAGTAAGAGCGATTAAACCCGAACTTGTGCCACCTGAATGGTTGATGATTGCTGCCATTGCCTTAGTGTTTGTTTGGGGATTCTCTGAACGCATTGAGCCTAAGCCAGTAGTAGAGGCTGAGACATCGGCTATTGAAGCCCAGACAAAGGAACCTGAAGAAGTTAAATAAGATTCCAGTTCCTCATCCCCAACCCCACTCCCAAATCGACCTTACTTGAGAATAATTGACAATTAGATTAAGAGAATTCTATAGTTAGTCTCGGAATAATTAGTAATAGTTAGCAATAACTTAAGTGACAGCTACTGTCCATGCCAAAACTGCCTCTAATTGAGCAAGGCAAGCCCTTCTCGCGCCGTCAGTTAATTAAGTTAGGGCTAGCAGGTGCTGGTGTTGCTGGTGCAGCGCTAGCTTTACCGTCTTTGACCCGAAAACAAACACAACCTGCAAAGATTCCGCCTCTGTCAAGTGAGGCTCCGGCTGTGGCTGCGGGGTTCAACCCAATGGCAATTGTCCGGGACTTTGACTATGGGACAGTGAAAAAAGAGAATGGACGTACTATTCGGGAATTTCGGATTGTTGCTGGAACGACCAAGTTGGATTTGAATAGTGCCGTTTCTTTTATTACTTGGAACTTCAATGGTCGTGTGCCGGGACCGACACTACGCGCCAAAGAAGGCGATCGCGTTCGGGTAATCTTCCTCAATAATGGTGGACACGCTCACACCATGCACTTTCACGGTATTCATCGTGCAGAAGTTGATGGCATTCGACCTGTTCGCAATGGTGCAGCAACGATCTATGAATTTGATGCTGAACCTTATGGAGTTCACTTATACCACTGCCATATTGCCCCAGTAACGCGACACATTTCAAAAGGGTTGTATGGGATGTTCATCATTGACCCCCCTACAGCGCGTCCACCTGCTGATGAGATGGTGCTGGTGATGGCGGGGTATGACGTGAATGATGACCAGCGAAATGAACTTTATGCCTTTAATGGGTTGCCAGACTACTACATGATGCACCCGATCCCGATTTACCAAAATCAGCTAATTCGGTTGTATGTGCTTAACTTGATTGAGTTTGAGGCAGCGGCAACCTTTCATTTACACGCCAACTTCTTTGATGTCTATCCCACAGGGATGACCCTTACACCAACACAGAGAACGGATGTCATCACGATGGGAACGGCTGAACGGCATATTTTGGAGTTTGCCTACCGCTATCCCGGCAAGTATATGTTCCATCCTCACCAAGATGCGATCGCAGAGGCTGGCTGCATGGGTTTGTTTGATGTAATCGAAAGCTGACTTTATCAACCCTCTTCTTTACAACTAGTTGACAAGAATTCTCAATGGTTTGACAATAAGTCCTACTTGACGTTGTTGCAAATCTTTCTTAAAAATTAGCAATTGAACGCTTCAAGTTTGATGAGAAATTTTGACTTATTGATATGAAAGCAATCCTTCGTTTTTTTGCTCTCGCTCTTGCTGGTGCCTTGTTGGTTGTTCTCACGAACTGTTCTCAGACACCAAGCACGAGTGATGCTTCAAACTCTTCGCCTGCTTCTGATTCAAGTCCTGCAGCCACTACGACTGAGAGTAAAACTGCTGCTGAGGAGAAGATCAACATTAACACGGCGATTCTGTCGGAGTTAGATAAATTTGAAGCAGCATTAGGTGTCCCGGCATTATCAAACAAGATTCAAGCAAGTCGCCCCTATGGTAGCCCTGAGGAACTGGTATCAAAAAAGGTGATTACTCAAGAGCAGTTCGATCAGATTAAAGATCAGGTGACTGTTGAGGATGTTGTTCTAACGGGTGTTGCCAAAGATGTCGATTACATGACCAAGTTGGGCTTGATGAAAGGACATATGATGGTTGCCAAAGAACTGCTGGATCAGGGTAAGCCCGATCAGGCAGAACCGCACATTGGGCATCCTGTAGAAGAAATCTACGTTGATGTCGAAGAGCAATTTCAAGAGCGCAACGTTCCGGAATTCAAAACAGCATTAATGAGCTTGCAAGATTTGGTGAAATCTAATCCTAAAGATGCCAAACTAGCGGCGAATTTTGAGGAGTCCATGCAAGCGATAGATGGAGCGATTCAGGTTTTGCCGGAGCAACAGCGTCAGTCTCCTGAGTTTGTGCTGCAGGTGATTGATGGGTTATTGGATGCGGCTGGAGCTGAATATGGTGCGGCAATTGCTGATAACAAAATTTCTGCGGTAATTGAGTACCAGGACTCGCGGGGATTTGTAAATTATGCAGATACCCTGAACAGCAACATCTCTGACTCGTTAACGAAGGAAAATCCGGAAGCCCAAAAAGCGATCGCCCAGAGCATGAATAAGCTAAAAACAGCCTGGCCCTCAGCGCAAGCCCCTGCAACACCCGTGCTTCCCCCAGAGGAAGTATCTCAATTGATCAAAACCATTGAGCAGAACAGCCAGGAAGTAGTTAACTAAGTGAATCGGGGTAAACTGCATAGCCTTGAGGCGTTTGCCCTGAAATTTTCTGTTCTACACGTTATCTCTACCATTAGTTGTTAAAGTTTTTGAGATAAATTAATCACAATGTGAGTACATCTACTCGTTGTAAAATCGGAACTCATGAAAGACCTTGACCTGAAAAAGACCATTAACCTATTGAACTCCATCATGGAATTTGAACTTGCCGGGGTTGTGCGTTACACCCATTATTCCTTGATGGTGACTGGACCTAACCGGATTCCGATTGTGGACTTTTTCAAGGCGCAAGCCAGTGAGTCCCTACTCCATGCCCAACAGGTAGGAGAAATTCTCACCGGGTTAGAAGGGCATCCTAGCCAACGGATTGCTCCAATTGAGGAAAGCTACAAGCATTCTGTGCGGGACATTCTGGAAGAAAGCCTCAACCATGAGAAAAAAGCGCTGGAGATGTATAAAGAGCTACTCAGCGTCGTGGAAAATGCCAGCATTTATCTAGAAGAGTTTGCCCGTACCCAAATTGGTCAGGAAGAAATGCACAGCATTGAAATTAAGAAGATGTTGCGCGACTTTAGTTAATAGTTATTCGTTATTAGTTCAGTCGTCAGTAGATTCCCTCGACTTTCCTCTACGCATAGTGGAGAACGAGGGCAACTGACACAGGTAACGGGCGAAAAACGCACAGCTAACAACTGACAAAGAACAAATTATGGATTTTAGTGCTGCTTTACCGACCTTTGTGATTACCCTGCGAGAAGGGGTCGAAGCTGCCCTTGTGGTGGGGATAGTACTAGCTTGCCTAAAAAAAGCCAAAGCCGAACAGCTCAACTCATCGGTGTATGCAGGTGTAATAGCAGGGATTGTTGCAAGTGCGTTGGTTGGTGTTCTGTTCAGCTGGGGCATTCAAGCCTTGAGTACGACATACCCAGAGTATTCACCCATAATTGAGCCATTACTAGAGGCAGTCTTTGGGATAGTTGCGATCGCCTTACTCAGTTGGATGCTGATTTGGATGACTCAACAGGCGCGATCGCTCAAAGCTGAAATTGAAGGCAGTATCACCTCTGCCATTCAACAAGGTACGGGTGCGGGTTGGGGTATCTTCAGCTTAATTTTCTTTGCTGTCTTGCGAGAAGGCTTTGAAACGGTTGTCTTTATCATCGCAAAGTTTCAACAAGGACTTGTACCAGCCATCGGTGCGATCAGTGGTATAGCGGTAGCTGCCGGGATTGGGGTTCTCCTGTTCAAGTGGGGGGTCAAGATTAACATCCGCCGATTTTTCCAGGTGATGGGTGTTTTTCTCATCCTGATTGTCGCGGGTTTGGTAATCGGAGTACTGGCTCATTTCGACCAAGCCATTGCATCACTCGCGCAGATGAATCGCCAGTCAGAATCGTTGTGTTTCTACTATGAACACTTTGCCAAAAACCCCTCTTGCGTTCTAGGACCAATGGTTTGGAATACAAGCAGTGTCCTGCCGGATGAAAAATTTCCGGGTTTAGCACTCAAAGCCTTATTTGGCTACCGCGACCAAATCTATGTAGTTCAAGCTGTAGCTTACCTGCTGTTTTTATTCACAATTAGCATCGTTTATTTCAACAGCTTGACGGTGCCAAAGGTTGCCAGTGCTAAACCTCAGCCTTCAATGGATAAGAAGTAAACTATGTGGCGTAGCCTATAAAGTTTTCAGTCTAGTGACCTTGCCTAAGATGATTAGAAAAGTGCGATCGCTAGCTAAGATTTCTTCTTTTTAAGTTCAGCTTCTTTGCGCTTCACCTCTTCATCCATCGTTTTTAGCTGCGCTTGAACTTCAGGCGGCGGGGGAACAGCAACCCCCATATCGCCAATCAAGACATTCGGTTGTCCTTTAACGATGGTTGTTGCTACTGGTACAGGAACCCCCAAAGGGCCAATAGTAAGCCCATTGACCATAGACGTCACCCGTGCTGCTGGTCGTCCACCAATTAAAACAGTAAACCCCCCTGTTGCAATAATCCCAGGAGCGTAGTTGATGACAAGTCCGGAAACCTTATCACCAACACAAGCAGCAGGTAATCCTCCAATCAGGACAGTAGGGACACCAGGAGGAAGAATGGCATCTCCTGTGACAGTCAGATCACCAACTCGTGCGGCAGGGAAAGACATAAGCAATTAAACCTTAAATTGGGAATTGGGAATTGGCAAGAGACTTAGATGTACCTCACTCTCAACAAGAATTGCTATAAATCAACCGAAGCAGACTGACTCAACATTAATTGAGCTTAATTAATCCACCAACAACTTGAACAATGCCCCCCTTCACATTGGTCGCGGCGCCGCCTTGGATATTAATTGTCGCGGCTGTCTGAATGCTGATGCCTGCTGGGGTAACTTCAATAGTACTGGCTCCCACTTTCAACGTAATGGCTTGGATACCAGAAAGAGCGATTTCCCCTGCGGCTAAACTGATTTTGTTAGAAGTCCCTGTGCGTCCCGCCTTGACAGAAACGTCACCCGTCGAAGTTAGGCTAATAGTTTTGTTCCTATCATCAAGGCGAAGGGTATGTCCTCCACTGGTTTCGATTTCTACAAACTTCTCGCTATCATTCAAGCGACACCAGTGACCTTCTTTCGTCTTGATGTAAATCCCTTGCTTACTGCTAGCTTTATCCTCCTCCACAAATTGGAGACTATGCCCAACACGGGTCTTGATAGTACGCAGACGCACCTTACCATTGTCAACCGAATCACTTACCTTTTCAGGCGGGGCATCCTTACCATTCCAGACATTGCCAATTACATAAGGACGATGGATATCGCCGTGTTCAAACGCGACAAGTACTTCGTCATCAATTTCGGGTAAACAGTCAAACCCCCGACCTGAACCAGCACCTGCACCCACGACCCGCGCCCAATTACTTTCGTGTTCCTCGGTCAACGTCGGAAACTTTACCCGCACTCTGCCCCAACCTTCAGGGTCTTTATTATTAGTGACTCTCCCCACTAAGAGCGTTTGTCCAGGTTCGAGGTGGGTGGGTGGGGATAAGGTAGCAAGGAGGTCGCCTCCACGCAATCCCCGTACACTAAATTCTGTTTTGTAGGTGCGTTCGCTAAAAATGTGACGGCTTTCTGTAACGTAGTATTTGCCGTCGTACTTCCCCATATTTTTTAGTTTCACAACCCGCCCAGGTTGAATTTTGGGATTGCCTTGGGCTTGGGCATCAGCATGGACAAATTCTCCCCCTAATTCATCTAACAGGGCTTGGGCAAGGGTATCCGCTTCTTTGGCTGTAAAAATTGGCTGATCTACCACAACCACTTTAGGATCGTTAGGTTTGCCTTGAAAGGCTTTACTTGTCTTACTTCCCTTGCCATGTTTGGTTTTTGTCATCACTTGAGCAGAGGATTTAGTCGAGACTATCGTCTGCTTTTGCTTATAGTCCCATCCGCGCACTTCTACACTTTGCACTTGTTCCGCACTACTGACGCGAACATGGAAACTGCTCAGGTTTGTTAACCATTGGAGTTCTAGAGTCTCGTCCACTTTCGGTTTACAAAAGTTTAGTTCACCATTGTGTACAAACAACTCAAAGCCATTCCGAGCTGCTCGTTCTCGCAAGAATTCCATATTTGTTTGGTTTTCCTGAAAGACGTAATCATGGGGTGTTCCACTCTCATCAATTGTGCCGACAGTTATCCCTACTTCCTGAGCAATCTCTTTAACAATGTCTGTATCTGTGTAATTTTGAAACGAGCGGTTGTGCCGCCCTCTGTGTAGGCGATGGGATATGTCATAGCCGCCAATAATCATGGGTGCTTGGGAGCCAGAGGTAAAGTGAGTTTCTAAGCTTGTAATTTCCCCTTTGAAAACACTGCCCTTCACCTCTTCCTCAAATTCCACTGATGCCGTAGTACTCGCTTTAAACGCAATGTCAATCGACTTACCAATGGCAAATAAATTTTCGTGCGCCCACGGTCGCTCTGGCTCGTCTTCTGGAGAGTTCGGATGTTGAACTTTTCCTGAAAAGTAAGGATTTTGAATAACAAGCGTAAACATTGCAGGTCGATGTAAACTCTCCTCGACATAGATTTGCAGGATGTCTTCCATCAGGTCTTTTGGAGCAATTTGACCATCAATTTTTAGAATTACCTGGTCTGTGTAGGTGGCTTTGTTGTTGGCGTTGACCATGATGGACTCAAAGGATAACGGCTAACGTGAAAGGAAGGTTGAACGATCAGAAGCTTCGCGTAGACTCTGGCTAGGATTGGTAGTCCCTTGACCCGGTCTGGGGGTCGGAGAATCAACTTGCTCTAGCGATAAATCAAGCACTGCTCGCACTGGTGTGCCATCCGGTAAGAATAGGGTCAGTTTGAAGCTGAGTGTTTTGACAAAGCATCGGAGATACCGCTCCTTGCCCCAGGTAAAGAGATAAATGGGCGGACGCTTATCTTTTCCCTGACCGCCTTGAGAAAACTCAACAGCTTTTGTGAACTTCCCTACATGATCAAGGACACTCCTTCCTGATTCGTAGGTGTCGAGGAGGATGTTGCTGATTTTGAGGGAATAGGGATTTGGGTGTTTAAAGCTAGTTTTGTTCTCCCCTTCTGTTGTACGCGCCCCTTGTGCCTGTTCTATGTCGATGCTTCGACTAAAGTCCAACTGGTTCGGGTTGAACATGAACTCAATGTTTTCTCCACCGTCAACGGCGATGAGTTTGGCTTTTTGTAACGTCATAGGTATTCACTTATTAACTGAACTATCACCACGGTAAGCGACCGGAATAGGAGTTGCCGCTACGCTCCTGCTCTATCTTGAATCGCTGGCGGACTAAGCTATAAATTTCTCGTGCTAGCTTTTCGATTTGCTCCGGTGAAGCATCTGCGGCGGGTTCTGTCTCAGATGTGACTTCTGTAACGTTGCTCTGCTCCTCGTCTGTTTGAATAGTGGGTATGGTGTCTGCACTAGTTCGGCGCGTGGCTGACTCAAACTGAGGTTGAATGACTGTTTCGGTAGATCCAAACGGTTGGAGATCGGGAAATGGAGGACTAGCTTGAGCGGAGGGACTGGGAACTGAAAAGGAACTGCCGTTGAGTAATTCTGCAATGCTTGACCATTCAGTCGGGACATCTGCAACCACCCCTGTGTTCGATGAGGTTGGTGCAGTTTGGAGGACAGATTGGGAAGGCAAAGAGGATGAAGAGATTTGGGCAGGCGAAGATGTGGGGAATTGTTCAACACCACTCTCTGCATTATCAAAAACGTTGCTCTGTTTTCTGGCAATTACGGGTACAGGTTCATTAGGAGAAGCCATGTCTGCAAGGGAAGCGGTTTGAATAAGAGGGGTTGAGCCAAGGGAATCGAGTACGCTTAGATCCTGCAAGACGGTTGGTAGCGTGGGCAGTGTGTTGAGATTAGTTGAGGCAGTTTGCTGAAATGGCTGGATAAGGTCTGGCTCTGTTGCAGTTAAGCCATCTGTTGGCTGCGTATGTAGTACGCTTGTTGGAGTTTTCTCAGTTGTAAAGGGGGAAACAGGGGTGGTAGCAGAGGATGAATCAGTGATAGGTGCGATCGCTTCTTCTTCTCTTTGCACGGTGCCTTCCTCTGGCGCACTCGATTGCGAAGACGGTTCTTGAATAATTTCAGGAGCAGTTTGGAAGTCGGTAAAGTCGGCTTCCTTTGCCTGAATAGTAGACTGAGGGCTGCTTACAGGTTGATCTAGTGCGGGAGCGTCTGTTACTTGGCGTTGAACGGTAGTTGATTCTAATAGAGGTTGAAGGGTTGGTGCCTCTGTTGCTGTTGGCTGCTCCTTAGAGTCTGCGGAGACTAAATCAGAGACAGTTAGTTGTGGTTCTATTGTCAAGCCGGATGAGTCAGATTGCTGCGGTTCCGCTGTGATAGCCGTGTTTTCTACTTCACCCGTGAGAGGTTCTTGTATAGATGAGACGTGAGCAACTTCAGTAAGCGGTGCAGGGGTGGCTTCTAGTTGAGGTTGAACGCTGGCTTCTTCTAGATGAGTGGGAGATTCAACGGGTGAAGATTCCTGCATTGGAGCATTAATCTCAGGAGATTTCCTCACCTGAACCTCCGAAGTATCCAGCAATGAGCTTAGTTCAGTTGCAGAGGCTGGCGTTGCACTCGTCGAGTCTAATTCAGGCTGAACAATTGCTTCTGTTTCGGCAGTAGGAATACTGGCTGGTGGTGAGGTGTTTTGAGTGGGTACTGAGGGGGTAAGCTCAAGTGCGGATGGGAGAGAATCTGAATTGACTGTGCTGGGAAGAACTGCGTCACTCGGTTGTGCCGGACTGAGTAGAGGATGTTCTAAAGGAGAATGCGATCGCACTTTCTCCACCTCATCACCAATTGTCGGTAGTTGAGAATTTGTAGGTTCCTGAACTGACTCAGCAGCACGTTGAACAGTTTCTGGAGATGATAACTCTATTGCTTGGTGAGATACTTCTGTTACTACTTCACTTGGCAAGTCAAGCAAGGGAGGTGAGGTAGTTTCTGATTGGAGTGATGCAGACTCGAAACGAGGTTGAATCGTTTCTTGCTCAGTCGAGGTTGTCAGTTCTGGTGAAGTAGTAGGGACGTCCTCAACTGGCTCTACCAAAGTTGGGTTACCTGTTGTTTCAGGTGGGTTGGGAGTTGAGGGAGGAACGTTTGCAGTATTTGCCTGTCTTGGTAAATCGGTAAACGCCTCAGCTTGGAGTTCAGTCGTAGACAACTCCGGTACTTCTGGCTGTACTGCTTGTTCCAATGGAGAGACTGAGGCTGGGTAAGCTTGGATAATTGGTGCAATCGATTGAGGAGTTTCCTGTGATTGGGAATCTGAACTGAGCAAAGAAGTCGCAGAGTCTTCTAATCCAGTGATGTTCTGTATTGGAGGTTGACTCGGCTGTTGATAACTCGGCGACTCACCCAAGGGCATCATTCCCTCGGTAGCCTGTCTTATAGTGCTACTCTCAGCCTCTTGAGGCAAGTTGGTTTGAGCTGGTATCGCTTCGACCTCTTCGCGTTCATTGCTTTGGGGCTGTTCAGGTATAGCTTGGCGCTGAATTGTGGATGCGATCGCTGATTCACTAACAGACGAGATAACATCGGGTTGAGACGTTTGCGTTTGTTGTCCTGATTCTGTGGAGATAGCAGGAGCTTCCCCTAACCCTGAAGGTTTCTGAAGTGCTTCTGTGACTGGCTCCGTTGCACCTGTTGATGCTTCTACAGCCGGGGATTTGGGTGAAGAGGGTGCTGCTTCTGATTGTGATGATACTAGCTGAGTTTGGATGCTTGTATCAGTAGAGGATGAATTCTCCCCCCTTTTTAATGCCGGAGCTTTAGTGAGGAGCTGGGGGGGATCTAAATCTGACGGGGAAGTTTGAAAACTCTCCCTATTACCAGGTAGACTTGTCGGCTCTGATGCTGTCTGTGCTAATAGAGGCGGTTCTCCTGGGGATAGTTGCGATCGCTGAATGCTTGCTTCTAAATCTGCTGTAGGTGCAATCTCAGAACTGACAGATTCATTGGCAATTGGCTCATCTGGCAAGATTGGCGAATCTACACTTGCACCTGTCACTCTAGTCGGTTCACTAGCATCGACGCTTTGAACTTGTGCCTGCTGCTCTTGAACCCTAATCAGTTGATTTTCTAACGGCAATGGTGCGGGTGAATCAAGTGATACCGTTTGTCGTTGAATTGGCGTGTTCTGGGAGAAAGCTGTTGCTGTACTCTCACTTTGATGATCTATCTGTGAAGTCGGCTTAGGGGTGTCGAAAAACGGTGACTCGGCAAATGATTGCCCAATTTCAGCATACTCTGACCCTCCTTCGGGAAAAAAGATAGAAGGGTCAAGGACGGCGAGAGGTCGCGCCCCAAGCGGTAGCATAAATTGTAAATTAGGCTCCGTTTGCCCCAACGCCCTCGGAGGAAGTAAAGGGTTTTTAATCCCTAGAGGCTCAGAGCGATCAAGGGGTGCATCCAGAGGTTCTGCCATAATGTTTCATCCCTTGTCTCAACCACTCGAAAAGTATCCCAACGAGTCGCGCTGAAGTCCTGTAGTCGCACTCCCGCCACTGGGTTTCACAACAACCTTTAGACCTTCGTAAGCTAACGTTAATTCCTCAATGGCAACGGTGCTAGAGTTTGCCTGGAGAGACGGTGTTTTCCAACCCACAGGCACAGCACCAACAAGCGTCCAAGCCTGCATTGTTTCCCCAGCTTGGTTGAAGACGATAATCGTTACGTTACGACGCTCCTTCTTATCTGGGCTAAGGAATTTCTCCAGCCACTGCCAGAATATTACATCATCGGTAATGCCACGCTTGAGCGTCACATCGCTGAATTTAGCTTGTTTAAGAAAAATACGCTGTTGATCGTTAACCCCACCCTCAAAGTAGGTTTCTTTATCGAGTTGAACATCCAAGCCCGAACATTCACTAAATGATGCAGCGATACTGCCACCAATCTCGACATAAAAACGATTGGCAGTTACATAATTGAGTTCGTGGGTTTGACTATTTGTCATTAGCGTCGTCTCCCGTATCCTCGGTTACGCTCCCGCTCAATTTGCAACTCTTCCCGCAGGAGTTCAAAAACGCGATCGCTCAGTTTCCTGATTGCCAAAGGGTCTTGCAGAATTTTCGCAGCTAGTTTAGTTAGTGCAGCCCTATCCTCCTGGGTCTCACTCCCTTGAATAGAAGCAGGAGCCGCATAACCTACAGGAGAAGGAGATTGGCTCTTGGAGACAAGTATAGACTGTGCAGCAGCTAACTGAGAGGAGGAGCGCTCAACCATAGTAGAACTAAAGTTTTGTGCCAAGTTTATCCAAATGCGTCGAGGTTGGGTACTAGCGGAAGGTCGAACTTAGCCAATCCAGTAAGCAGATCTTGGAGAAATCACGCTACACCTAGATTACGCAAGTAGCACAACTTAGACAGACACTGACACTTGGCAAGCTTTTTAATTTATGTAGATAGGTAGACTGAAAGTAGTGCGATACTAATGGACAATTTACTACAGCGGCACATGCGTTCTTGACTTTCAAATCATAGTTACTGACACTCGAAAAGAAGTGCTGTTGTAAATTAACTTGATGGTGTTTACTAAGAGACGAAACCTGGGTGATTCTACCTCCATAGGTTTAACTGATACTGAAACGCGATCCATCCTTGCCAAAGGGGTAGAGATGGCATTTCAGTCAGGACAACAACGCTTTCAAGTTCTTCAAGGCATTGACTTGGAAATTAGAAGCGGCGACATCCAACTCCTAATGGGGCCATCTGGGTCAGGGAAAACAACCCTGTTGTCAATCTTAGCGGGACTACTAACACCCACTACTGGAAAAGTTTATCTACTTGGAGAAGAGATTACGAAAATGTCTCGAACCAAGCTAGCACGGTTTAGGCGGCAGAACATCGGCTTTATTTTCCAAGATTTCAACCTATTTCCAGCCCTGACAGCAGCGGAGAACATTGAAGCGGTGCTGAACATCAAAGGTATTCGGGGCAAAGTCGCACGATATCAAGCACATGCTCTGCTAGAACAGGTTGGTTTAGGTCTAAAAGCGAATCAAAAGCCTGGTGACTTATCTGGAGGACAGAAACAGCGAGTTGCGATCGCACGCGCTCTAGCAGGTAATCCACGGCTAATCATGGCAGATGAGCCAACGGCTGCCCTAGACTCTCACAGTGGGCATACTGTGATTGAATTACTGCGGCATCTGGCAAAAGAAGGGGGCTGTACTGTGTTGATGGTGACACATGATCCCCGTATTATCGATGTAGCTGACCGAGTGGCTTATTTAGAAGATGGAATTTTGAGAAGTCGTTAGTTGTTACTAGAGTTTAGACTAACGCGCTCTGTCTTAGCGACGCTGAGTGGAGCTGAACTCAATAAGCTTAATGGTGATGATGTAGGGCAAGGTTTCAGTTTCACTCAAGAAATTGGATGAATCGAACTTTTGGTTGAGGAAAATGGCTGTATTGGGTTGCTGTCGCTTCAATACGTTGAAGTTGCCCTAAGGCTAATGAACACGGCATCCCATATTTGGCAAGGACGCGATCGCTAGCAATCTTGAGTGATGTACGCGATCGCTCCACAAAGTCTTCAATCGCATACTCACTCTCAGGCGTGAAGTAGTCTTTGACAATCAGAGAAGGGGAATAGCAGGTTTCTTTGGAACCATCAGGCCACTGAATTTGGAAGCGAATTTCAGGCATAGTTGTTCAAGGATTGGGAGTAAGTGAGACGTTGTTGGTAGTGGTGTAGGTGCAGTTCGGCAGAGGCTTCCCAGGTATAGCGAGATAGGATGGATTGACTCTGCTGCACCAGGGAATGAGCAAGTTCGGGCTGGGTAATTGAGCGCATAGCCTGAGCGATCGCATTTGGCGAGTCGGGGTTAACCAGAAGTGCCTGAGTTTCTAAGAGAAATTCGGTAAATGGAGATTGGTTAGAGGTAATGATTGGGATACCCGATGCGATCGCTTCCAGCACCACGAGTCCCCAACCCTCCTTGACAGAAGGGAACACAAAAGCATCAGCTATTCGATAGAGGGCAGATAGTTCCGCCTCTGCAATTACCCCAGGTAAAATGAGAGATTTGCCGATTGGGACTCCTAAACGCTGTGCCAGAGCAAAAAACTCATCCCGATAGGGCTGATAGTCAAATAGGGTTGCTCCACCTGCGATCGCTAACTGTGCTTGAGGGTAATCTGCCAGTACCTCAGCAAATGCTTGCAATAACTTGATGGAATTTTTCCGAGGTTCAATCCCGCCTACACTTAGGTAAATGGGTGAACCGTCCAATCCTAATCGCTCCTTGAGCATTGCTTCAGAGCCGTTGTTAATTGGTGAAAATCGTTGGGTATTGACCCCGTTAATCACCCGTGGAGCGTTAATCTTGTAGTGCTGCTGGAGTTCGGCTTGAGTGCGATCGCTAACACACAAGCAGAAATCCGCTTCACGAATCGATCGCTCCTGACACTGCTGGAGATAAGGGCTACTAAAGTCTTCAATATGATGAACTGTACGAATGAAATGGGGAATGTGCTGGCGTTGCCGTAGGATAGCTAAAGCATTGGCGCTGATGCAGTCCTGAGCATGGTAATAGTCGTAGCTTTGCTCAGACTGGCTCAAATAATCGACAAATTCTTGAATACGTTGACCAATTAAAGCATCAATGTCTATAGGAGCGAGTTGAGCAGGGATAGATTGGTATTCATAGGATAAATCGCGATCAAAGCCCTTACCGTCTTTATCCAGTGCATAGACACAAACGTGATGACCGAGTGCCTGTAATGCCTCAGCAAGTTCCAGGGTATGAATAACACTACCTCTGGGTTTGGTGGAATAGGTAAGTAGCGCAATGCGGAGTTGGGTTGGTTGTGGAACGCAAGGCACTGCTTTGATACTCTCAATCATCGTTTCACCTTCTCCCTCGCGAACCCAGTCAAGCGTTGCTCAGATAAATCCCAGAACACGACAGATTCCTCCTGAGATTTGAGAATGAGTTCCTGAGTTGATTGAACCTCCCCGACAACCTCACAAACTAAGTCTCGGTAGCGGAATTTGGATTGAACGGTTGCCACCTGGTCAGGGCGAACACTCAAGAGAAAACCGTAGCTGGGAAAGCAGAGTAACCAGCGTTCCAAGGGTAGACCATCTGGACAAGGTACTCTGTCCAAATCCAAGATTGCCCCACAGCCAGAGGTTTCCAGTAACATTAGCAGCGTTCCAATAATGCCGCCCATGCTGATATCCTTTCCAGCATCACACAGACCCGCTTCAGCAAGTCGTGGTAACAGTTCTAAGTCTTCACGGAGTTGGAGTGGATCGGCTGCTGTCGCAGCATCCCAGAACGGATGCTTGGGATGGGGTTTACCTCGAAAGTCAGTGGCGACGAGTAGCAAATCACCAGGTTGGGCATTGAAGCTAGCAATCAGGCGCTTTGCTCGTCCTAGGATAGCGACAGACAAAGCATTATAGGGACTATGACAGTTGGTGTGTCCACCGACGATAGGCACGTTGTAGGTTTGGGCGGCTGCCTTCATCCCGTCCCAGAGGGGTTGGCTAGCGCTGATAGACTGGCTCCAAAGGGTATCGGCGAGGGCAATAGGACGACCTCCCATTGCATAGATATCGCAGATGTTGACCAGTACCGCACACCAACCTGCAAACCAGGGTTCGGTTTCCACGAGCAGGGGCCACATTCCCTCTGCTGCCAGAAGTAGGTATCCCTCTAAGTCTGGAATAGCCGCACAGTCATCTCCTAAAAGGATTTTCGTCGAGGAGTTAAACCCCACACTCTGCCCTAATGCCTGTGCTGCGGTTTGGATGTCTTGCTTTTGTAAGATGCCTAGGGCTTGTCGTAACTGCGCTGCTAACTCGGATAGCATCAGGATGCCTCTCTTGCCTGAAGGGGGAGAACAGGACGTGATTCGGTTCCAGGGGGATAGTAATTTAGGTCAGCTTCCATCAGGTGATGAGGGCGATCGCAAATTACGATCTCCTCCATCGTCTCCCAGTGAAGTCGCTGAAAAAAGCGCACATTTTGTAATTGCACCGTTGCTAAAAACTGTTTGCAACCCCAAGTATTTGCTGTAGTGACCGCTTTGTAAATCAAGCCTTTGCCGATTTGCCAGCCTCTGCGATAGTCCGGGTGCGTGCCCAATCTGCCACCATACCAGATGCCTGGTTCAACTTCATAGATTCGCACAACTCCGACTACTTTATTGATGTCAGTTGCGATCGCGGAGCCTTCCCTTTGGGAAATCGCCACAATGGGATATGCAATTTTGTCAATTTCATCAACATCATCTCCCTGAAATAGTTGTTGTTCTTCAGCAAAGATGGAGCGACGAAGCGCAAAGTAAGCAGCAATTTCCTGAGAATGTGTTGCCAGTTTGAATTGGTAAGTCTTCATTGAAATGGCGAATTGAGTTAAAAACTTGGGCTGTTCAGACCCCCGACTTCTTAAAGAAGTCGGGGATCTTGGGTTTACGTTTCAAAGTTGGAAAGAGCAGAGCAAGCACCACATTTGGCACAACCTGCTTTGATTTCCTCCGATGACATTCCTGCCTGCTTTAACATGGCACCCACTTGCTCATAGAGGGTAAACATAAACTCGCTCTTAGGGGCAGGATGATTGGCTAGTGGTGTTCCTGTGATGGGAACAAAGGGTACAACGAAGGGATAAACGCCGATTTGAATCAGGCGATCGCAAACCTCCAACAGTGTCTCTAAGCTATCTCCCAACCCTGCTAGTAAATAGGTATTCACCTGTCCCCAACCGAAAACCTTGACTGCTGCGGCAAATGCCTCAAAGTAATACTCCACAGGCACTGTTGCTTTACCCGGCATAATTTTTGATCGAACTTGGGGGTCAGCCGCTTCCAGATGCATTCCTAAAGTGTCAATTCCTGCCGCTTTCATGCGATCGAACCAAATGAAATCATCAGGCGGTTCGCACTGCGCTTGAATCGGAAGGTCTACTCTGGCTTTAATTGCTTTGGCACATTCTGTCAGATAAGCTGCACCGCGATCGCTTGTATTTGGTGTTCCAGTTGTCATCACCATTTGCTTCACTCCATCCAGTCGCACGGCTGCTTCTGCAACTTCAGCCAGTTGAGCGGGGGTTTTCCGGGCAATGGTTCTACCTGCTGCCAGCGATTGTCCAATGGCGCAAAACTGGCAAGAGTTCTCTGTATCGCTGTAACGCATACAGGTTTGCAGAACAGTTGTCGCTAAAACATTTCGACTGTGCAACAAAGCAATTTGACTGTAAGAAATGCCGTCAGCCGTAGTTAGGCTGTAGAACTTGGGTTGATGGGGAAAATTGATGGATGCGATCACGCTTGGCGCGGTGGCAGAGTCAATCGCTTCTCGATCCAATTGCACTAGCATTTGGTTGGTTGTTTTGTCAATCCCAACCGTGTAAGGCGACTGAGCGGCTGGGCTGTTGTAAATCGGCACCATTACCGTCGTGCCATCCACGGTTACAGCTTTGTGATCGGAAGGGCCTGCCCCACCTTTTCGTCCTGCTGCTCCAATTTCATGCTCAACTAGCTTCAGTCCATGAGTTTGAAGCTCTACGATTAACTGTTGCTTGTTCATAAAGCGGGTTTACGCTCCCATCGAAACTTTCTTTCAGACTCTTGAATGGGAACATCGTTAATGCTGGCTTCTCGCCTTTGCATCAAACCGTTCTCGGCAAACTCCCATTGTTCATTGCCATAAGCGCGATACCAGTAGCCAGAATCATCGTGCCATTCATACTCAAAGCGCACAGAGATGCGGTTGTCGGTGAAGCTCCAAAGTTCTTTTTTGAGACGATAATCTAACTCTTTAGCCCACTTACGTTGCAGAAAAGCTGCGATCGCTTCACGTCCACTGAAAAATTCGGCTCGATTTCGCCACTGGGAATCCTCTGTGTAGGCTAAGGCAACTTTCTGTGGATCGCGAGTGTTCCACGCATCCTCTGCTGCTTGAACTTTGATGAGAGCAGTTTCAAGGGTAAATGGCGGTAAGGGGGGTTTTGTTTCCATTAGGGAGTAGGTGGTAGGGAGTAGGGAGTAGGTTGTAGGTATGGGTCAATTGTTTCATCCGTTGCCTGAATGCCATCTGCTACTTCCATCACGTTTTGGGCATCTAAGTTAACCCGCAATTGCAATAAATCGGGGCGAGAATAGTGACCAACAGAATCCATCATTCGCTTGCGTTTGGTAATCAGGGAGAAATCCAAATCTGCGATCGCGATTCCCTCACCTTCTGTAATGGGTGTACACAAGTGATTTCCTTCAGGCCCAATAATTGCCGTATTGCAGCCACCACTCAACACTCGCTGCAATTTTTCATCGGAGGTAATTTGTCCAACCTGCTCTGGAGACAGCCAACCTGTCGCATTCACCACAAAACAGCCGGATTCGAGTGCATGATGGCGGATAGTTACCTCAATCTGGTCAGTAAAAATCTGTCCAACCAGCGAACCAGGGAATTGAGCACAGTGAATTTGTTCGTGCTGCGCCATTAAGGCAAATCGAGCTAGGGGGTTATAGTGTTCCCAGCAAGCTAAGGCACCCAGCTTACCAACAGCCGTATCTAAAACCTTCAAACCAGAACCGTCTCCCTGCCCCCAAACCATTCGCTCATGGTAGGTTGGCGTAATCTTGCGCCGCTTCAATAGCAGGGTGCCATCCGCGTCAAAGATTAGTTGGGTGTTGTAGAGCGAACCATTATCTCGCTCATTCACCCCCAGCACCACCACAATTCCATAAGAGCGGGCGGCTCTACTTACGGCATCAGATACTGGACCCGGAACGGTTACAGCTTCTTCATAAAGCCGCATATGTTCCTTGCCCATCAATACGGGAGGCTGCACAAAGGAAAAGTAGGGATAGTAGGGGATGAAGGTTTCAGGGAAAACGATCAGTTGGGCACCTTCTTTGGCAGCTTTTGCGATCGCCTGCAATACCTTCTCAGTCGTCCCATCCCGACTGAACAAAACTGGGCTGATTTGTACTGCTGCCGCTCGGACTGTACGTGAGTAATCCATCATTAGGTGGTAGGAGGTAGGTTTTAGGGGGTAGGTAGCAGGGAATAGGTTTTAGGGAAGAAGCTACAGCACTGGCTGGGAAAGATTAGGATTTTGGGTAGATTCTGCTCCTGATAAAGCCTGTAAATCTACCATCTAACACCTACCCCCTACCAACTCTTACACCGTCCAAGTATCCAGAATGAAGGCACCTTCTTTACGGTGCATTAGCATCAAATCCAGCACATCAAGGGGATTGATTGGGCGGATGCCAGGGATGAGAGAAGGTTCGCCGTGACCGTAAAGTGCTTGCATAGAAAAGCGACAAGCATAGACTTTGCCACCCTCAGAAATAAACTTGCTAATCTGGTTGTTAAAGTTTTGCTGACCAGGAAATGGCTCATCACCAATTTTGGGAAAGCCTCGTTGAATACCCAGCGTTATCCCTGGCCCGTACAGCAGAACCGAAGTTTCAAATCCCTTACGGAGCAAGCGAGTTGCTTGCAATAAATTCACTAGACCAATTGACCCTTCAAACGCAACGGTGTGAAATGTAACAAGCGCTTTCTCACCGGGTTCTGCTTTGACATCCGGGAAAACTTTCTCTTCGTAATCAACAAAGAAATCACCAGCTTTATGAGCGGGAGTGGTTACTTCAGGCATGATTTTCTCCTTATTATTCGTTGAAAATTGGAACGTTTAATAGTGGATTAAGAACTGATTTGTAGCTACTAAAATCCTTAAATCACCTAGCTGATGAAGGATGAACACTTAGCAAACTTATGTTGTGCTGCCAGATTAAGTGCTGGCAGATAAAGCGATTTGTATCTTTCACTACGAAACTTTTAGGTCTAACAATAAGACTAGGGGTAGCGATCGCAATATCTAAAACGATCTCAAACTATCACCAAGTACCTATCTAAATCGATAGGTTGTTGCTCGTTACTACGACCCCAGTAAATATTCATTGACGATGCTCCAAGCGCCCGAATACGATACTTTCTTCCTCGCTGTAATGTAATCAGCCAAGTAAGTAGCATCCCGTGCGACTCCCGAAAACCGTCCTGAACCCCACGTATACAACCACGGAAGTCCCAAGAAGTACAATCCTTGCACACCTGTTACACCGCGATCGTGACCAGGATACCCCTTGCCATCAAACACCGGAACCTCAATCCAACTAAAATCGGGCTGATACCCAGTAGACCAAACAACACCGCCTATATTCGCCTTTTCATAATCAAGCTTCAGAAATGCTTCATCTGGCTCCCAAACGGGTTTGTAAGTCGGTTCTGTAGGTGCTTCTATTTGATTTTTTTCAATGAATGCATCAATGCTTTTCTTGATGTTATTAGCAACCGCATCCGCTCGATCCAAATTTTGCTTCAGGTCGTCCCAAAATTCAAGATGACTACTGCTAATAGTCTTTAACCTTCCATACAGTTGCATACCCTCTAGAGAAAACTGCCGCAGATCGATCTCACGCCCACCATCGCGACCTGTAACATAGTGATTAGTATTGGTTCTAGCTTTCTCTTTCTGGGGATGTTCGTCGATTGACAAATCGTAGTACCCCATTTGGTCTAACCAATCGACAACATCTTTCCCACGATATCGGCGTGGCGATCGCGGGGCACTTCCTACACATAAATGGACTTTTTTACCTGCAAGGTGCAAATCCTCTGCAATCTGACAACCGGATTGTCCGGTTCCCACAACTAATACGCTCTTGTCAGGTAAAGACTCTGGGTTTTTGTATTCAGATGAGTGGATTTGCACAATATGTTCAGGAAGCCTTTCAGCGATTTTTGGTATCTTGGGAATGTGGTAGCTCCCCGCAGCAATTACCACTTGATCCGCTGTATAGTCTCCAATAGAAGTCGTTAATTCAAAGACATCCTGAGAACGGCTCTTCCGAACTTTTGACACTTCCACGCCTTCCTTTACAGGAGGGTCAAATGATTTAGCATAATGTTCGATGTATTTTACGATTTCATCCTTTTGCATAAAACCGTTAGGGTTATCTCCTGGGTAGTGATATCCAGGGAGCTTGCATTGCCAATTGGGTGTTACCAAGCAAAAGGAATCCCAACGTTTTGAGCGCCATGAATGTCCAATCCTATTTTTTTCAAAAACGATATGGTCAAAGCCTCTCTCCTTTAAGCAATAGCTCATGGACAGACCCGCTTGACCACCACCTACAATAATGACGGAATAGTGGTTTTTCATTGGCTCCCTTCTCGCTTGCTTGCTTCAATGTTTGCAAGATTAAGTGGTAGCAGAGAAGGTGTTTTGTATCTGTTAATACGAAAGGTTTAAGTCTAACAATAAGACAGGGATTAGCGATCGTGTTGTCTAAAACTCTGTCAACCAGCCATCAATCACTATCTAAATCGATAGGTTGTGGATTTTTTTGATAGGGCGATCGCAGGGTGAGACAATTCTGGTTTCTGTTACAGTTGATGATTGTTCTAATGGGCGTGTATCTCATGATTACTGTAATGTTGAGCTTGCCAATGAACTAATCCTGCATGAGTGAAACTGTTTACATCGAAACCAGCATAGTTGGGTATCTCACTATCAGACCCAGCAATAACCTGATTCTCATGGCTAACGCAGAGGCTACACGGGAATGGTGGGGTACTCGCCGCAGTCAGTTCACTCTTTATATCTCTCAAGTGGTTTTGGATGAGGTGGCACGGGGCGATGCAGAAATAGCAACCAGGCGACTTGAGATTTTGCAGGACTTTTCACTGCTTGCAGTCAATGAAGCTGTCCAGGATCTAGCAGCCCAGTTTCTTACCAAGAGCAGTCTTCCGCCTAAAGCGGCTGATGATGCACTCCACATTGCAGTGGCTACAGTTTACGGCTTGGACTATCTGTTAACGTGGAACTGTAGGCATATTGCTAATGCTCAAATCCAGAAGAAACTGCTGCAACTCAGCAATGATGCTGGATACGAACTACCAACTATTTGTACGCCCTATGAGCTAATGGGAGAGTAGAAATGTGGAAGGATGAAGTTCTCGAAGAGATTTACACAATTCGGGAAGAACACGCAAAGTCTTTTAACTACGATTTACAAGCAATTTGTAATGATTTGCGGAAGAGGCAGGCTGAAAGTGGAAGACAGATCATCTCAAAACCCATCAAACAGCGCAGTCAGCAACCTAACAAATCGCTGCACCCAACTGCATAGAAGTTATCTGTTGGGTGTTCCAGGTTAGCTACCGCTGCTGACCGTGGCAGCTAAACTACTGAATCGAGTCATTTACGATCGCATGATGGAGTGCCTGATAACAAGTTTGCGCTTTGAGCTTTTTGAGAGCATTATTCATATGGAACTTGACAGTAGTGTCACTAATTATGAGGCGATCACCAATAGACCTCTTGCAAAAGTCGTCGCTGGGGTAATATGAGGTCTGAAATTAGGCGAT
>NZ_JCACKQ010000050.1:50561-51829 GCF_059505465.1 Symplocastrum torsivum | reverse complement strand
GTACCGCTCCGCTGAGGTCTGCCCAATTCAGCTTCGCCCTACTAAATTTAATTTCATTGCCGCTAACTCCCTGGAGGTCAGCCTTCTCCAGATTGTAGTCGCTCAGATCAATGCAACCTTCCAAGCTTAAATCGATTCCGCTAAGTACAGGTTTGATGGCACGATTTTCCTCTCGCCATCGATTCCAGACATCTGCTCCTCTTTTGAGTAAAGCAAGATGTTGCTTGTTTGCCGTGTAGCCAACCTCTCCCAACGAAACCCATCGTTCGGCAGTCGCTTGAGTGATGACCTCTAGTTCTTTTGGATCTAAACTTTTAATCTTGTCGAGCATTTCCTCCAGTGGTGAGCTGGGCTTTGAGAGCGAACCCTTTTCGATATATTCATAAAATTCCCCCAACTCCATCTCAGTCAGCGCAGCAATCTGAGACCAGTATTTCCTACCGGGGACGTTTTCATCCCGTTCCCACTGAGCTACTGTCTGTTGGGTGATGGGTGGAGACAAAAGTTTGGCAAAAGCTGTTTGTGTAAGTTTCCGGCGGTTGCGGATTTCCTTGATGAGCCTGGGAAACTGATTTTTTCCTTTCGACTGAGAATCCATGTTACTGCTCTCTATGCGGGGTCAACCCGTTTTATCCCCAAACTATGTTCAGCTTGGGGTATCCGCCTTAATATTTTATCAATTAATAGAAAATGGTTGTTTATTTTTAGAAATACGGGGTAAAATTGTAAAAAGCGGCTGAGGCTTGAGTCGCCACTGTCAGATAGAAGTCGCAATCAAAGGTGAACCCGTTGAAAAACAATACTCTCTTGATTTGGAGTTTTTGAACGGCTAAGTAAGAGCTTAGTTGCTTAAACTCCAAGATTTAACGCTAAATTTCTTCAACTTGTAGTACTGAATAAAGCTTTAAAAGCCAATAATTATGGTTTATTTCATACCGCCTGTAGCTGGCGTAATTTTGCCTGCCATATTTGTTAATTAGATAAAAATAAAAGGTGTTGATTGTAAAAATAGAATTTATTTTTCATCAAAATAACTCTTGTTTTGTGCAGACATTACTGGAGTCATGACTGCACAAATTTTGCTAAAGTAATGTTAACAACACGACAAAATAGTCTGTGTTCTGGGAGTAAATATCTGGAACCTAATTCTCTGGAAGCTAATTCTTCGGCTCATCCCAACTAGAGTAATTTTTCACTTTGGAAATTTGCCATTTACTATTTAGCCATTCACTTACATTGAAAAAAATGAGTAGCTCAATCGAATCTGA
>NZ_JCACKQ010000050.1:0-50461 GCF_059505465.1 Symplocastrum torsivum | reverse complement strand
AAACCTAACTGACGAATCTGAAAACCTAACTGACGAATCTGAAAACCTAACTGACGAATCTGAAAACCTAACTGACCCAGTTGAAGTAGGTTACATACGAGAGTCAACTGAGGAACAAGCTTCGGGAACTCATGCCTTAGAACAACAACAGGCAAGAGTGGAAGATTATGGCATAAAGAAGTCTTTAATTTTTTCTGATGTTGATTCAGGAGCAAAAATTGATCGAGACGCACTCAATCAAATAATGGTTCTAGCTCGTGAAAGAAAAATTAAAAGAATTGTGGCAACGCGATGGGATAGACTAACTAGAAGTTATGAGCTTTATTTGCAGTTCAAGAAAATTCTTCAAGAGTTTAATGTTGAGCTATTGTTGCTTGACCAAGGACCTGTAGATCTAGAGACTGCATCAGGAGAGTTCTTTGCAGATATGCAAGTTCTCTTTGCTGTTCAAGAAAGAAGGATGACTCAAGAAAGAGTCAAGCGAGGTTTTGAACATCGCCGCAATCAGTCAAAAGCATCAGGTAGACCACCATGGGGGTACCTAAATTATCAAGATAAATACCAACTTAATCAAAATCCTTGCATCTGTCTTTTAGAACAAAGACCAGATAACTATCTTGAGCTGACACAAGAACCTGATAATTCAACTAAATTAATGGCATTAAGCCGAGCTGACATTGCTAAAGATGTTGTCCAAATTTTCTTGAAGCATAGAAGTCTTAGAAAAACTCTAGAACACCTTTACAATAAATACGGTGTTGCTCGGAAAAATCTCTTTAAAAATTTTAATGGTAGAAAAGTAAGAGTCATTCTTGTCGAGGCAGAAGAATTACTGTTTTGGAAAGATGTCAGTGGTTTAAAAAGTTGGTTAATTAATCCGGTACTCGAAGGTCATACAGCTTATAAAAAGATTAATAAAAATAGATATGCTCAACAAGCGGAGGCATGGGATATCCGACATGATACTCATCCTACTCAAAAGATAGTTACTCAAGAAGAATCTACAGCTATTAGAGAAATCCTTGAGTTCAACAGTACACGACACATCCGCTCTAATGCGACTTTTTATCTAACTGGATTAATTTTTTGCGAAGTTTGCGGATATAAGTGCATTCTTAAGCGTGTGTCTTCTCACAATCTGGCTTACTACGGTTGCAGACATTCAAGCGCTGGCTGCACCAACAGGAAATGTGTCCGGATAGAAAAAATTGAGCAAACTATTATTAGAGAGCTATTTATCCGAGCCAATCAGTTTAACACCGAATCCTACGAACCTCAAAACATTTCTTTTTCATCCCCTAGAATTCAGGAATTAGAAGAACAGCTAGTTGGAATCAACAGAGTTCCAGGTATAGAATCTAATCCTTTACTCAAGCAAGCCCGGAAAGATATATGCCAACAAATTGAAGAACTCTTAAATCAGTGCCAGCAGCGGATTCCTGTCGATGGAACAATTCACCAGATTATTGGTCATCCCATGGCTAGAAATATTAACTATTGGAATACGTTAACTCAGTCAGAGAGAGAAATTTTCTATAGCAAGCTTGTGGAGCGAGTTGTTATCTCTAATGGGGAGGTTATATCGGTTTCGTTAAAAATTTAGCTAAAGTTCCTAACTCTAACAGAATGATCAAGGTTTTTTCAAGATGTCTCAGTTACCCATCGATAGATTTATTAATGCAGCCAACCGATTCGCAGTAGCTGAAGCCGAGGTTCTCAAGAATTGGCATCCAGCTTGCGGCTGCCCAACTCCAGGGTCTCGGTTGGAGTGTGCCAGTTGCCCCTACGCTAAAGAGTTAGGGCTATTAATCCAGAAGTGGCTGGCAACTGAGCTAGAGGCTGTTTTTCCAGCCATTGAGCTAAGACCAAATCCTCACATTTATTCACCTGAAGTAAAGCAACGATGTTTAGAGCTGTACGAAAAGGGATATCCACTAGCGGACATCCGACAGCAAACTGGAGTTTCTAGCTTGGAAACGATTCGACGTTGGGCCAGAGAACAAGATCTGCCAGCACGCACTACTCAATACGCTCCAGAACTCAAACAGACTTGCGTAGAGCTGTACATTCAAGGCAAGTCCCCTAGAGAAATTGCACAGATAACTGGAGTTACTCAACAGCCTGTCAGAGAGTGGGCCCAAAAAGCTGGAGTGTATAGGGAGCGCAAGTATAGTGATGAAATTAAGCAGCTATGCCTATCGCTATACATGGGCGGTAAGTCGCTCAGAGAAATCGAAAAACTTACAGGAGTTGGAGTCGCTAACATCAGGTGGTGGGCTAAAAAAGCTAATGTATGGCAAAGCCATCAATACCCTGAGGATATTAAACAGCAGTGCTTATTACGTTACATGGAAGGACAGTCTCCTCAAGAGATTGAGGAGAGTACAGGAATTCCCGCCTATGCAGTTAGGAGGTGGGCTTTTATAACGAACATCCATCGAGGTCCCAAAGTTCATCCAACCGATTTGAAATTAACCTGTCTGTCGCTCTATGTAGAAGGCAAGAGCGTGAAGGAAATTGAGGAACTAACGGGGATAAAAGGATATAACGTTAACCGATGGCTCAGAAAGGAAAATTTCAATAGAAAGCAAGCCACCTACCCAGATGCGGTTCGGCAAATTTGTCTATCACTCAACAGTGAAGGCAAGTCTGTTGAGCAAATCGAAACGATTACGGAAGTTCCCTTAGCAGTTATCAGCAATTGGGTCAAATTAGCTGATCTTGAGAAGGAGTACACTGCCTTCACTAAAGTCAAGCAACAGTGTTTGGAGCTTTACAGCCAAGGAAAGGCGGCCAGAGAAGTTAGTGAGATTACGGGAATTTCTGAACAAACAGTTAACTCATGGGCACGAGTTGCTGGTATTGGTAGAAGTCGCAAATGCTACTCACAACAGGTCAAACAAACTTGCCTAGATTGGTATACCCAAGGGAAATCTTTGAAGGAAATTGAAGCCATTACAGAAATTCCGGGAGGCACAATATGGGAGTGGGCCGTAAAAGCTAACATCGTTAAGCAGCTAGGCTACTCTGATAAAATTAAGCAGCAGTGCCTAGAACTTTATGCTGGAGGAATGACTGCCGATCAAGTTGAGGCAGCTACTGGAGTTTCTGTGACTTCAATCGGCACCTGGGCTAAGCAAGTGGGTTTAGTCAAGCGGCATAAATATTCAGATGAACTCAAACAACAATGTTTGTTTCTCCATGCTGAGGGAGAAAGCTACAAGGAGATTTCTAAGCTTACAGGAACCCCAATCCATGCCATCAAACGGTGGGTTGAAAAGGCTAATCAGTCGGTAGACTCAAAGTTGCCAGAATAGCTGCTCTGTTCGCTCCGCGATAGCTTTCGCAAGAAGAGCAAAACGATTGCTTTTTCTGTCTGTTTGTCCTAGGTAAAGATCTATCAATATAAGACAAGTCGTTGGGAAGCTTTAAACCCAATCAACTTACTTGCACAACTTCGTTGTCACCAGCTCTCCATCGGCGTGCGATCGCAATCAACAACTCAGGAATCTCGTCTTCAGAAATGTCCTTAAACTCACCCTTGCTTACACCCAGCTTTATTGGTTCCCCGGCTAGGAGCGAACAGAAATACTTGCGTGACCCCGGAGCAATCGTCTGCATCGCTTGAAGAAGGCTATCGAGCATGTCATCGGTTACGCCTTTCTTACCGTGCCTAAACTGCGACACGAGACTCTCGCTAGCCTGAGCTTCCTGAGCTAAGGCTCTACCACTAATTTTATACCGCTTCAGAGTCTCGTTAAAGGCTTCGTGGATCAGCATTAAAAACCAAGGTAATACTTCACTGTAAGTGAATTTAGCTGTACTATAAGCAAAGTGTTTTCCCAACCTGGAGACACCGAATTTGAAATCAAGCAACCGCGCTTAGCGGTACGAAGCTCCATTATTGGTAAGAAAAAGTATGGTGCTACTACTTAACTTTAGCAAATTCAGGGAAATAGCCAATACCCATACACAATTTAGGCATGAAACGGCAAGAGGAGAAGGTTAAAAAATGTTCACGACACCTCAGCCCCAAGCTCCTCAGACCGTTCGAGAAACTATCCAGTGGCTGCTGCGCCTAGGGCGACCGCCACTGCCCGAATGTCCGATCGAGGCAGCAAAACAGGGCAAAGAACCCAAACAGCCTTGCTTCCTAGATGGAAAGTATCTGAAGACAGTCAACTGGAAGCAATGGCAAGAGATTCAACCCTTGCAGGAAATCCTCGATGCCTGGTTCTCCAACCCGAAGACTGGGATAGGCACGCTAGGTGGTTGGAACGGAAAGCATTGGCTTGGATGGATTGACTTCGATCGCAAAGACTTCCCCTCTCCCGATGCCTGCGATCGCACAATACAAGAGTGGCTCGAAAAGTACCCAGTCTTGGAAACAGCTCCCATGTTTCGGACTCCCAGTGGCGGTTATCGCTTCTTAGTCGCCTTTAGTCTGGAACCGGAAAACTTCAAAGCTAACTCTGGGTTTAGCCTCAAGTCTGATGGGAGTCACCACGTTGGGGAACTGATCAGCAAGAACGGCGGACATACGCTCCTGCCTCCAACAGTCGGAATTACGGGTGTTGCTTACCAGTGGATGCAATGGAGCGAGTATCCACCAGTATTTGAGCAACCAGAAGATATCGGAATCTACCCCCTGATTAAAAAAGCTGAGAGCGATCCAAGCACACTTAAGCTACCTCGGCGTAGCAACTTACTCGGTGACACACAACTGACAGACTTATTAAATAACGATATACTGCCGAGGTTTTCAGCTCAGCAGGCTTTCAATTGGTCGGGACACAACCTCAAAGAATACCCTGGCGGTAAATTCAAGGGCAACTGCCTCTGGCACGAATCTAAGTCGGGTACGGCTTTCTACTGCGAACAGAAAAGCGGCATCTGGTTGTGGCGATGCCCAGCATGTGAAATTGGCGGCGGGGTGGTAGAGTACCGCCATCGTCTTGCAGGTGGTAACGGCTCACCGCGAGGACGAGAGTTTATAGAACTCGTGCAACAGCTAGCTTGGGAAGTTGGTGTATCGATTCCCAGTAGTTTAGAGCGCAAGTCTGGTAACCCCAGCCAACCGAGTAACAAGGTAATTCCGCATCCTGCTGCCCTGAGAAGCACTCTCAACTCTGAGGAACTATCAAAGCGAATTGACGACCTAATCGAGCGGGAATTATCCGAGTCGGTGTTAGAGCTAAGGCTTTCGGAATTAGCACGGGAAGCTGATCGACATCCCAAAGAAGTTCGATCAGTATACGATGCGCGGCTTAGCGAGAAAACTCAGCAGCAGGATTTATCGGATAACGTCGTTCAGTTCCAGAGGTTAGCTGACTATCAGCTCAAAGCAACAACCATCAACTGGGAAGAGCTTCTGCCTGAACCACTCATCCCAGGTCTGTTGACTAAAAGCGAGTCTTCGCGGATTGACCCAATTTACCTAATTCAAAATTTGCTACCAGGCGTAGGGGGAATTATAGGTGCGAGCGTCGGTCTGGTTGCCAAGGAAGGAGAAACCGAGAGCGATTGCTGGATTGAGTATCCAAACGTCTGGACAGCTACCATCGCTCCTCCTAGCTCTGGGAAATCAGATGCTGATCGTGCTATCCTCAATCCGATTCAACGCCTGCAAGAGGCGGAAGCTAACCGCTATGAAGCGAGCAAAGCAACGCTTTATCAGTTAGAGGAAGCCTGGAGGAATAAGTCAGCCGAGCAGCGAGAGGCTTTACAGGATACCCTGAACAACCCAGCTAACTACAAAAAGTCAGAAGTTGGCAAATGTCGAAAGTATTTGCTCGATGAAGGCGAAATTGAAGCAATAAAGCGCAGAATTTCAGAACAACCCGCTTGCGCTGGCTCTATCTGGGCACCCGACGAGTTATTGGGGCTTTTCAAGGGGTTAGATCAGTTCAAGTGTCCCGGTAAGGGCAATGCCCGACAGTTTTTACTGAAGGCTTGGAATGGTCCCTTAAGAGGAAACGTGGATCGGGTGAACGAGAATGAAAGTTTTCGGTTCCAGATGCAGTTATTGACTATTTGTGGAGGCATACAAATAGAACCAGCTAGTCAATTTTTTAACCCAGACGGCAACCATACAGATGCCGATGGCTTACAATCTCGCATCCTTGCTGCTATCCCGGCGCTCCACCCTCATTTCGATCAATGGTCGGATATCAAAGTCAGCTTGGATAAACTGCTCAGCAAGCTTTACGAGAGACTGGCTCTACTCCCAACCGGGTTAGTCTACCTCAGTCCTCAAGCCATGCAGCGCTGGAAAGGTCAGTGGGAAAAGTACCGTAAGGGTTACAAGACCTATTTGCACAGCAACCCAGCCTTTGCCTACTTCTTGGGGAAAATGTGCAGCAACCTCATGCGGCTTGCCCTGATTCTTCATTGCGTCGAACACTGCTACCTTCCAAAATCTAACTTCTTCAGCTTGGAGTTAGACACCTTGGATCGGGCAATTAGCTTGGCTGGTTTCTACATCGGTCAGTTCCGATTAGTGCAAGCTCAATTTACTAAGTCCCCCGAACAGGGACTAAGCGAGTTTCTGATGAACATTCTGTCCTTGTGCTTGGCAGAAAGGCGAATTAACCCCAGCCGCGTTGTCAACAAGTGGCGTCGGCACAAGGGCAAAGATGGTAAGCCGCTCAGATCGCCAGAGGTTCAGGAGATGTTCAAAACCATTGCTCAGTCACAACCCCAACAGGTTTTGTTTGACGGCAAAGAACTCGTAGCACTGGGAGCCGAGCGATCAACTCAAATGCCTTCTCGCCAAAGTGACAGCGCTATGCTCTCGAATAGTGTTAATTCTCCTGTGCCTGATACGGTGGCTAATGGCAGGGTGCAGGATGGGCTTTTTAAAAATTGCGATCGCGTTCGATCAGAATGCGATCGCTCCGATCGAACGGAAAAAGCCCCACTGGTTGAGGAGTCTGATGATTTATTCGATCAATGCGATCGCTCCCCCTCCCTCGCCTATGAGCTTGACGCTGATGATTCTCTTTTAGTGAAATTGTCTGACATACCCCCAGTTTCTGATCGAACCGATCGAAAAACGGATGAAACCCTAGTAAGGGAAGACACAGAGGCGTTCGATCGGGGTGATCGAATGCGATCGCTTCGATCGAAAAATCAGACGGAAGAAGTACCAACCCCCCAAGGCGCTGCTCCCACTTCTTGGAATTCTGAACCCACCTCATCCACCCAGTTCCGAGTAGGCGATCGCGTTTTTTGGGAAAACTGCCCTTCCTGTTGCGAAGAGTTAGCCCCGTTTGAAATCACGGCTATTGATGGCGATTACGCCAAGCTTGACTTGATTAACAAGCCAGTACCACTTGCAGAGCTAAGGTTAGCGACTTAGCGCTCTGCTCATCACCCCTACCCCGAGCGCTCATTAAGCGGCTTACAGCCGGGTTTCTCAGGGTATGCGTACCCGTGACAGCCGTAACGCATAGAGACGTTACACAAAAAATTCCCGCGCCGCCTGTAACCTCTGTTAGGAGTTACACCTTGACTTCAGAATCAAAAGGAAAATTAGAAATCCTTAAAGCAGCGGCAGATATCTCAGATTGGGGGTACGGTCGCTGGACTTACGAACAGTGGGAAATCTTCAACGAACATTATTGGGACGGAAGTTTAGAACCCGGTGGTATTTTTTGGGGACTTACAGCCCACGGACAATCACTTGGCTCTTATGAATCCTGGCGCAATGCCATTACCTTGCACAAAGCTCTTGTCGAACCAGCTTCTAACGCCTGGGGACGCGGTAAGTTACTAGGTAAGAAATTCGCGGCGGACGTGTTGCTCCACGAGATGATCCACCAAGCTCTTTTTCAACAAGGAAAAGTCTGCCCGGAATCCCACAACTGCGAGGCTTGGTGCGATGAGATTAATCGCCTCATTCCCTTGATGGGCATCGAAACCAGTCTGATTGCCCGACCTGTGAAGCAGCGTCGGATTAAAGTTGAGTCAGTGGGGGTAGACGGCAAGCTTTCCACAAAGTCTAAAGTAACCTGGGAGCCACGACCGGGGTTTATGTCTCGTTTGACGATCGCTAATTTTCCTCACTCGTTGCGATCGCACTCTTACTATGAAAAACCAGCCGTGCAGTTAGGCAAAAAATCTGGATTGTTGGTAGATAGCGATCACTGTAGTTGAGCGTAACGTCTAGTTAAGCATTACAGTTAACGAGCCAGCGCAAGGTTGAGTTGAGGGGTCAATATCTATACTTGGTGAAAGACTTCCCCTTGGTTTTCTGTAACGTCTAACTACAAGTTACGGTAAGCAAACGCATTCTCATTACATACCCGTTCTGACAGCGCCAATTCGTGAAAATACACTGAAAGTTTTCAGAGCTAACCTTTGCCAGTCAGGAAAATATCTAAAAGATGGTGAAGTATGGATGATGAGCTAACAGTTAGCGGTGGTTGCGGCTGTTAAATCTAATACACATAATCAAATTTATGTCAATATTTAAATTCTAGATTCTGCGAGCAACCTATTGAAAACCCAAGGAGATGCTTAAGATGACCGATGAACTAACCCCTCCTAAGCTACAAGAGGCAGACGCTTTATTATCTGACCTGTTTCAAGAGGTTCAAAAGTGGGAGGGGACTCTAGCTGGTGGTACAAAACTAGGCGTGGGGGCAGAAGCTGTTGACAGCCTGTTTCAAACAAAGGTCAGCTTTGGCAATCCTACAGATAGGTTGATTTATCTCACAGAGGAGACATTCAAAAATAGTGGTACTGAACTGAACGACATCTACAAGCAACAGATGCAGGAGCAGTTCGACTTTTATTACATGACACACACCGTTGATCTGCGTCCTGAGCGGGCTGCTAAATTCTGGCGATTGACCTGTGAGCTTGATTTCGGACCGAAAGGGAGCGGTGAGCCAATTATTCAGAACCTGTTTCCGACACAGCAATGGCGCTCGGTCATGAGTTCTGGTGTCGGTATGGAGGTGGGATTAAATGGCAACCTAGATTGGAATGTCGGAGTGGATAGCTCTCAGTTGGCTCAACTGTTGCAATCGCTTCCAGGTGAGCTAAAGGCGAATGTAGCTAACAAGGATGATTTCAAGGCGTTCCTTGCTGTTCCAGCCTATCGATACGAACTCGGTCATCCTGAAATCCTTACTAATGGTGAAGGTAACTCTACCTGCTACTGGCGTATTCAGGATCAAGATCTGCAAAAAATTGGGACAGCGAAATTTGCAATTGTTTTCAAAGTACCGAAGGGAACTGAATCTATTACTCTGCGGGGTACAGCATGGGCTGAACCAGATATCAATTGTCTCACGGCTGATATACGGGATGTCTTCGGTGAGTTGTCAGATCAATTAAAGCAGCTACTACGGCAAAAGAATCAAGTGGCAAGTCGGTTTGCTCGTGGTGATGCTGAGGAGTGGACGCTGACTCTACCCAAAGCAGCTAGTCATGCATAGGCAGCTTATTTGTAAGTGATAAGTCAACTGAATTGGAGAGGCAGCAACCTATGGCTAAGACGTACTACACCTATCGCATTCGCGTTGCTAACTACGAGCGGGTGCAGGTGGAAAAGTGGAATGCTCAGCATCAAGATTTGGGACAACCCTCTGGAGTCTTTCGCTACAAGGAGAAGCTGGAGGAGATTGCCCCCCTGTTGCAAATCGCTCGTCAAAAAGATGAACTGAATGAATCCAGTAAGGCACGCGCCTTGGGAGAAGCTTTATTCGATGTTCTGTTTAATGATGAGCTGCGCCAGGATTTTGTTAGGTTTTACCATCACGTAGTGCAACAGGAGAAACAACTACTTAGAGTTGAACTGGATATCGATGAACAAGGAATGCCTGAGGTGGCTGCCCTCCCTTGGGAATTCTTGTGTTTGCCTGCACGAGCGAACTTAGGAACAATCTGGATGGGAACGGTGCCGGATTTTGTTCTCTCCCGTCGTCGCTCGCAATGGATTCCGGCACAACCGATTCAGTTGGATAAGGATGAAAAACTGAGAATTGCTTTGGTTGTGTCTGCTCCTCCAGATTTACCGCCTGTTGCTTATGAACCAGTACAAGAAGCTTTAGAAAAACTAGCAAGCGAGCAGGCAAACCGCATTGAGTTGCTGCCTATCGTGAACTCAGCCAATCCTGACGCGATTGATACTATTTTGTCGAAAGAACCTCACATCTTTCACTTTATTGGTCATGGACGTTTGGTAAATGAGGGCAATCAAGAGGTGGGTCAGATTGCCTTCGTAGACCCAGAGTTTGATGAGGCAATGTGGGTAGATGCGGATTATTTCAGCGAACTGTTTAATCAACATCGACCTGGCATTGTGATGTTGCAAGCCTGTGAAGGAGGAATGTTGTCTGCATCCCAGGCTTTTGTGGGAACCGCGTCGAGAATTGTTCAACAAAATATCCCTGTTGTGGTGGCTATGCAGTATGAAGTCACCAACAGCACTGCGAGTCGGTTTGCCCGTCGCTTCTATCAACAGCTAGCGGTAGATGACCCAGTAGATATTGCTGCCCAGTATGGGCGACGTGCCATAGCCCTCGGTTCAACCCAATATCGTAAACGTGATTTTGCAACCCCTATCATCTTCATGCGCGTACAAGATGGCTATCTATTCAAACGTCAGGAGGGTGGGGAAGTTGAGTCCGAGGCTAATACGGCATCCAGCGAGTCTAACCAACAGCCTGCTCCAGAAGGTAATACTCAAGTTACCCAAGATGTAAAGCAGTACGGAGATAAAAGCATGACTTTTGGTCAAGCCAGTCACTTCAGGATTGGAGATGATTACTACCAGTCAGAATCATCCCAAAAGAAAAATAACGGCAGATAAGGTATTGCGTAGTAAGGAAAGAACAAAGTGGCTAGCCATGATGAGCTGATTAATATTCTTGACCGCATACTTAGTGGCAGACGGGAGGAGGAGGATATTGCCAAGCTACGCCAATCGCTCAGCATGGTTGGTAGTGCGCTGCAATTGTTATCACAGGATGGCAAGTTTAACACCAACATTGGGCAAATAACTGGAGGAGAGATTCACCTTGGCGATCGCATCTACCAAGGTGCCGATGCCGAAGCTATCAAGGAAATCTTACGAGATGCTTTACAGGCACTTCAGCCCAACACTAAACTGACTGGAATTCCTGAGAACTTACCTCGCAGTGGTGTGGTGCAGTTTGTTGGTCGGGAGCGAGAACTGGAAATTCTGCACCAGCAGCTTCAGGAAAATGAGCGGGTAGCTGTGTCTGCGATCGCAGGGATGGGGGGCATCGGTAAAACGGAACTGGCATTGCAATATGCTCTCTCCAGCAAGCAAACCTATCAAGGCGGCATCTGCTGGTTACGGGCAAAGGGGTTGAATGTAGGTACTCAGATTGTCCAGTTTGGGCGATCGCGCTTCCAGCTTCAACCCCCTGAAGACTTGGACTTAACGGGTCAGGTAGGATTCTGCTGGACGCATTGGGCAGCGGGTGAGGTACTGGTGATATTCGATGATGTCACGGACTACGAAGTCATCAAATCCTACTTGCCCCCCGCTGAATCCCGGTTCAAAGTGTTAATGACCAGCCGCCTGCGGTTGGGCAAATCGGTCAAACAGTTGGAAATTGACGTGCTAGATGAGTCAGCAGCACTAGCACTGCTGGAATCGTTAGTAGGAGCAGAGCGCATCCAGCGAGAACTGGATAATGCAAAAAAACTCTGTGCTTGGTTAGGATACTTACCTTTGGGATTGGAGCTGGTGGGGCGCTATCTTGATCGTAAACCTGACCTTTCTCTGGCAGAAATGCAGCAACGGTTGGAGAAGAAGAGATTGGATGAGCGATCGCTTTCTAAACCTGATGCTGACATGACTGCCTCTTTGGGAGTTGCTGCTGCCTTTGAACTAAGTTGGGAGGTACTAGATGAGCCAACAAAACAGTTAGGTTGTTTACTGAGCTTGTTTGCCCTAGCCCCCATCCCTTGGTCGTTAGTTGAGCTGTGTCTGTCAGAGCAAGACTTGGATGAGCTGGAAGAACTGCGGGATGATAACCTACTCAACCTCAACCTGCTCCAGCGCAGGGGAGCAGGTATTTATCATCTACATCAGCTGATTCGAGAATTCTTCCAGGCAAAGCAAGTTAGCATAACCAACTCTGACGAACTTAAACGGCAGTTCTGTCAAGCAATGGTAGCTGTTACCCAGAAAATTCCAGAAACTCCAACTCGCGACCTGCTGTTAGAACTAGCACCTACCATGCCGCATGTGGGTGAAGCTGCCACAACATTGAATCGCTACTTGACTGATACAGACACACTCAAACCTTTTGAGGGTCTAGGTCGGTTTTACGAAGGAGAAGGTTTTTACCAACAAGCGGTTGACTGGTACGACCGGTGCCGTAGCCTGAGCGAGCAACGCTTCGGTAGCGAACATCCTGACGTTGCAACTAGCATTAACCATTTAGCATATATCTATAGGCTACAAGGTCGTTACTCAGAAGCCGAACTCCTATGTAAACAGGTGTTGGAGATGAGACAACGTTTGCTAGGTGCAGAAACTCCTCAAGTAGCTGACAGTCTCAATCAACTAGCAATTCTTTACAATCTTCAGGGAAAATACGATGATGCAGAGGCTTTATACAAGCAAGCATTGGAGATGAAGCAACGCTTGTTAAGCTCTGAACATCCGGATGTAGCAGACTGTTTCAACAACCTAGCATACCTTTATCTCTCTCAGGGACGCTACCTCGAAGCGGAACCCCTGTTTGAACAAGCAATTATCGTCTATAAACGTACAAAAAAAGAAATTTATCTAGCTACGAGTCTGAATAATTTGGCACGACTTTACGACGCCCAAGGATACTATACTAAAGCAGAACTTTTGTACGTACAAGCACTGGAGCTTTTCAAAAGCTTGTTAGGAGAAGAACACCCCGATGTAGCAAACTGCCTTAATAACTTAGCGTTCATCTATGCCCAGCAGGGTTATCAGACTAAGGCAGAAACCACTTACATTCAAGCACTGGAGATGCGTCAGAAGCTTTTGGGAAATGAGCATCCTGATGTGGCAGTCAGTTTGAACGATTTAGCCAAATTCTACACTTCTTTGAAACGTTATACCCAAGCAGAATCGCTCTATCTGCAAGCCCTAGTTATTCTTGAGAAAAAACTCGGTAAAGACCATCCGTTTACAGTCAGACTTTACCAAAATTTGTCTGAACTGAGAAATGTGGCTAATATTATTTGACAATAATAGGCTAATCTTATGCGTTCGCGAACTATTGCTTTGCTTTTATTCTTTACTGCTGCATTGACTGGATTGGTATCTTGTAATTTTTACAATCGGCAAATCCTTCCTCAAATAAATTCCGGACAACCTCCTAGTCAAAATCCTAGTAAAGTTCCTGGCAAAACTCCTACTCAAATCTCAAGTCGTTGTGCAAAAAATACTATACAAGATAAAACTTACAGCCCAATTACTAGTCAAACACCTACTACTCTAGAAGCTGATACCTTTTTTGAAAAGGGGAAAAAACAGCATGAAAACTATACATATAAGGAGGCTTTAGAAAATTTTGAAATAGCGCTAAAATTTTATCAAGAAGAGCAAAATTTTAAGAAAAAAGCGATAACCCTTGGTAGTATAGGAACTGTTTACCATAACAAAGCAGATTACAAAAAAGCGATTGATTGTTATACAGAACGTTTAAATATTGCTGAAAAAATCAATGATAGCAAAGAAAAGGCTGCTGCTTTGAGTAGCTTGGGAGACGCTTATTATCTAATGGGAAACTACCCAAGAGCTCGCGAATTTTACGAAGATAGTTTGGCTGTTCCTGAGAAAGGTGATAGAGCACGAGCAATAGCTCTAGGGGGACTAGGAAGCGTTTACCTTAGTTTAGGTGACTATAAGCGAGCAACTAACCTTCATATGGAGCGTTTGAAAGTTATTAATGAAACTCTCGAAAAAAATCAAGAATTAACTAAAGAAGAAAGGAAAGAATTTTCTAAATTAAAAGGGGCTGCTTTAGGTAGTTTAGGTCATGCTCACCACATGCAAAGAAGCTATGAAGAAGCAATGGCTAACTATATAGATCATTTAGAAATTGCTAAAGATAATGATGATAAACCAGGAGTGGCAATTGCTCTAGGGGAATTAGCAAGTGCTTACCACAGTCGTTGGAAGCGTGATGGTTACAAAAATGACTCCAGCTCAAAACAGGCAATAAATTGTTATGAAGCACCTTCTAAGAAGGACTCAGACTTAGGGCAGGCAATAAATTGTTATGAACAACGTTTACAAATTGCTCAAGAAATTGATGACCGTCGTTTAGTAGCATCTACCCACGGTGGTTTAGGTGGTATTTACTATTCAATAGCTAATCTTAAGCGTCCCCCAGAACGTTTTCAAGAATCTCTAGATTTTTATGATAAAACCATTAAATCTACTGAAAATTACTTAACTACTTCAGAAATTATTGAGGATTTACCTGGAATAGGGAATGCAAAAAACTTATTAGGAGTATCTTATTTTCAGATTAGCGAAATCCGTAAAGCCCAAAACAAATCTTCTGAAGCTCAAGAAAACCTGAATAAAGCCATACAAAATTTGGAGGGTGCGATAAGTGTAAGGGAGTCTCTCCGGAAGGGGTTAACTGAAACAGAAAAAGTATTTATATTTGACACTCAACAGACAACCTATCTCAATCTCCAACAAGTTTACATTAGTAATAACCAGCCTGAGCTAGCGTTAGAGGTTGCAGAAAGAGGAAGAGCAAGAGCTTTCGTAGATGTTCTGGCAAAGCAGTTAAAGACTGATAGAGAAAACTCTGCTATTCTAAATATCCAAGATATTAAAAAAATTGCTCAAGAACAGCAAGCTACTTTAGTAGTTTACTCACATATAAAAAAAGAAAATTCGATTATTGGTCATAATCCTTTTGTTTATATTTGGGCAGTTAAACCTAACCAAGAAAAAGTAGTTTTCAAGCAAGTCGATCTGGATGAATTGGAAAAGCATCTTGAGCAGTTTAAGCAAAAATTGCCTCCAGGGGATAGACCAGCTAATCTTATCGGAAGTTCAATTCTACGTGCTCAAATTCGTAGCAATAAGAAAGATACAAATGAAGTAGAATCAGATAAACAAATTTCTAAAAAAGATATAACTGATGTTTTAATAAAATATTATCAAACTTTAATTGACCCGAAGGAAACTGATCCGAAGAGAAAGGATCTTAAGCTCTTGTCAAAAGAAGATGAGAAAGTTATCTTTATTCCTCAAGGTGCTTTATTCGAGGTTCCTTTTGCTGCTCTCTATGATACTAAGGAAAAACAATACCTAATCGAAAAATATGCAATTTTGGTTGCTCCCTCAATTCAAACATTGGATATAATCCGTGAACGACAACGAAATAGGGAGTTTAGTGGTAATTTTTTAGAAAATAAAGATTGGTTGATTTTGGGCATAGAAGATGCCAAGCCAAAAAAATTCTGTTCTCAAGAGGTACAGTTAGATAAACTACCAGGAGCAGCAAAAGAAGCAAAAGATATTGCTTTTAATCTTTTCCAAGGAAAAGCAATGGAGGATAAAACAGAAGCTGCGGTTAAACAAAAAATGCCTCAGGCACGAATGATTCATCTGGCAACTCACGGTTTACTGAATAATTGCGAAGAGTACGCAGAAGTCCCAGGAGCAATCGCTTTAGATGCGTTGGAAAACGATGATGGTTGGCTCACTGCCAGTGAAATTTCACAAATGAAGCTACAAGCTGAGTTAATTGTCCTAAGTGCTTGCGATACCGCGCTAGGAAGACTAACCGGGGATGGCGTGATTGGTCTGTCTCGGTCTGCGCTTACTGCTGGCTCTTCCAGCGCGATTGTTTCCTTATGGAATGTAGATGACAACTCAACAGCCTTCTTGATGACAGAGTTTTATAAGCAACTGAAGGAGCAATCACAGTCAGGAAAACTGGACAGAGCTTTAGCTCTGCGTCAGGCAATGTTGAACACAAAGAACTATGTGGACAAGAATACAAAAAAGAAGATTTACTCTGAGCCTTATCAGTGGTCTGCCTTTACTCTAGTTGGCGAAGCTACAACACAGTTAGAGAATCATCAGTGATGACTGTCCCCGATGAACTGAATGCTATCCTTGACCGCATCACTAACCATCAGCAAACTGAGTCAGATATGGCGATTCTGCGGCAGTGGTTTGGCAGTGGCACTCAAATTGTTTCTCAAGTGGGCAAATATGCAGTCAACCTTGGGCAGGAGCATGATATTCATGTGGGCGATCGCATCTATCAAGGTGCAAGTGCCGAAGCTATATATAGCAACCGCCAAGGCGGTTAAGTCGCTGTGCGAAGCACAGCTTCCATTGCATCCCTCAGACAGTTGAATTGAGTTAATTGCTTACGAATTCGGCTCTTTAACCATGACCAGCATTGCTCAATTTTATTCAGATCGGGTGAATACGAGGGTAGGTATTTTAACTGACAACCTGCTGCTTCAATTAATTCAGTAATACGCCCACCTTTATGAAAGGTAGCATTATCAGCGATCACTATTTGTCCAGGTTTCAGTGATGGTATCAAACAAGTTTCTAGCCAACTTTCAAATACTGTTCTGTTACAAGTACCCTCAATAGTAAAAGGAGCTAATAGCTGACCATTACAATAGCCAGCAATCATATTAATTCTTCCTTGTCTTTTCCCGCTTTGCGAGAGCATGAAATCTTTTCCCTCTTTCATTCCAACCATAGCCATAATCTTCTCTGTTATCCATTCCTGCTTCATCTATATAGACTCTTTCTTCCGGTCTATACATCGCTAGCTCTTCTTGAAATTTCAGTCGTTTAACTTCCGAGCGCTCTCGATAACCATAAGTTTTTTTTTACGACTAAACCCAATTTTCTTTAAAGCTCTTGATATAGTCCTGGCGCTAATTTCCCCCTGCCACAGTGATGCCATCTCTACTTGGGTTTTATCTCCATTAACTTCTACAAATTCCCTGAATTTTTCCCAGCTAGTGATTTTATGACCATTCCCAAGCGGTTTATTCGGCAACGCTTGAAATTCCCCAGTTTCTCGTTCCCGCTTTAGCCATAGCCTAATCGTGTCGCGACTAATACTAAATATTTGGCTGGCTTCACTAATTTTTAACCCATCCAGCTTGATCGCTTGGACTACCTTTTGACGGAGATCGTAACTGTAGGGTTTGGGCATGGGCTTAACGGAGGCATAGCCGGAGGTTTCATCAATGTCTACTTCTAGTTTATGCCTTAACCGCCTTGGCGGTTGCTATAACGGGTGTTCCAGGAAGTTCTTGACCTCATCGCCTATGCGCTTGGTTTGAAGGATGAAAATTTCCAGGTTCGGGTTTTTGCCCAGCAAGAAGTTCAGGCACTTCAAAGAAATCTTGAACGTGAAGAAGCTCAAGAAAGGTTTGAAGAGCGAAGTTGGTAGGCGGTTTAGTATGGAACAAGCATGAAGCTCCTAGTAGACGATGACTTCTCATGAGCTAGGCAACATCCTCGATCGCATTGCCAGTGGTAAGGACGCTGAAGCCGACATAACTGCCTTACGTCAGTTACTGAGTTCAAGCGATCGCCAGAGTTTGTTGCAGCTAGGCAAATACGGCATCAACGTCGGACAGGGGCAAGATATTCAAATTGGCGATCGCATCTACAGGGGAGCAGATGCTGAAACAATTAGAAAAATTATCCAAGACGAGCTGCAATCACTTCAGTATGGATACAACAGCCAGTCTGTTCGCAACGGCTTAAATGCCCTGACTGAATTGATGGCAGCGCCTGAAGTGCGTGCGGCTGTAGTTGCCTTCCGCACCGATTTTCAGGCTGTGTGCGAACAAATCGATGTTGTGGGCAACTACAAGGACTTGCATGACCTGTTGCATACACTGGAGTTCCAATGCTATGGCGTTATTGTTCACGAAGCCAAACGATTTCCGGATGACGACACATCTTTAGACAAACTTATGGATTATGAGTTAACGCTTCAGGGAATCGTGACCAATATGCGAGATGTTGCAGTCCAGGCAGCCCTAGCTACCAATGAAACCAAGTGGATAAAGGTTCTTGGAGAAGCGACTGAAGAGTTACACAGAGCGATTGAGAACCTTGATACGCGGCTGCTTGACAAGGCTGTCCGGCTCATCAACCGAGTGCTGGCTATCCAGCCTTCACGAATCAATACGAGTCTAAATACCGCAGCACGCGCCTTACGCCTGCCTGCCCTGGTGAAGGCAATGACCTGCGTGCGAGACAATCTGGCACATGGCGAACTCGATCCAGAGAAAACCAGCCAGTTCAAAGACGGTGTGGAGGCTCTCGCCAACCTAGATCGCAGCCTAACAGTTCTCGTTCACACTCACAACGATTGGCAGGAACTCGATTTAGAACTACGCCGGATTGAAGCCAATCTAGAACAGGATACTTTTGAACTGGAAATGTCCTGGCTCGATTTGAAAGCGATGGCAGAATCGCTCTGCAACAGTAGCATAGACGAATGGGCGCTCTCGTTTAAGAAAGATAGTGAGAATTTGGACAGTGCGATCACATCACAAAATCCTGTCAAAGTCAAACGATACTTCCGAAGTTACCGCAGGCGTGCAGGCGATCGCTTTTACCGAGTTGACGTGGAGCTGAAGCGATTGTGCGGCAATTTGCGGATAGTCGGTGAACCCTTGGCATCTGTACTGAGGATGATTGGATGAGTAACTCTAGCATCTCCCTTACAACTGACGATGCCACAAACCGCTTTCCTTCGTTGGCTTCTTTACGGGCAGCTCACAGCGAACTCCTCAAACGCCATCGCGAGACTGGCAGTACACCCGAATTGCTGGCAGAGATGGAGGAATTTATTTACCGGGGGCGAGCGACTGGTGCGCTGCTAGACACCGACGAAGACCGATGGGCTAGCCAAAGTTTACTAGATTACTGGTCAGCGATATTGTACCGTGCTGGGCGCGAACCCCCTGATGCCACCTTAGCTGAATTTGACCCAGCATTGGCTCCAGAACTGGATGATGCGCGATGTCCTTACCTGGGGTTAGAGGCATTCCGGGAGGAAAAGTCAAACCTCTTCTATGGACGCCAACGTCTTTTAGAGAAACTGGTTAATCACCTCAAGAGAAACCGTCTATTAGCCGTCGTCGCTTCTTCTGGCAGCGGTAAGTCATCAGTGGTATTGGGCGGACTCTTACCAAAGCTGAAGGTAGGTGTACTCTCAGGTAGCGAGAACTGGCACTACTACTTGCCGATGGTGCCAGGAGTTAATCCATTGGAAAATCTGGCTCGACTCACCCAACCTCATGACATTAAAGCGACTGAGTGCCTTCAGCAGCAAGTCGAGAGCTTTCAGAAAGACCCCAACCATTTAACCAAACTGAGCAATGAGTTTGGCAACAGACCCAGTGTCCTCGTCGTAGATCAGTTTGAGGAAGCGTTCACGCTATGCCGCGATGATAACGTGCGTCAGGCGTTCATTGACAACCTCATCGGTTTGATTCAGTCGCCACGAGTCAGGCACACTGTCATCCTCACGATGCGAACGGACTTTGAGAGCCAAGTGGCATGGGTGCCAGTTTTCAAGGACTTATTTGAGCAAGCCCAGGTTCGCGTGACAGCACTGGATGCCAGCGAGTTACGGGAGGCGATTGAAAAACCCGCCGAGTTAGTGGGTTTGAAATTTGAAGAAGGGCTGGTTGAGGCGCTGCTTCAGGATGTTTTGGGGGAACCAGCAGCGTTGCCTCTGTTGCAGTTTACCTTGCTGAAGCTGTGGGACAACCGGGAGCGCAATCGAGTTACCTGGGAAACTTATAAACGTTTGGGTGGTGGTCGTCAGGCATTGGCTCGTAGTGCGGATGAGTTTTACGAGCAGCTAATTCCTGAAGAGCAGGTGACGGTCAAACGCATCCTATTGCGAATGGTTCGACCCACGGAAGGACTGGAAGTCACCAGCAACCGCATCCAGCGTAAAACACTGTACCAGGCTGGGGAAGCACGTGATCGCGTTGACCGAGTGTTAGATAAGTTGATTCAATCGCGGTTAGTACGCTTAACGGAGGGGGATACGCCCGATGATGCCCAGGTTGAGGTTGCTCATGAGGCTTTGGTACGCAACTGGCCCCGGTTGGTCAATTGGCTAGAAGATGAACGGGTAAATATGCGCCAACGCCTGCGTCTAACTATAGCAGCAGAGGAGTGGAAAGCACGGGGAAAAGACAGAAGTGCATTGCTAAGGGGTGCATTGCTTGGGGATGCTCAGAAATATGAAGCTCTCAATGAGCTAGAAAAGGAATTCATTCGACATAGTGAAAGGGCAGAACTTAATAACCGTCGTTTAATACTTGCTACTGTTACTGGAGTATTTGTGGCACTGGCTGGACTAACCACCTTTGCCTTTATCCAAAAGTCTATAGCTGAACGCAAGCTGATAGAAGTAACACTGCTTCAACAGGCAGATAAAGTGAAGGCTTTGCTGTCCATCGCTCCTGAAGATGGACTAGTTTTTGCAATTCAAGTGGTTGGTCTGAGCCAGTCAGAATTAGGTTGGGTTCTTACCCCTGTTCAGGATAGTCTACGCAAAGCGATAGAAGTCGCTATTTTTAATCATCAAGGTTCTGCTGCTTCTGTTGCTTTCAGCCCTGATGGAAAGATTATTGCTACTGCCGCTGCGGATGGAAACGTAAGATTATCAGAACTGAATGGCAAGCTCATTGCAACTCTGCGTGATCATCAAGCTGCTGTTACTTCTGTTGCCTTCAGTCCCGATGGGCAGATTCTTGCTACTGCTAGTGCTGATAAAACTGTGAAGTTATGGACACGGGAGGGCAAGCTCATTGCAACTCTGCGTGGTCATACGGATACTGTTACTTCTGTCGCTTTCAGCCCTGATGGAAAGATTATTGCTACTGCCAGCGCAGATGGAACTGTAAAATTGTGGAACACAGCAACTGGCAAAGAAATTGCAACTCTTAAAGGGCATAGTAATGCTGTTACTTCTGTTGCTTTCAGCCCTGATGGAAAGATTATTGCTACTGCCAGCGCAGATGGAATTGTAAAATTGTGGAACACAACAACTGGCAAAGAAATTAAAACCCTTAACGGCGCTACTGATTCTGTTACTACTGTTGCTGTTAGCCCTGATGGAAAGACTATTGCCAGTGGTAGTGCTGATAAAACCGTAAAATTGTGGAACACAACAACTGGCAAAGAAATTAAAACCCTTGTTGGTCATACGGATTTTGTCACTGCCGTTGCTTTCAGCCCCGATGGTAAGTATATCGCCAGCGCCAGTTTAGACGGAACTATACGCCTGTGGAACTTATTAAGTGGTACTTTTGTAAGAACTTTTTATAACTCTAGAGGTGCTGTCACTGCTGTTGCTTTTAGCCCTGATGGAAAGACTATTGTCAGTAGCAGTAGGGACGGAATCTCACGTCTGTGGAATTTACAGGACGAACCTGTTGGAAAACTTTCGCCTGATGACTGGAAAACATTACTTGAGGTTGCCTGTAACAACCTACGGGAGCGCCCAGTCTTTGTTAAACCACAAAATAACACAGCAAAAGAGGCTAAGAGTACCTGTCAGAAGTATGTCTGGAATACTAATTAGCGGAAAAAGACCAGCTTTCGGTTGATGAACTGGCGCAGCAGGTGCGTGAAGCGAAGCTATCCGCAGGAATCGCCTCTCACTTCCCACGCTCCTCAAACTGCATAGCCGCAAAATGCTCCATCAGCAAACGATGGATGAAAATATAGCCACCGCCGACTTTTTGCAGAAAAATGCGATCGCAACAGTCATCTAGGAACTGGGCATAATTCCAGGGCATATGTTGGTGAAAATGAAACACGGTTCGGAAGCTGATGTGGACAATACAAGCCGTTCCACCTGTCAGCAATCCGACAAATAACCCACAGAACAATCCCCAGTACTGGGGAATCGTTAGCCACGAATCAAACAAATAAATCCCTAGAGAAAGGCTCAAAGAAACTGCGAACGAAATGATCACCCATGTTTTTGAAGACTGCCAAATTCCTTGATTAGGGATGGTTCGCGTCTCCACTTCAGTACCTGAACGAAGACCGCCAAATAGTCCCATAATGACACCTCCCAACATACCTAATAACAATCCATGAATAAGTGTTGGTCCCAATATTCCCGTCAGTCCTAGCAGTAATCCAAACGGTGTAGAACCAATTAACCCAAACAAGATATAGTTCCTAACATTCATCCATGACCATTTCAACGCTTCTACAGGTTTGAAATAACTCTGACCAATCTCTCCACCCATCCACCAATCAAGCAATCCAAGGGTCAGCAATGTCAGCACACCAACGAGCAGACCCACCTGAGGGGTTTCCTCAATTCCAGCGACTGTCCCCAGAATAAGTCCAACCGCTAGCCCAAGCCATAGGCTGTCCATCAACCGTTGCAGGAAACTTTGGCGGGAACCGGGATGCATTCGTTCAATCTTCATCACAGCCCAAGCTGACGAGATATTCAAGAAACTGTACACAGTCCAAAACGATAGCCCGATGCTGAGCCAATGCCGACCAAAGCCCATACTCAGAACAACAATCCATGCCAATGCAAAGCTAACGATGAGCGAACTCATAATGATATAAATCCATCGTTCTCTAGCTGTTTGCAGCCAACGGCGATCGAGCCACTCAATCAAGAAGATGGTTTGGGAGGAACGCTGTAGTTGTTGGGCTAGCCAGCTTAACCATCGGATGGTTTGCGTGGGTGAGTAGCGTCTATCAGCTCCCCGTCGCTTTAACATGCGATTGATGTAGGTGTTAAATAGCCGTTGGTGATGGTTTTCTACAGAGGTTTTTGGTAAATCTTCAAGGTTAATACCTTCGTAAGCCAGTACCATAATGTTTAGCAACAGTGGCGATCGCGCCAGTTCTTGCAAGATGGCATCGTTTGCCAATAGCTCTCTCAACCCCATCAGGTCAGTGTTGAGACTGTGCAAGTAACCATCGACCTGTTCTGGAGTGAGCGATCGCAAATAAATTGCCCGCTGCACGGTGAGGCGATGGGAAAGCCCTTCGTAGTCCTTAATGCGGCTGCACACCACCATTTCCGTCCCTTGGGCTTGCTGGAACTGGTTGAGGGCAACTACGCAAGCATCTCGGTATTCAGCTCGAACTTCATCCAAACCATCGAGCAACAAGAGGAGTTGCTGTTGGCTAACCCAGGGTTGGGCGATCGCTTTGGGCACCTGATATTTTGTATTCAATTCCGCTACCAACCAATCGGCAAGACTATGCCATTTGCTGCTCCAAGTCGAGAGGTTGAACACTACGGGAATCAGGTGATCCATGTCTTGCTCGGCTCGCGCAATGAGTTCGCGGGTAAGTTGGAGCAAGGTAATTGTTTTGCCTGCCCCTGGCTCTCCTAGAATCAGCAGTGTGCGTCCAGTGCCGAGTTGATCGAACAAGTCGAGGACTGTTGTGCCTTCGGATAAGATGGTTTGAGTACGATCCGCTGTCTCCACAACCAAATTCCAGGGAGTTGCCAATACATGGGAGCGATCTTCTAAACCGAGTTGAATGACAACCTGATGATGCAGAGACGTTTCCAGCACGCCCTGAACCCAGAAGTTTTTGACTTTGTTGAGTAAAGCCTGTCGATTCCGATATTCCTGGGGTGTCAGTTGCGATCGCACAACGGGCGGATGCTGTAGGACGGCTTGAATCACCGTTTTAATTGTTTCCGCATCCGCACCTTGGTAAATGCGATCGCCTACTTGAATTTCCCGCCCCTGCCCCAGGTTAACGGTGTACTTGCCGAGCTGTACCACACTCTGACTCTGTTTCTCCCGAAGTAATTGCCGCAGCAGTTGGCGATCGCCTTCGGTTTCTTCTCCGTTGGCAATGCGGTCTAGAATTCCATTGAGATCATCGGGAGGAGCCATTGTCCGCACCCACTCGGCTTGACTGAGCTATTAATGTGAATACACAGTTCTTGAGGCTGTATCCAGATTTTTTCAACCGAGGAGAAGCCGAAACGATTGAGGGTCAATTGAGCCAATACTCGACTGAAAATCTGTTGGTTATGATCGGCGAGAGGTGCATGATTGTTCCAAATCTTGGCGATTCACAGACGGCTCGTTCCACCCTTTTTGCAATGATGACCCCTGACGAACTCAATCCCATCCTAGAGCGGATTACTCAGCACCAGCAGACTGAGCAAGACCTAGAAATGGTGCGGCGATCGCTGCGACTAGCCGATAGTGTACTGCAATCAGTGTCTCAGGATGGCAAGTTTAACACCAATGTTGGGCAAATCACTGGGGGAGAGGTTCACATTGGTGATCGCACTTACTACGGTGTTGATGCTGAAGTGATTCGAGGAATCCTGCGCGAAACTTTACAGTCCCTTCAACCCAATACTCAACCAACTGGAATTCCTACAAACCTGCCCTACAGTGGTGTGGTGGAGTTTGTTGGTCGAGATGCGGTCATGTCGCAACTCCATAAGATGTTGCAACAGGGTCATCGCGTTGCCGTTTTTGCGATCGCTGGGATGGGCGGTGTCGGCAAGACGGAACTGGCGTTGCAATATGCGCTGAAATACCAGCCGATTTACCCGGCAGGATTATGCTGGCTGTCGGCAAGAGGTGTGGATGTGGGGACTCAGATTGTGCAGTTTGGGCGATCGCTTCTCGATCTCAATCCGCCCGAAGACGTTGAATTGGTAGAGCAGGTCAAGTTTTGCTGGCGACACTGGCAATCTGGGGAAGTGCTGCTGGTACTCGATGATGTCACCGACTACGCCGCTATTAAACCCTACTTGCCGCCCTCGACTGCCCCTCGCTTCAAAGTGCTGATTACCACCCGTCTGCGGTTGGGCGCGTCAGTCAATCAGTTGGAACTGGAGGTACTGGATGAATCAGCGGCACTGGCGCTGTTGGAGTCACTGATGGGCGGCGATCGTATTCAGCTCGAACGAGACTGCGCCCAGCAACTTTGCGCTCAGTTGGGCTACTTGCCGTTGGGACTAGAATTAGTGGGACGGTATCTCGCTCGCAAACCCGACCTGTCGTTGGCAGCGATGCAGCAACGGTTGCAGGACAAGCGATTAGCGGCACTGGCATTGCGTCAGACGGATGCAGACATGACGGCGCGATCGGGAGTGGCGGCAGCATTTGAGTTGAGTTGGGAAACCTTGTCGGAAAGTGCCAAATCGCTAGGATGTCTGCTCAGTCTGTTTGCTGCTGCCCCAATTCCCTGGTCGCTGGTGGAGCAGTGCTTGGCTGACCGAGACCCTGAAGACTTGGAAGAAGTACGAGACAATGAGCTAATCAATCTGCACCTGCTGCAACGAACCAACCCCGGAACCTGCCGCCTGCATCCCCTGATTCGCGACTTCTTCCAAAAGAAGCTAGAGCAGCTAAATCAAGCTGATGAACTGAAGCAAGGGTATTGTGAGGTAATGCTTGGAATAGCCAAACGGATTCCTTATGAACCTACACAGAAATTGATGGCTGAACTTACACCTGCCATCCCTCACTTATTGGAAGTTGCTGAGAGTTTAACTGATTACCTCACCGATGCAACTTTTTCATTACCCTTTCTGCGCTTAGGAAGGTTTTATGAAGGTCAAGGATATTACACCCAGGCTGAACACTGGTATTTAAGAGGATTGGAAGCCACCAAAGATCGATTTGGTAATCAACATCTGGCTACTGCAACCAGCCTCAACGACTTAGCATACATCTACAAAACTCAAGGTCGCTACTCAGAAGCTGAACCTCTGTATTTGAGAGCATTAGACATCAGAGTAAGCCTGCTTGGGCAGGAACATACTAGTGTGGCACAAAGCCTTAACAATCTGGCTGCAATATATCGTAAGCAAGGTCGCTATTCAGAAGCAGAACAATTGCTGCTAAAGGTTGTGGCGATTAGAAAAAAGTTGTTAGGCAAAAAGCATATCCACGTAGCACAGTGCCTTGACCATCTAGCATGTCTTTACTATGAGCAAACTCGGTATACAGAGGCTGAGCTTCTTTATCATGAGGCTATATCAATTTACAAGTCCTTAGAAAAGCAAGTGCATCCCCATATGGCGACTGTTCTCAGTAATCAAGCACTTTTTTATGAAACACAAGGGCTATACCAAGAAGCAGAAAGGCTGTATCTGGAATCTTTATCTTTGATGAAGAAATTAAGAGGGGAAAAGCACCCTCGTATTGGACGTATTCTTTGCAAGCTAGCAAATTTTTATAAAATTCTGAGGCGTCACGAAGAAGCTGAGGTTCTTTATATGGAAGCGTTAGAAATTTATATCCATTACTTAGGGGAAAAGCATCCGGATACAGTCAAAGTACGAGAAAACTTAGAATGTGTAAGACACCCTTTGCCCTGAGCGATCGCAACCAAGATTTATTGCAACCTTCGATTACTCATCAGGTGGATGCAGTCCGGCTAAGACAAGCAGGCGTCGAAGATTAGCCACTCCTGGACGGTTGAGTGCAAGCGCTTCGATAGTTGCACGACCACAAGGGGTTCGACCAATCAGTTGAGTCAAATCCTCACTCCAAGCAAAATGCTCTATCCAAATCTGCTGGCGAGGATTGAACAGGGCAATCTCCTGTCCAGTCTGTGGATCGGGGTAAACAGTCCGGGTGTATTTACGACCGTTACAGCCGAAACACGCCCAGGCTAGATTTTCAGCAATGGTTGCTCCGCCTAGTTGTCGAGGCTTGATGTGATCGACTGTAAAGCTGTCAGGAGAGAACGCATCGGGGCAACGGCAGTATTCGCATCGATTCTTTGCCCGTTGAGCAATTTCCTGTCTCAGGGCTGTAGGGACTCGTTCATATTCAGACGGCATGGGAAGGCTGGGACTTCGACTGAACTTGCTGGTTTAAGCGCATCAGGTCAATGTTCCTAAGCTTCGCTAGCTCGATGAGAGCTTCTAAGCGCTTTACTCTCTGTTGCTCTAGCAAGTCTTCGTAACCAATCAGTTCCTGATGCTCAGCTTCGCTCAGTTCATCCCATTCACAGCGATCGCGTAACGTATCTAGACGTGCCTGCTCGTCTTCAGGCAGATGGTTGTCAATCACCTCAAGCAACTGTGCTTCCTGGGTACTAACTGTACTCTGCTGAGGCGGCTCCGCTAAAAATTCCAATAGTTGCACAACAGCCATCAATTTGTCTTGAGGCAGTTGGTCGATCAGCGCGATCGCTTTTTGGCGAATATCAGGAGCAGGAGGCATTGCCTATGCCTAAGTAATGGTTAATTCATAGTTTAGCAGTGTGGTTTCAGTCAACGGAAGTTACATTGGAGCAAGCTGTCTAGAGTGCGATCGCCCTTGCCAGACATTGAGTAATGATGAGTTCTGATGAGTTAAACACCATCATTGAGCGGATTGCATCGGGAACGCAGACGGTGACTGATGTTGAAGCGCTTCGAGTTGCCCTGAGCGATCGCCGCCAAGATTTACGGCAACTGGGTAAGTATAACGTCAACATTGCTCAAGGACAGGATATTCACATTGGCGATCGCACTTACGTTACTTGGAATGATGAAGCGATTCAAGCCCTGATTGAGGTTGTTCAAAAGCTTCAATCCATGACTCAAACTCCTACACCTCAATTAGCGTCAGTTGATGAACTGGTGCAACAGGTGCGATCGCGCCTCCACGATGACATCCAATGCTTGCATGGCACGATGCCGCTTTGGGGCGTGGATCGTTGGGTGCCGTTAGGTGAGTTGTTTGTGGATGTCAATATTCTGGAGGAGCTGAGCAGTAGTCGGAAGTCGGAACTGGATGACCTGTGGCAGGACTTCACGACAGGGATGCAGGGGTATTCGAGTTATCGCAGTTTGGATCGCATTGGCTTGGGCAAAGAGCGGAAACGGGTGTCAGGGCTGGAAGTGCTGGCGAAGAATACGAACCTGATGATAGTGGGCAAACCGGGTTCGGGGAAGACTACGTATTTGCAGCGAGTGGTTACCGAGTGCAATGCCGGAAATTTACAAGCGCACCGGATTCCTGTGTTGATTAAGCTGCGAGAGTTTGTAGAGGATGGGCGTGAGGTTGCCTATTCGCTGGAGCGTTATCTAGAGCGGTGCTGGCGGTTATCGAATGCTGAAACTCAGTTGGTACTCGATCAAGGTCGGGCGCTAGTTCTGCTGGATGGGTTGGATGAGGTGACGGGGGAGGATGGAAAGAACATTGCGAAGGAAATCAAGCGGTTTGCTCGTGCCTATCCGCAGGTGCAGGTAATTGTGACCTGTCGAACGCAGAGCCATGAATCGCGGTTTGAGCGGTTTGATTATGTGGAAGTGGCAGATTTTAATGAGCCGCAGGTGCGGGCATTTGCCGAGCATTGGTTTAAGACGGTGATGGGGGATGAGTTGGCGGGACTGGCGAGGGCGCAGGAGTTTCTGGGGCTGCTCTTTTTGGAGGAGAATAAACCGATTCGAGAGTTGGCGATTACACCCATTTTGCTGAGTTTGACCTGTGCGGTGTTTCACCAGACGGGGAAGTTTTACTCGAAGCGTTCCAAGCTGTATGAAGAGGGGTTGGAGTTACTGCTGGAGCAGTGGGATAAGTCGCGGGAGATTGAGCGGGATGAGATTTATCGGGATTTGTCAGTGGAGCGAAAGCTGGAGCTATTGAGCTATCTGGCGGTGAAGAAGTTTGAGCAAGAGCAATATGTGTTGTTTGAACAGGGGGAATTGGAAGGGTATATTGGGGAGTTTTTGCGGATTGGGCAGCGGGATAGTCGGGTGGTATTGAAGGCGATTGAAGCTCAGCATGGATTATTGATTGAGCGATCGCAGAAAGTTTGGTCGTTCTCACACCTGACGTTTCAAGAATATTTTGTTGCCAGAAGAATTATTGGCAAATCTCACTTTGAGCAGTTATTGGAAAATCTCACAAAGAAAGAATGGAGAGAAATCTTTCTACTAACCACCAGCATGACTCAAAAAGCTGACCAATTTATTATTTATATGAATGCAAAAATTGATGAACTACTTTCTAGTAATCAAAAATTTCAGCAATTTTTAGAGTGGATTAATAAAAAGTCAAGCGTTTTCGCCATTCCCTACAATTCTGAAAGCATACGAGCTTTTTATTTTTACCGCTCTTGTAAATTTGATTCGATGCTCGCCTGTCGGCTTGACTCCCAACTCTCATCTGATTTAGATTTTGACCACATTTTCGATGATTACTACATCGAACTTGAACTTGACATTGAGCTGACTGCTGTGTTTGCGCTTGGATATATACGAATCCAAAACTATGCATTAAAGCTCAAGCCTGAAGTACACAAACAGTTGCATAAGCTAAAAAGCAGAGTATTAAATATGTATCATGAACGGTTCCGAGAATTTAAAAAATATTGGCAATTAAATACTACACCTTTGGTGGAACAACTTGCGAAAGTTATTTTCGGAGAGTATAGCTCCGACGTTAAGTGGCATTTTAATGATAAAGAAAAATACATATTGCAAGAATACTATTATGCGAATAACTTGCTATTAGATTGTATAAATAATAATTCCAGTATTAGCACTACTGCAAAAAAAGATATTAAGAAAAATATACTATTGCCAATCGCCAAAATCGAACAAGGCAAACGCGGAATAGCAGAGTAAAATTAGTTTTGATTTAAGTTTAACTATGCCAAGCCGTAAAGAAATCTGGATAATTCATAATTTGGGCACAGTGCCAGCTAATAGAGTAGCAAAGCTTATAGCGATGAATTTCATCCTGATAGACTTGATCTGTTAAATAGCCTTTTGAGCATAAAATTATCTTATTGAAGAAGTGACTTTGAGCAAGTGCCTTCAAACTACTAATAGCTTGTCTTTGGATTCGTTCCTCCTCGGACTTCTGGAACAGTTCAATTAGGGTAGCGATCGCCTCGGAATTACCTCTACCAATATTTCCTAAATTCTGAGCTGCTGCCAAACAGATGTCACTCTTACTAGGTTTTGGAGCATGGAAACTTACAATTTGCCGATTAAGAATGGCAGCAGCCTCAGCATTGCCAGGGTCGATTTTTTCTAAGCTCTTAGCAGCTTCCCTTCGAGTATCTTCGTCTCGACTGATATGTAACAAGTGTATTAGGGCAGCAATTGCTTCAGCCATCCCCGCTCCAATTTTACCCAAACTGTTAGCTACTTGCCATCGGGTATCTTCATCCTGACTAGTTTGAAGCAGTTGTACCAAACCATCAACAGCCTGATTAACACCAAGAGTACTTCTTCCTAAGCTTTGAGCAGTAAGCTGCTGAATATACTCATGTTGAGCATAGTGTATTTGCTCTATGAAGAAAGCAACGGCTTCAGGATTGCCAGGATAAATTTCTCCAATTTTCCTAGCAGCTCTCCAACGTATATCTGCATCTTGACTGTTACGTAATAGATCGAATGAAGCAGTGATAATTTCAGCATTGCCAGGAGCTATTTTTCCAAGGCTTTTGACAACTTGTTTACGGGTATCTCTGTTCTCACTTGTTTGTAAGCGGTCAATCAGGGCAGCAACTGCCTCTGGGTTGCCATTACAAACAGTTCCCAAAGTCTCAACAACTAGCTCCTGAGTACGCTTTTGGCTAGTTTGAAGTAAATGAACTAAGGCAGTAACAGCTTGTGTGTTGGTAAAAGCAGCTTTTCCCAAGCATTCAATGGCCTGCCAACGAGTATCCCGACTCTGATTGTTACTTGTGAGAGGAAGCAAAGTGCTAACTATTTCAGGGTTGCCAGGAGCTATTTTTTCTAAACTCTCTACAGCTTGTTTACGGATATCCCAATTTTGAGAATTTTTTAGCAGATGAATTAGAGTGGTAATCACCGTTGAGTTATCAGGAGCAAGATTTTCTAAATTCTCAGCAGCCTGCCTACGGAGATGTTGATTCTGGCTAGTTTGAAATAAGTGAAGCAATGCTTCAGTTGCCTCGGCGTTACCAGGAGAGATTTTTCCTAAGCTTTCGGCAGTTTTTAAGCGAGTGTAATCATTTTGACAGTTGTGAAGTAGCTCAGTTAGAGGTATAGCTGCTTCAGATGTACTATATTTAATTTGTCCTAAAAGTTCAGCCGCTTCCCTTTGAGTCTCTTCATCGTTGCTGGTCTGTATTACTCTAATCAGAGCTAATGCGGCTCTTTTTCTATCAGTCTCTTTCAGTACAGCTTGCGCTCCTTCAACAATTGGCTCAATGAATTTCTCCCATCTTTGATTCTCAATGTCTAATTTACGAAAACTCCATTTAATAATTTGCGCTACTATTACATCTGCCTTAGGAGAACTCCTAAACTCAGCAAGACCTATTGCTGCTAAGAAAAACGCTCGATATTGGTAAAACTTGTTACACCCATCCTCAAAAACGCTCAATTTATTGATTAACTCCTCCTTGTGTTTTTCTTTCACGTCTTCTCGCCCTAGCCACAATAAAAATACCTCCTTGAATTGAGATTCAAAAATACGATAACTAGCATTAGGATGGCTAGGATTTTCGGAGATGTGGTTGAGGAAGAAGTGCCAGTCATCAATTGCTAATGCAGCAAAATACTCCTGAAATGTGGGATGGAAAAAGGCATAAACAGACTTTCTAGGATTTTTGCCATCCACGCCTACTGTGTTCAACCAGCCTAACTCCAGCGCTACGCGAAACAGCGAGTCCTCATCATCTGGCTCACCCAAAAACTCACAGACAAAGTCATGGCGTAGCCGAAATCGAGTTGCTTCCTTATCAATTGCCTCCCGCGCCAATTCCCCCAACGCTGCATTCAACTGCCTCCGCTGCTTCGCTGTCGTCGGAAACTGCTCCCGCTTCCACTCATAAAAATCCGCCACAAACTGCTCATACAGCCCCGCCTTCGTCTCCGGCAGCGTCCCCTCCCCTAGATACCAGTTGAAACATAACAGCGTCAGCCGCAGCGGATTCTTCACCAAATCCCGAATCCGTTCCTTCCCCGGCGCCTTCAGTGCCGCACATAACCGTTTCGCCTGCCCCCCCTGCCCCTCTGACAACGCCCCAAACCACTGCCCAATAAACTGCTCTACCTGCTGCGGATAGGAAAACTCCAGCGTGCGATAGGTATCAAACGTATCCAGGGTATTACGGTTGCCATCCCACAGATTCAACCGACAGCTCAGTACAATTCGCGCCTGCGAGAGCAATCCTCCCATCCGCACCTGCCGCTCCATCTCTGACAAGGGATTGCCGGATGACACCTGCATTTCATCCACCCCATCCAGCAACAGCCACACTCGCTCTGGCTGAAACTGGGCAACAAAGGCATCCTTAACTTGGGGAGAGGCTTCCGCTTGTCCCAGTTTCCGGGCAACCGCTTGCAGCCATCGTTCCAATAAATACGGCTCTAGTTCTTGCCCCCGCAAATCTGCCAGCGACACCCAAATCGCGATCGCTCCCTCTACTTGCTTACTCACCCATTGGGCAATCTGCTGCAACAGCGTCGTCTTTCCCGCTCCCGGTTCCCCAATGATGGCAATGCGCTTCCCCTGACTCTTGGGACTTTGCCCCTGCCGCAATACCCGTTCGAGAAACTGCTCGTGTTCAAACCGCTCGGTAATCTCAGTTTCTTCGTACAGCAACGAACCCTGCTCTGGAGACACATCCTCCCGTCGCCGAGTCTGCCGCTTGCGCTCCACTAATCCCAGCGGCACATACACCTGCTCGGTTCGATAGCTAATCCCCTCGCGACTCGTTAGCGGGTTGGTGGTGAGCCGCAGTTGCTCCTCCAACATGGCTTGACTGACAGCGTGCCAGTCAATGTTGGGCAAAGGAGTCGTCGGTTGCAGGAGTTCCCGGAGTGCTTCAACGTCAACTTGGTAAATGCGATCGCCAATGTGAATCTCGCCCCCCTGCACCTGCCCAATATTCGTATTGAACTTGCCATCCTGAGAGACGCATTGCAGCGTAGTGCCACTGACTTTGAGCCACTGCCGCAGTTGGGCAACTTCTGACTCATCTCGGCTGCCATTGAGAATGCGATCGAGAATCGCTATCAACTCATCAGGGTTAGGCATCTAGTGGAGATTAACTTAGGGGCGCTCTGCTTAATTCCAGTATGCCCATTCAACCCTCTAAACGGGAGAACTGGTAAGCCGGATAGAATGGGGTCAAATGGAACTGCCGCCTGCTGAATCAAAACCAGGGTAGAGTATGCCCCTCCCCGATGACCTGAGTACCATCCTTGACCGGATTAAAAACGGTGAGCAAACCGAGGCAGACATAGCGGCTCTGCGCCAGTTGTTGAGTGCGAACGATGCTGCTTCTGAGGGGCTACGACAACACCAGATTGCCCTACAACTGGGCAAGTATAACGTCAACATTGGGCAGGGACAAGATATTCAGATTGGCGATCGCTTCTACGTAGAGTGGAATGAAGAGGCGATTCAGGCATTAATTCAGGTTGTCCGAAAGCAACTGCCCACACCTGCCACTGGGATTCCTGAGAACCTGCCCCGTAGTGGCGTAGTGCAGTTTGTCGGGCGGGAGCGAGAACTGGAAACCCTGCACCAGCAGCTTCAGGAAAATGAGCGGGTAGCTGTGTCTGCGATCGCAGGCATGGGCGGTGTAGGCAAAACGGAACTGGCACTACAGTACGCGATTAAATACAAACAGGATTATTCAGGGGGAATCTGTTGGATTCAGGGAAGAGGGGCAGACATCGGAACTCAGATTGTACAGTTCGCGCGATCGCGCCTCCAACTCAATCCTCCTGAAGATCTAAATCTACCTGATCAAGTTGGTTTTTGCTGGATGCATTGGCAGCCAGGAAAAGTTTTGGCAGTGTTAGATGATGTCAATAACTATGATGCAATCAAGTCTTATCTGCCTCCAATCGATCACCGCTTCAAGGTGCTGATTACAACACAATTGCAGTTGGGAAAGTCAATCAAAAAATTAGAACTGAATGTACTGGATGAGACAAAAGCGTTAATACTGTTGGAATCGTTAGTAGAAGTAGAGCGGATTCAAGCAGAGTCGGAGGCAGCAAAAGAGTTGTGCGCTTGGTTGGGCTACCTTCCCCTAGGTCTAGAACTAGTTGGTCGATATCTTGATCGTAGGCGGGGCTTGTCCCTAGCAGAAATGTTGGTTCACTTGAAAGAGAAACGCCTACAAGCTAGGGCACTACAGCATTCTTACACTGATATGACATCTGAGTTGGGAGTGGGGGCTGCTTTTGAACTCACTTGGGACATGCTAGACGAACCGACGAGATGCCTAGGGTGTCTGCTGAGCTTGTTTGCTCAAGCTCCAATTCCCTGGTTTCTGCTAGCAGCGATGATGGAAACAGAGGAAGAACTGTGGGAACTCCAAGAAGACCGAACTGATTTAGTAGAGTGGCACTTGCTGCAATGTTTAGACGAGGAAACATACCGATTGCATGAACTGATTCGAGAATTCCTTCGGGAAAAGCTTGAACACTCAGATTGGGTAGATGACCTCAAGCAAACATTTGCAAATTTTATGGTGGTACTGGCTCATCACATTCCCTACACGCTGGATTATGAAGCACTTTCAGGAATAGCTCCTACCATACCGCATTTGAAAGAAGCAGCAGAGATATACTCTGAGTTTTTTAGCGATGAAGACTTAATTTATCCTTTCAGAGGTTTAGGTCGATTCTATGAGAGTCAAGAGCTTTATAAGTCAGCAGAACATTGGTATGAAAGATGTCTGACAGTTTCACAAGAACGACTTGGTAGCCAGCATCCCGATGTTGCAACAAGCTTAAATAACTTAGCTCAGGTCTATATTGATCAAAGTCGCTACGGTAAAGCTGAATCCTTATACTTGGAGTCTCTAGACATTCTTCAACGCACCCTCGGAGAAGAGCATCTGCGTACAACGAGAACATTCATGAATTTAGGGATGCTTTATGGAAGACTAAACCGTTTCAGGGAAGCTGAAGAGTTATGTCAAAAAGCTTTGGAATTGAACAAAAAGATTCTTGGAGAGGAAGACCCTGACGTAGCTAAGAGTCTGGATAATTTGGCAACTCTGTATCGTATGCAGGGACGTTTCAGTGAATCTGAAACTCTTTGCTTACAGGCTTTAGAGATTCACAAACGAGCGTTAGGAGAAGACCATCTAGATATAGAAACTAATCTAGGAAATTTAGCAGCTTTGTATTATGCACAAGGGCGTCATAGCGAAGCTGAAACCATGTGGTTAGATGCAATAGATCTCAAACGTCGTTTACTAGGAGAGCATCATCCTAATGTCGCTGGAAGCTTGACTGAGTTAGCAACGCTCTACAGTCAACAGGGGCGATACGCAGAAGCAGAACCCCTATATTTACAGGCTATAGAACTAAGAAAGCAATATCGAGAAGAAGCTCATGCCGATCTAGCTCTTAATTTAAGTTCTACAGCAACCCTCTATGCAGAACAGGGACGTTATTCCGAAGCAGAGGCTCTCTACTTGCACTCACTAACGTTGAGAAAAAGCTTGTGGGGAGAAGAAAACATAGATATAGCAACTAACCTTAGTAAGTTAGCGATTTTGTACCGTAGACAAGGACGATATAGTGAAGCTGAGTCTTTGTGTACGCAGTCTATTGACCTATACAAGCGCTTACTTGGCGAAGAGCATTCTTATGTCGCAAAAGCCTTGAATGACTTGGGTTCAATCTATTACGCTCAGGGACGCTTCAATGAAGCTGAAACCCTTTACAGACTTGCCGTGAAAATTGTTGATTGCGAATCGGAAGGAGTGTTAGATAGTTACGATATATTGACTAACTTAGCTTCTTGTTTCTATATACAAGGGAAGTATAGCGAAGCTGAATCACTTCATAATAGAGTGTTAGCATATTTTGAGTCTCGACAACTAGATAAGCATCCGAATAAAGCAATTATTCTTAATAATCTAGGACTGATCTATAGTTTAATGGAACGCCACATCGAAGCTGAGGCAATCTACATACAGGCTTTAGAAATATGGAGAGAGGCATTTGGAGAAGAACATCCAGATATAGCGATGTGTTGGGATAATCTTGCCACTCTACATCGTCAACAGGGACATTATGAACAATCAGAATCTCTTTATCTCAAAGCTCTGAAAATTAGAACACATTTTTTCGGAGAAATTCATCCAGATGTGGCTGTGAATCTTAATAATCTGGCATTTCTCTATGGGGAACTTGGTCGCTACGACGAAGCTGAATCACTATACCTAAAATCCTTGGAGATTGACCAACGTCTCTTAGCCGAGGAGCATCCTAGCATAGCGACTTGTCTTGATAACCTTGGTTCCCTGTACCAAGAGCAAGGGCGTTATGAGGAAGCTGAGCGGCTACAAGTTCAAGCTTTGGGAATTTATAGACGCACACTAGGAGAACAACACCACGATACTGTAATTTGTCTAAGCAATCTAGCAAAACTTTACTATAGTCAAAAACGTTTCAACGAAGCTGAACCTCTCTACCTACAAGTTCTAAGATTTACAGAACAACAATCGGGAGCAGATTCTATAGATGTAGCAATGTATTCTGATTATTTAACCTCTTTGTATATCTCACAGAAGCGCTATGAAGAAGCTAGCTCTGTTTGTACACGAGTGTTAGAAATTTGCGAACAAAAACTAGGGAAAGACCACCATCGCACACTTGCTACTCATAGAAATCTTATATATATTCAATTTCAGTTATACTTAAAGCGCTGGCAAAGAAAACTAGCTAGATTAATTTGGCGATTATAGCTTATAAAGTTTGAAAAATTTTCCTGTGATCGCACCCGCATTGATTCTGAGTTGAATAGTAGCATTGCTCAGTCGTCACTTTGCCTCCTTGCCCTCGAACTCTGCCTCAAATCGTTTCAAGCCCTCCTCTATCAACACTCCTGCTGCCTGACTCATTGACCAGCCCTTTGAGTTGGCATATTTTTTGAGTCGTTCTTTCAATTCCTTTGAAATCACACTACTTATAATGTCCTTGTCAGCCGTTTTTAATCGCAGTGGATTCTTAACAACATTCAAAAGGGGTTGAAAATGTTCAATTAATCCTGTTTCAATCTCCGGAAGCAATTCGGCTACGCTACATTCAAGCCAAGCTATTCTTACTTCTCCCTTTCTCATCTTCAACTGAGGCAGTATATGGTGTACTGCCCAGCGCTGATTAAGATTAACAGTCCTGCCAATGTACAAAACCTGTCCATCTTCCAATACAAAGTAGATAGATTGGCATCTAGGAAGATTATGCCGTTCTAGCAACGGTACTGATGGCAGGTTAAGTGGGATGGTAACTGTGTTCACTGCTCTGCTTGGCTTTCTGATTTTGACTCGGGTAAAGAGCGGATAAGCTCTCGAAGAATCTCTGTTTTACTTCTTTTGACCTGGTTGCAGTGAGACTCTAGACGCTGAAACTCTTCTTCTGTCAGACGAAAGGTCATTTTCTTTTCGAGCGAAACGGAGTGCCTTGAACTCATTTTACTTAAACGACTGGCATAATGCCATACAATAAGGGCAGTTCGTATATGGCAAGTATATGGCTTCTTGCTGTAACAAATACGGAGCTTAAAGGCTCCTCGCTCAAAAAAGCTAAAAGGCAGACCCCCGCCGGTCAAAGCACTGGGTCTGCCAATGGCTCTTCCAATCAAGGAGAAACCATACCTATCATGACAAATTCCACCGATTCAGGCACTCCAAAGTGCCGTACCACAGGCTATCAAGACGGATATCAGCAAGCCTTGGATGACTTTGGCATCACTGAACTACTCGAAACGCTGAGTAATTTCAAAGATGCTGACTTCGATGCCCACTCACTCCACCTAGAGCCGGAGGAACTCGACTCCTTAGCGGCAATACTCATTGGTCAGCTAACAGGTAGCCTTAATGGAAAGCTCCTGGGCGGTTATTTGAACGCTCACCGTCACGGCAACGCCGATGTGTTCTCTCGTCCCATTACCCTAGAGTTTCCCCAGTCAGCGAACTTACCATCTGACTTTCCCAATAGGGGGGCATGACACAATAAGTGCAAAACAGGACACATTGTGAAATTTTGTTACGATAACACCTTTCTGAATTTACTTACTTGCCCATAAATGATAATTGGCGTTCAAAGCTTGGGTACGCTGCAATCAACTCTCTACCCCATTCAGCTCCCTCGACTTGCCCGTAAACAATCATTTTTGGGAATGTTTTTTCACCCACCCGTTTTTAACGTTAGGTAGTAAAACGACTGTATATCAAGGGTTTTGACAATTATTTTTACAAAAGTTTACAACGTGTCCCAATTTGCACGTACTTTGTCATACCCCCAATAGCGCCCCAAAACCCCGCTTTGAGTTCGGAGTAATGGTGATAATTGTTAGCCCTGGTGGTTCTGAATGGGGGATAGTGATTGGGCGCTTCTACAGCTACGCCCCTCACCGCTGCTGTTGGATGTGGCGTTACATCCTGTGGCTCAATCAAGCGAGTTCAAGTGCTGCTTGGGTCGTTGCCACCACCGCTTGGGAAGAGGACTTGCAAGCCAAAGGGGAAAAACGATGAGAAATCCTCGTCCCATTGGCGATCGCGAACTGCGGCTTATCGAGCTTTTTTGCAACTGCCGACTGGAAATGACCCCTAGGCAATTTTACGAGAAATGGGGAGTGACCTACGAGCAAATAGCGCAGCTATGCCGATGTGACATCACGACGGTTAATCGCTGGTTTCAACGAGGACGCCACTACCAACCCCCCAGACATTACCACAAGTGGTATCTAGCGCTGGCGGATGTCTTTTTGGAGTGCTATGAAGACATCCCCGATACACTTTTAAATCGCCTCTGTCTCGGTTGGTAGGAAAAATCCTTCGGATGTCAATAGGAAAACTCCATAATTTCGCTAGGCACTCCCCATTAAGGTAAAAACAAGTCCATCAGCATGACTGTGACGGTTTCCGTCACCTTTTAAGTCAAAGCCCGAATTAAGTTCAACGATGCCTATGGAACAGTTCGTGTGAAAAACGTATCAACTTCCACTTGATTACAAGCACATTGATAGGCGATCGCTCTTGTCACAAGTTGATCAAAGCGTTAGCGCTCTTCAGCGAGAGCAGGAGCTTCGCCTTCCCTCAACACCAAAAGCGCTTAAATCCCCTCTTAAGAGCGCTCACCCCGATTTACCTATCCATCACACCCAAATTATACCGATGAAGCATAGCGATTGGCTTCGCCTTTGTTCTGAAGGCGAACAGATTTGTGCCGCTTTTCACCAACAAGGTTATCAGTGCAAGAAACAAACCCGCCGCCTCTCCTGGCAGCTTTCTCACATAGGTCAGGACGACTACATTCTGACTTGGCTACCTGCCCCAGTGGGCGATTGGAGCTTGATACCGAATTACAACAGCCCAGTACGGGAGAAAATGTGGGCGATTGTCCAAAATGCGCTTGCACCCAAACCAGGGCAAGCCACGACCGAGCAACGGGTGCAACAACCCGAAGATTATTCTCGTCCTTGGACAATCGTCCGGCTGTTACCCGACCTGCGACGTTACACGGTGGCCCGTTTTTTCAATCGCCAAGATGCAGAAGACCATCGTCGGTTTTTACATCGGTATATGCCAGCATCTGAGTTTCAGGTGGTTTTTGATGTGCCCAACTCCAGAGAACTTGATGACCAAACCTGACACACGAGGTAACAGTCATACCGTTAACCCAGTTAGAAATATATCCCAGCGGTCAGGGGGTTTCTGGTTTAGCAGTACTATTTAGAACAGCCCTTCTAAATACTTGCAATGCCTTGGTCACTCGCCAATTCGATAAAGCCAAAGACAACTTAAAGCTTTCGGAACCCATACCTCTCAACCGTCACCCAGCAGCGGTCTACCTCTCGAATTTGGCACAAGGGTCTAGACCGACCATGAAACAGACCTTGGAGGCGATCGCCTCTTTGTTGACCTCCGGCGAATGCGACCATTTGAGCCTAGACTGGGCAAAAATTAGGTATCACCATACCTCCAGCGTGCGGTCAGTTTTAATGCAACGGTACGCGCCCGCAACAGCGAATAAAATGTTGTCCGCTCTCAAGCGGGTTCTCAAGGAAGCTTACCGTCTGGATTTGCTCGGTGCCGACGATTACACAAAAGCTGTGGATTTACCTCGAATCAGTGAGTCCAGAAAACTTAAGGGTAGAGCGCTTAAAAGGAGTGAAATATCAGCCCTGATGCAAAGTTGCACGAATTCTGATGCACCCATTGATGTGAGGGATGCGGCGCTGATTGCCATCTTGCGGGGAACTGGAATCCGACGAGCAGAACTGTGTCACCTGAATTTTGAGGATTTTGACCCAAATAGCGCTGCTTTGCAAGTTCGCCAAGGGAAGGGTCAAAAAGACCGAACCGTTTACTTACCTCAGGAGGCGATCGCTATTGTAGAACGGTGGATTGCCGTTCGGGGTCACCAACCCGGTCCACTCTTACTGCCCATCCGCAGCAGTGGGACGTTGCAGTGGAGGCAGCTCACACCGGATGCCATACTCAAAATTGTGCAGCGCCGGGGTCAGATGGCAGGGATAGAGTCCTTCTCCCCCCACGATTTTCGCCGCACCTTTTGTTCAGACCTCCTTGATGCCGGAGTGGATATCGCCACGGTGCAAAAACTCGCCGGTCATGCCTCGCCAGTTACCACCGCTAAGTACGACCGACGGGGAGAGGAGACCAAACGCGCTGCTGTGCAAAAGCTGTCCTTCAGTCACCCTTCTCCCCACAAATCTTGATGATTTACGTTCTTGTCTTTACCTTGAACTAGGGCTATCGCAATTTGTCAATCATGTGTGTGCCACTTAAAGGTGCGTTTGCCCTGGTTGCAGTGGACAGAGTAAAGGTTATTGGTGGTAATTAGAACATTATCGCTGCCGCTGACCAGGAACGTTACATTTTTTCCCGACCGATGAAACGCGATCGCCTGCAAGTTCTTCCGATTGATCGCCCTTTTTCCCTATCCTATAAAAATACAGCAATCGCCAAGGCTCAAATCAGATCAGGATCGATACCCTGTGATCGCAAATACGCCGCCAATCGCTCTTTTTGTTGCTGTTCTCGATCAGCTCGCTCTCGTTCGGCTTCAGCACGTTGGCTCTCAGCGTCAGCACGTTGGCGTTCCTGTTCAGTGTGGAGGCGTTCGAGTTTGGCTTGCTCGCTCCCTGTCAGCAACAAATTTCCCTGATTATCCCACCAACGCAACCATCGTTGGGTCTGATTTTGATAGCTCCCCTCCCATACACCCAATTCTACTCCCATAAGATCGATCGGGTAGTGTCCGCGATCATTTGGTTCGAGGCGACGATAGCGAGTGTTGACCCAGTTATAGACTTCCAATTCGCTGGTTTTAATGATGTAGATAGCGTAGTAGGGAATCCGGATAATCTGCTCGTAAACCCAAAATTTTCCCGGCTTCTGGTTGACTCCTTCTGGTAAGCGAGATAGGGGGGTATTGTCTCGTTCTTCAGAACCATCACCACTAGCGAACTCGATCGCAATCAGTGGCACAATATACTCTCGCCACAACACATAAGATCGGCGAATTTCGCCATCTAAAAGGGGCGGAACGTTGGGAACGTAGAACCAGTCAGGCGCTTCTGCACCACGTTCAGGAGGCTCGGTTTCGCGCCAGTAGATGCCACAATCTTGTCCAATCGCATACTCTCCGTCCGGGTGAAGCGTTTGCAGTGTGGTTTCCAGGGAGTCGGTGAGCAGGATACTCTGGGGATGTTCTTGGAAGTTTTTCACAAACGTGCCGTCTGACTCAGGGAGTTGGGTATGGTCGGGAAAGGCGGGGGGCAACGTTGTGGGGTTGAGGCTTTGGGTCATGGGTGTCAACTATCCGCTGGTGAAAGGACAGATGCTCTCTTACAGCATAGCGATTTTAGATCGAGGGACTTTACACCGTCTGATACACGCTCTGTCTATCGCTGTTGTCAGGGAAGGAGCTAGCCACGATATGCTCTGCTTTTATACCTGCCGCAATCAGCGCAAGGCTTAGACCTTCCTCGAAATTATCCTCTTCAATCACGACTTGATTATCGACTAAACGAGCATGAAACAGAATCGTGTCGATCCAGCGCTGCTTATCCCAGCCTGTAGCCAGAACTAGAAAGTGACCAGAATCAACATCGCAGACGGGGTAAAGCTGGATCGCCTGTAAGCGGGGTTGGGCGCGAGTTGCCTCTTGCAGGGTTTTTTTGAGGATGTCTGCATAGCTTAGTGAGTTATCCATTGGAGAATTGCCTCTTGACTCGGTTCGTAAACCAATAAGTTGATTTTATTTCGCTGGACGGCTAACTGAAAAATCGGTTTTTGAAAGTGCTTAATGTAAATCGCTTGGCTCACGGCTAAAAACAACTGACGCTCCGGTTCTTGTTCTTCCAATGCCCATTGGTAAAGCTGAAGCTGTCCCATCGTTTTTTCGAGTTCGCTGATGACTGAGGGCGAATCGAAGTCTTTGATTTCAACGGCGATTTTATGCCCTTCTTTTTCCGCCGTGAAAAACTTTTCGGCTCCTAAGTCGGCTTTCAACAGTGTCTGCTCTAACACTAAGACTAAAGGATCGTCCGTAATTGTCCACCCATCTTTTTCGAGGGTGCGGCGCAGGGAGAAATGTAAATTATCGCGTCTAGACATTCGAGAATTTAGGTGTAGATGGATTAGTAGCTGAAATCAGCTAGCACTGCGCTCGGAACAATCGCTAGTCCAAGTTCTTTAGGCTCCAGTTTATGCAGTCCACCCCCGTACACTCTCCCCTCACCCATTAGTGTCTCATCCGAAATCTGATTGAGAGCCTGCCACACCTGTTTGAGCCGTTCTGGCTTGTGAGAGAGTGCCTTCTCTAATGCAGGTTTAGGATATAACATCAAGTAAACATTAGTTGCCGTTGCTCTTGAGTGGTTCAGGATAAATCGGAAGGGTTTGCCCCTACTCGTATCCTGACGACCCATATAGGTACACAGGAATGGGGAGGGAGGACGGTTTTCCTGCGAGTACCAGGGAGAGCGATGTCTGCACAGGTAGCGATGATTAATTCCTGTCTCTACTCCTAGCTGAAGATAGTTCCAAAGGTTTTGATACTTGGCTTTCACTTCGTCTTCTGGTAAATAGCACGTTAACAGGAATAACTGGCGCTCTCTTAAGGGATTACCAACGCAATCGGCTTCAATTTCATCAACAGTTAAATACCTCGGACTAGGTAGAATTGGCTTTAAGAACTCAACCGGAAGTTTATATTGATCAACTTGCTCTTGTGTCAGTACAAAGAAGTGGTTAGCTCCTGTAGCCAACCCCCGCTTTATTGTGAATAAGACCTTAAGCTTTAACGACTCAACCTTGGAATTGCTGTTTCCTAATACTGGTAGACTTTTGCTCGAAGAAGTGGTAGCTGACAGCAACAAAAGCTGACTGTCGGAATTCCTGCTACTAGACACCAGCCCAAACTGAGTCCATTTAGCGGTATGGCGTAGTACCTCCACAGGAATCAGTTCCTTGTAATTAGGAGCAGCCAGACTCCCACCATAGGTAAACTCAACAGCATGAATTTCGGGTGGTTTGGCTTTTCTCAACCACAAAAATGCTGACGATACTAAGGCATCTTTAAACTGCACGTCATTTGGGGTAAAACGATGCACTCGCAGCAAAGTGACGTTATTGAGTAAGTAATCTTTAATTTGCTGCCCATAATTCACATCCATAAATCCACTGGGGATGAGCCACCCGGCTAGTCCACCTGGAGCTATCCAGGCATCACTAATACACATAAAATAACCGTAAATTCCGGCTAGACCACTAAGTTTTATTCCCGCTGTCTGCTCCGTTGTCCGTTGCAGCCACATCTTCTTTTCCTTACTCAAATGATGATGTCGGATATACGGCGGATTGCAAATTAGTAAGTTAGCTTTTGCTTCATTAAAGTTAGGAGGTGTAGCTATCAGGAAGTCGGCAATATGTAGCTGTAGTAGCGTATTTTTCCAAAGCTTTCTCGCTTCATCCCCGTAGTGCGGGTCAATTTCGTACCCAACGGCTGAGGCAATTTGTGATAGAGGAAATTGATGTAATAATGCTGAGTAAAAGGAACCTGTACCGAAGGCTGGGTCGAGAAAGCGAATTTTGCAGTCTGATGGTAACAACGCCTGGGCAGATTCTATGATGTCCGTTGCTAGTGCTATTGGTGTGGCAAACTGACCGAGCTGATTTCGCTCAGTCTGAGTTTTGGCAGAATCAAGTTGCTTTTGCAGCAAAACCCTGGCTTTTTCAGTTGCTGATAGGGTCATGCTCTAAACTCCAAACTGTGCCAAATCTTCAATGCGATGTTCCCAAATCCAGTCAATTCCTTCAGCCGCTTCATAACCCAAGTAGCCACTTTGACACTCTCCGCACTTTTAGGGCGGAGATTCTTCGTTCATAGACCCAGCTTGCTTTGACAGGATTGCTCCAATCAAAGTAGAGGCTAAATCTCCCGAAGCGTTCGGGTCTGTGACCCAAGTTCCCACATGACCTGTGGTACTCAAGGCTAATTTCAGGATATTAATAGCAGCGTTCCAGTCTCTATCTAACGTGAATCCACACTGGCAAATGTGGGTTCTCATTGATAGAGATTTTTTAACTACAATCCCACAGCTAGAGCAGTTTTGAGATGTATAAGCCGGATTAACTGCTACAGTTATCTTGCCAAACTTAACTCCAAAATACTCTAACCACTTCCTGAATTGATACCAACCTGCATCATTAATAGACTTGGCGAGACAGTGATTCTTTGCCAAATTCTTAATCCTCAAATCTTCGTAGGCAATCAAGTCGTTAGACTGACAAACGCAACGCGCCACTCTTTTAGCGTGTTCTTCACGTTGCCTACTTATTTTGAGGTGTACTCGCCCTAGTCGATTAATGGCTTTTCTACGATTGATAGAGCCTTTCTTTTTACGAGAAACACGCCGCTGTTGAAACTTCAGCCGCTTCTCGCCTGTTCGATAAAACTTAGGATTGGGTTGGGTGTGTCCATTGGAGTCTGTGTAGAATTCTTTGATTCCCACGTCCAAACCAATTATTTTACCTGTCAGTTGGGTGTCTACTTTGTTATCAGCATCCACCAAAAACTGAACATAGTAACCATCGGCACGACGCACTAACCTAACTCGTTTTATCTGTTCTAACTGGTAGTAGTTTAAATCCCACGTCCCTTTGAGTTTAAGCGAGCCTATCCCTTTCTTGTCCGTGAAGGTGATTTGTTTCCGAGTTTCGGAGAGCGACCAGCCTGAAGTCTTGTACTCAACTGAGCGACAATTTTTCTTGAAGGTTGGGTATTCCTTTTTTCCCGGAATTGACTTTTTGCAGTTGCTATAGAACCGAGCAATCGCGCTATAAGCTCTTTCAACTGCGACTTGACAAGCATGAGAGTTTAAAGCTTTAACAAAGGAAAACTCAGCCCTTAGCGCTGTATTGTGGCGATACAACTCTTTTTGTCCTACCCCTCGGTTGTCCATCCAAAAGCGGATAACTTTGTTGCGGACAAATTGAGCCGTTTTTATCGCCTCATCTATGGCTGCATATTGAGTTGTTTTTCCCTTGGCTTTAAACTCTAAGACAATCATTTGACGTGGAAAAACTTACATCAAAAGTACCATGAAAAAGTCCCCCTAGAAGGGGGGAGGCTTGAAACCCATTATTTTCGGTCAAAATAACCACAAAGGAACAGAATATAACGGACATTACTGCCATAGTTACTCCTGAGTTGAGCGAATTTAATGGCTTCTTCTTTTCGTCGCTTATTGGGATTGGTATAGTCACCAGCCGATTTGGCTTCAATGAGTAGAGGGAAGTCACCCCTGTTAGACTGAAGCGGCATGATGACAGTGTCGATGGGGATATTGATTTGTTTGCTGCCAGACTGTAGACTCACTGGAATATTGAGCCGAAACGAGAAAGTTCCTGGCTGCATGGTCTCAAAGCTTAACCCGGCTCCGCGTCTAATGTAAGAGTAGCCGCGCTGCTCCAACCACTGCCTAATGGTGGCAAGCTGTCTTTGCTCTTGGGCATTGCGAATAATTGGGTCAGAGACAGCACCACAAAGACGGTCGGCAACAATGGTTGCGGCTCTGATAATTTCTGCCTCACTGGGTTCTCGACCATTCTCCAGCCAAGGGAAGATGTCTTTGTTGGTCAGCCGCATAATAATTTGACCGATTTTCTGGAGTTCAGCATCAACGGTGGCACGGTTTGTACGGGGTGGGATTTGCTGTTTGCCCTCCATAATTTTGACCAGGTTGGGCGATACTCCTGCTAGACCGATGAGACGGTCGTGGGCGATGGGAGGTGCTGTCGCCATCCGCAGTATGGGCAGAACTTCCGGATGCTGACGAAGCGCAGCAGGTGTGATGTCGGTCAGATTGGCTGTCCAGGTTAATGCCGACTCGACTTGTTGAGTTGTGACAAGGCGAGTTTCTCGGTAGGCGGTGGGAGCAAACTGCATAAACCAGTTGTTGTAAAAGTCTACCGACTGGGCAATATCTGGCTTCCACAAGTGGGGTTTGTCGGCATTGACTGGCACGGCATCTCCTGTTGCTGATTTATTGCCTCTGTGCTATTCCATAGGCATCGGCAAGTCTTCGGCGATTGATTTTATCAGAGCGCAACCTCAATGGCGTGAGCAAATCAGCTAGTTGAGCAATTTTAATGAATCATGATTCTGTAATCATTAAAGATGAATCCTTATTCAAGAATAATCAATCATGATTCTTTATTCTAAGATTCCTGGAGTATGCTGCTCTTGCTGCCAAGGTTGAGACTTACTACAACAGCTGTAGCAGCATGGGTTGCTGAACGTAACGCCAAAGGCTTTAAAGTTAACTGGCGTTTTACTACTAAAGATGCTCGGATTAAGCTCAAGCCACTCAATTACTCGATTCTGAATGTAAGCTAGCCCCAATCAATAGCCCCGTGTGATAAACCCAACGTTTCTGTCCATTGGTGGTCGTGACAATCCAACCAGGAAAGTTACCGGGCGTACAAATACCTGGAGAACTCGCGGGGAAACCTCGACAGCTATCACTCCAGACTTTCTGTTCAGCCCAAAAGACTTGAAGGTTGGGTGGAGGGGATTCTGTGGAAGGATAAACATCCTTTAATACCGCTCTCACCAAGATTCTGGGTAAGCTTTCCGGTCCATTGAGTTTAAGTCCCCGCCCAGAAGCCACATGATAGACCCAATGTTGTTGATTACCTTCCACGACAACACGCCAGCCTGGTAGCCCAATTCTGGTACAGGATGTTCCTGGTGGCGCAACGCCTAGACAGCCATCCCACGTTTGGCGTTCGGCGCGAATAACTTGGAGTTCTTTTTGTGGGATGCCAGTACGCTTGGACATATCTTGCAAAACAGCATTCGCAGTTCCCTGACTGAAATCGGTTGGCACTCTTTTGCTGATTTGGCTGGCAGCGGCATCAAATAAAACGGTGTGGGACAATCCTGTGCGATAAACCCAACGTTGCTTTTCGCCATCTGTAACGGTTACCTGCCATCCAGGCATCTTGGCAGCGATACAGGAACCTATCCCCGGTAGTCCAAAGCAACCATTGTTCCAGGTTTTGTTTTCTACCCAGTACAGCTTGAGTTTGGATAGGGGCAACCCGGAACGCCAGGATGCCTCTTCGAGGACTTGATTAGTGATTTTTGGTGAGACGCTGGCAGGCCCATTCAATTTAAAGCCGTGCGCCTTGGTTGCATGATAAACAAAGCGGTGTTCTCTTGCCTCGATTGTGACTTTCCAACCGGGAAGACCCATCGCCTGACAAAACATCTCCGGTGGTTCAACATCCCGGCAACCGTCCAGCACAGCTTCCTCGGTGCGAACAATCCGCACTTCGTTGCGAGGCACAAATGAGCGCCATGCCATGTCCTGTACTAATTGAGCGGCGAGGGGTTGCGGCAAGCTTGCCCCTTGGATTTCTGGTTTATTTATTGCAACGGTTTGGGTGAGAGATTGCTCAGAGGTGTACTCTCCGGCTCGACTCGGTAAATGAGCCATAAGCGAAGCAATAGTCAATAGCGCTATCAGTCCCACAGGTTTGACGTGCGTTCGCGCCTGTTTTGAATGACCATTTCGCATCATTGAATTTCCTCGCGCAGTGAAAGTAGAAAACCTTTTGTTTAATCGTTCACAAACTAACTGAACTCGCTCATCCAAATTCAGGATGTTACAGATTTTGTAACTAGCTTTCAAAAGTATGAACGGTCAATTTTTCATGAATCCTGATTCTAGAATCCTTAAACATGAATCTTGATTATGTATTGATTAATCAAGATTCTTTATTATAGGATTCTAGAAAAATCAATAGGCTGGACTTGTCCTCCAGAATTTCCAAATGCTCACCGTTGCGATCGCGTCCCAGAAAGGGGGCGTTGGCAAAACTTGCACCTGTGTCAATTTAGGTTCAGGATTACAACAGCAAAAAGTTAAAGTAGCGCTGGTAGACATGGATGCCCAAGGCTCTGCTACCTATGCATTAGGATTAGTGCCTGGAAAACAACCGGGGTTTGACCGCTGGTTGGAAGGAGAAGATGTTGTACGCACCGATACTGCTGTACCTTTAGTTCCTGGTGGAACGGATACTGCTTATGTAAAGTGGGACTCTCCAGAGATTTTACGCAAAGCCATTAGCCAACTAGATTGCGACCTGGTGCTACTGGATTGTCCTCCCTCCCTCGTCCCTGCTACAGTTGCGGCACTCGTAGTAGCGGATAGAGTTCTCGTGCCAGTGTTGGCAGACCCCCTGGTACTAGTGGGGTTGGCTCAAGTACTCGACACCCTTAAAGATGTCAATCCAAATGTTCCCGTTGATGTTTTGCGTAGCCGACACAAACCAGCATTGAACATGACAGTGGAAGCTGACTCAGTACTAGTCAGTGACAACCGATTCAATCTACTACGAATCTGCATTCCGGAAAACGTTGCGATCGCGGAAAGTGCTGGACACGGGCAATCGATATTTGAGTATGCTCCCAAGAGTAAAGGAGCGAGTGCATTTAAAGCGTTAGCTGGTGAAGCAATCAAAGAATGGGGGTTGAAGAAACGTGGCAGGAAGTAAAAAACGCATGGGGCAGCGCAATCCACTGCAACTGTTCAACGACTCCCAAAAAGAGTCCGTTGCTCCCGAACCATCCGCTGAAACTCCTCAAGAAGATTCAGGAATCTCGAAATCTGATTTAGTAATCAAGATTCCTGAATCTGGAAAAAATAATCATGAATCTGGAATCAATAATAAGGATTCTGGAACATCGAAGCAGGAATCAGAAGATACCAAGGCAACTCCCCTCTATCCCTTATCGGCAAGGATACCAGAGCCATTGAACGATGCCTTGGATGATGCCGTGAAACAGACCCGTCGTTCTATGGGACGCAAGATTCGCAAGGAAGTCTTGGTATCGCTAGCAATAAAGGCTATGTTGCAACGTGTAGAGGCGGTTGGGGGGTGGAGTGCGATCGCATCCGAGGAGGAGCTGCGGGAGTTGTTGGGGTTGCAGAACGAGTAATCCAGCTCTTGCCGCAACTTATACTGAATTCAAGCGCGGGGTATTTTCAAGCAGGCGACACGAAGCCAGAATTTTGGGGGTGGAATATTACCCACTAATTAGAGATTACTGTCAATCCCCGCGACACGGAAGATGCCTTTCCAAGTGACAATAATCTCAGACCTCGTTGAAAAATGTAAATTTACAGACACCTGTAATTGTAGGGTCTTAGACATGGTTGTTGGGATACCCTCGCAAAATGTTGAAGTTACCCCTTGCTTGCTGTACGCAACGTTGACTTTCGTTTGTTCAATGTGGTTTGGCTGGAGGCTTCCGGTTTGCCCTCAAATTCAATCAAAGCTTGAAGATTATCGACATCGCCTGGTCTAAGGTTGCTGCGAATCTTGCCGTTCCTGTCCCTCGAAATAAGAGAGCGATGGGAGTCTGGTGCTGTCACTACCAGATCGCCAAGAGAGCTGATAATACGATAACGTTCCTCTGGCGCCGTATAGAGGCGAGAGTCATTAGGTTGCTCTTGACCGTAATTTTCTACAAGGTATTGAGCGTATTTTATAGCCTGTTCTTCATCCTTAAAGCGCTGTTTCAGCTCCTCGTAGGCTTGAGGGTCGTCACTGATAGAATCAATAGTTTGTGCGAATCTAAGGGAATTTGAGAAGATTCCTTCCTCAATTTGAGTGGCTGTCCTGAGTGATGTATCGAGTTCTGACTGCTCAGCTCCATCGAGTCTCACTTTCCAAACAGCAGTCCCATAAACTAAGCAGTTTTTAAGGATTGCTCCTTCTAGGTTGGCTTCAGTAATGACTGACCATCTGAGGTCAGCTTGAGTTAAGTTAGCTCCACTGAGATTGGTTTGCATAAGGTGGGTAGCAATCAGGGTAGCTCTTTCTAAATTAGCCTGACTCAAGTCAGCACCTTGGAGGTGGGCGCTATGAAAGTGGGCTTCGGTGAGTTCGGCATTGAGAAGTTTTGTCCCAATCATC
>NZ_JCACKQ010000049.1:0-52276 GCF_059505465.1 Symplocastrum torsivum | reverse complement strand
GAGAACTTTGAGTTCCCTGAGGAAGTTCTTCCTCGTGGTAACGCTCTGTAAAAAACCTTTAAGATGAATGCTGAACGCTCATCTTTCAGCATTCATCACTCCTTGTTTATCATTCATTATTCTCAAAGAGGTACTACCCCGTGGTAACGCTCTCTAATAGTTCTCTGATTGCAGGGAATCGTGACCAGGAATCATCAGGTTTTGCCTGGTGGGCTGGTAACGCCCGTCTAATCAACCTTTCTGGTAAGCTGCTGGGCGCTCACGTTGCCCACTCTGGATTGATTGTCTTCTGGGCAGGAGCAATGACCTTATTTGAGGTTGCTCACTTCGTGCCCGAAAAGCCCATGTACGAACAGGGCTTGATTCTCCTACCTCACCTCGCCACCCTTGGTTGGGGTGTTGGTCCTGGTGGTGAAGTTATCGACATCTTCCCTTATTTTGTTGTCGGTGTACTGCACCTGATTTCTTCTGCTGTTTTGGGTCTCGGTGGTATTTACCACGCGATTCGTGGTCCTGAAACCTTAGAAGATTATTCGGCATTCTTTGGTTACGACTGGAAAGACAAGAACAAGATGACCACCATCTTGGGCTTCCACCTCATTGTTTTGGGAATCGGTGCTTTGCTGCTGGTAATCAAGGCAATGTTCGTCGGTGGTGTGTACGATACTTGGGCACCAGGTGGTGGTGATGTCCGCATCATTACCAACCCGACACTGAATCCTGCTGTAATCTTCGGTTATCTGCTGAAGGCTCCCTTCGGTGGCGAAGGCTGGATTATCAGCGTCAACAACATGGAAGACATCATCGGCGGTCATATCTGGGTTGGTTTGGTTTGCATTTTCGGTGGTATCTTCCACGTTCTCACCAAGCCTTTCGCCTGGGCACGTCGCGCCTTCATCTGGTCTGGAGAAGCTTATCTCTCCTACAGCTTGGGTGCCCTGTCTCTGATGGGTTTCGTTGCTGCTTGTTACGTCTGGTTTAACAACACCGCTTACCCCAGCGAATTCTATGGCCCAACGGGTCCTGAGGCTTCTCAGGCTCAAGCCTTGACCTTCTTGATTCGTGACCAACGCTTGGGTGCAAACGTTGGTTCTGCTCAAGGACCGACTGGCTTAGGTAAATACCTGATGCGCTCTCCTACTGGAGAAATCATCTTCGGTGGTGAAACAATGCGCTTCTGGGATTTCCAAGGCCCTTGGTTGGAGCCTCTGCGTGGTCCTAACGGTCTTGACCTCAACAAGATCAACAATGACATTCAGCCTTGGCAAGCTCGTCGTGCCGCTGAGTACATGACCCATGCTCCTTTGGGTTCTCTAAACTCAGTTGGTGGCGTTGCGACAGAAATCAACTCCTTCAACTACGTGTCTCCACGTTCTTGGTTGGCTTGTTTCCACTTTGTGGTGGGCTTCTTCTTCCTAGTGGGTCACCTCTGGCACGCTGGTCGTGCTCGTGCGGCGGCGGCTGGATTTGAGAAGGGCATCGACCGTATCACTGAGCCGGTTCTATCTATGCCTGACCTCGACTAGATTGCTCAATTAAGTTTCAGTTAAAACTTGAATAACTAAAAGGCTCCTGTTTAAAAGCAGGAGCCTTTTGTTGCACTCAATAGAGTCCTAAAACCTGAAGCAGGTTTTAGAATGTCACAACGCTACGGATAGATTCGCCCTTGTGCATTAAATCAAAACCATCGTTGATTTGCTCTAGAGGCATCACATGGGTAATCAAGTCATCAATGTTAATTTTGCCTTCCATGTACCAATCAACAATCTGAGGAACATCAGTGCGTCCTCTTGCACCACCAAAGGCTGTCCCTTTCCAAACGCGCCCAGTGACTAGTTGAAATGGACGGGTACGAATTTCCTCACCAGCACCTGCAACACCAATAATCACGCTAACGCCCCAGCCTTTGTGACAGCATTCCAAGGCTTGGCGCATCACATTGACATTGCCGATACACTCGAAGCTGTAATCAGCGCCACCTGTGGTTAAGTCAACGAGGTACGGCACTAAATCGCCTTCGACTTCCTTGGGATTCACAAAATCAGTCATCCCAAATTTTTCTGCAAGTGGGCGCCTAGCTGGATTGATATCCACTCCTACGATTTGGCTTGCACCAACCATCCGCGCCCCTTGGATGACATTTAGACCAATACCACCCAATCCAAAGACTACTACCCTCGCTCCTGGTTCGACTTTCGCGGTGTTAATGACTGCACCGACACCCGTTGTTACACCACAACCGATGTAGCAGACTTTATCGAAGGGAGCGTCTTCACGAATTTTTGCTACGGCAATCTCAGGCAGCACGGTGTAGTTGGCAAAGGTAGATGTTCCCATGTAGTGATGGAGCATAGTTCCATCAATTGAAAAGCGACTACTACCATCAGGCATTACACCACGCCCTTGGGTAGAACGAATGGCTTGACAAAGATTGGTCTTGCGACTCAAACAATATTCACACTGACGGCATTCTGGGGTGTAGAGGGGAATCACATGGTCGCCTGGTTTTAGGCTGGTTACACCTTCACCCACCTCGATCACAACACCTGCGCCTTCATGCCCCAGAATGGCGGGGAATAGACCTTCGGGGTCTTTTCCAGAGAGGGTGTAGGCATCGGTGTGGCAAATTCCGGTTGCCTTGATTTCAATCAGCACCTCACCAGCCTTTGGTCCATCTAGCTGCACCGTTTCAATCGTCAACGGTTTGCCTGCCTCGAAGGCTACTGCTGCTCTGATGTCCACTCATTCTCTCCTAATTGCATCAACGGACTCATTTCAGTTTATAACGAGGTTTTTATGCGATCGCTTTTCTAATTTTCTTGTTAAATGTCACTGGTTTGTTATGACAACCGTATCCTAGTTGACTGCAACAACCCAAGCATTTCTTCTAAGTTATTCAACACTTCATCTACCCCCAGTTGGAAATTTACTCAGCGTGAATTATGACTCCTGAAGCGCAAGAATTTTTAGGAACATTTGTATCAGAGAGCTTCTATTACTATGCTTCTGTATTCATGTTGTTGATTCATGCAGGCTTTCTCGCTTATGAAGGCGGTGCATCCCGTACTAAAAACGTTCTTGCCACAATGGTCAAAAACCTACTGACCTTATCAAGTGTTGGCTTAGCGTTTTACTTCTTCGGATGGTGGGTTTACAACGCCTTCCCTTTATTCCCAGTTACAGGTGGAATTCTTGGTCCTTGGACTAACCCAGAAGCCAATGAAACCGTGAAGGCAGCAATGCCCTATGTTCAAGCCTCTTATCCGTGGTCTGATGCCTTAGCACCGAACACGGCAGACCATCTTACTGGGGTATTTTTCTTTGCCTTTGCCCTGTTTGCAATGACCACAGCTTCAATTTTATCAGGAGCCTTAATTGAACGGGTGAAAATCGGGGCTTACCTGATTCTGTCAATCGTTCTTGGTGGTTTTACTTGGGTTGTCGCGGCTGCTTGGGGCTGGAGTGCTTTCGGTTGGTTTTATACTCAATTTGGTTATCACGACTTTGGCTGTGCCGCCGTTGTTCATGGCGTTGCAGGATTCTTCACCTTAGGAGTACTAATCAATCTTGGTCCTAGAATTGGCAAGTATGACGAACAAGGAAAACCTCGACCAATCTTACCTCACAACCTACCTTTAACTATGGTAGGTTTAATGCTTATTTTTGTCGGTTTTTACGCTTTCTTAGCCGCTTGCCTGATTTTCCTTCCCGGTTATGCCAAGGAAACAACAATCTACGGTTCACCAATGACACTTGCTTCAATTGGTGTTAATACTACTCTCGCTCTCGCATCGGGAATAATTGCCGCTTATATCTCTTCTAAAGCAGACCCATTTTTTACAATTTCTGGAGGCTTGGCAGGAATTATTTCAGCAGGTGGTGGTATGGACTTGTATCATCCCTCTTTAGTGATTGTCATTGCTTTTCTTGGTGCTTTCCTGATGCCAAAAGTTGCCATATTTATAGAAAAATTGGGCATTGATGATGCGGTAGGAGCTGTTGGAGTTCATGGTTTTTGCGGAATGTTTGGTGCTTTGGTTGTCGGACTATTCGCCAGTGGCTATCCTCAAGGAGAAGGAGTACCCTTAACTAGTTTATTTGGTCAGTTTGTAGGAGTATTTATCTGTGTTGTCGTTCTTGGTTTTCTTCCAGGATATGGAACTAGCTGGATTTTGAAAAAAATGAATTTATTGCGAGTTTCTAGGGAAGAAGAAATTGAGGGTTTAGATATAGCAGATTTGGGAATTGAAGGCTATCCAGAATACAGCATGAATTGGTCAACACCAAAGATGTTAGAGCCAAATGGGGCAGAAACGATGCCGGAAATGTTTGAACGTCCACGTCCTGGTACTGCTGGAATAGAGTAGGGAGAAAATCAAAATGAGCAGTCCTTTTAAAACCCCTCAAGATTTTTTGGAAGCGAAAGGGCCAATTTATAGCTTCAGCGGTAGTCCTGTAATTATTGGTCTATTGATTATTCTTAGTGTTGGGATTTTAATTTGGTTCATTTATGCTTCCTACACCATCAAAAATGGTAAAACAGAGGCTAAAAATCCGGTAGTTGTAGGTATTCTGATTGCGCTGAGTGCATTTTCCTTAGCCGAGTCAGTTTATAAGCCTCATATTGAGAAAGACAATCGCACTATTACGCACAAAGAATTAGGCAATGAACGAGTTGGTCGTGCAAAGCGGGGACACGAAGGGTATATACCAGCCGTATTAGGAATGATTGCTTCTGGTAGTACGTTGCAGCGTCAATCCCGAAAACCTCGTCGCCGTCTTCAGAATGGTAATTTGATTTTGGGAAGTATTTCTCAGCAAATCCAGAAAGGACTGTCGTTGAGGGGACGTTCTACTCGAACCACAAGAGCTAATCAGAGTAAGCGTCGGTCTTTTTAGTCATACTACAGAAAAGTTGCGATCGCACTTCTGGTCTAAGGGTGGGCATTGCCCACCCTTATTATTTAGCTGTAAACATACTTCACAACGGCTTCCTGCGGAAGCTAGTAATGAACTGAGTGGCTATGAGCAAGCTTTCCAGCGAACAGTTATTTCTCACCAAAGCGGCAAAAGCACTGCTGGATAAAGAAGAACACTCACCGTTTCTCAATCTTTCTCAGTATCAACTTTGGGAGTTAGTGGGTGTTGATGGTTTGCAATTGGTCAAGCGACTTGTGAGTGATGTGGCAGCGAAGATTGCTCCATTCCAATCCCTTGACTTTATCTTTACGGGTTATCAATATTCAGTTCTACGCTTGTGTGAAGGACGCTTTCGCTTGGGTTTGTATGGAGATTTGGGAACGTATGGCGGCTTGAATTTTGAGGAGGCGATCGCTTCTGCCAAAATAGGGTTACAAGTCTGGGCAAAACCTTGTGGCACAATGCAGACAATAGCCCTTCCCAAAGCCACTGCCCTAAACTTACTCCCCCGAATTGCTGTTGTTAAACCGCCCCATTGTTTGCAGAGACTATCGCCAAATTGTGCTGTACCTGCCACAGTTCATGAGATTCCTGTCCTCATCTGGCGACATCGCTTACTCTCAGAGGCAGTGTTTGAGTTACATTCAGCCGTGCAAGATGCCGAGACGATTGGCAGAGCAGCAGCACAAACGCGATCGCAGTAAAGTGAATAAATAGATAGCTCTCCATTGGCGGGAGAAATTGTTGGAATAGAAACTCATGGCATCAGAAACCATCGTTCTTTTATCGAGCCGAGAAATAGAAAAAATGCGTCAGGCTGGGCGCTTTGCTGCTGAACTCCTAGACCACCTGGAAACGATGGTGAAGCCAGGAGTTAGCACATTAGAGCTGAATGATGAGGCTGAACGCTGGACACAAAGTCGTGGCGCAAAAAGCGGCCCTCTTGGCTACCACGGCTTTCCTAAGTCCATCTGCACTAGTGTAAATGAGGTTGTCTGTCACGGCATCCCGAATGCCAAACAAATCCTTAAAGAGGGTGACATCATCAACATTGATGTTACGCCAATTCTCGATGGCTATTACGGCGATACCTCCAAAACCTTCTTTGTCGGTACTCCCTCTCCCATGGCGAAAAAGTTGGTTGAGGTGACCCAAAAGTGTTTAGATGTCGGCATTGCTGAAGTTAAGCCAGGAGCAAAGATTGGAGACATTGGTGCAGCAATTCAGGAATATGCTGAGGCACAAGGGTTTTCTGTAGTCCGAGATTTCGTTGGACACGGCGTTAGCAATATTTTCCATACCGCGCCCCAGGTTCCTCACTATGGCACAAGAGGAAAGGGCAAGCGCCTTCGTCCTGGAATGGTATTCACCATTGAGCCAATGATTAATGAAGGTACCTGGGAAGTTGAGGTTCTCGCTGATCAGTGGACGGCTCTCACGAAAGACCGTAAGCTTTCTGCTCAATTTGAGCATACCGTAGCAGTGACTCAAGACGGTGTTGAAATCCTAACTCTCTCTAGAAAGGTTGCTAAAGTCTAATCGCCTTAAGACAAAACGCCCTCAATCATCGACTCAGTTCATAACACTAATCTCATTAAACTAGTGCGATCGCCTTTGGTAGGGAATAAATGCGATCGCATTTATTCCCTACCTGTCATAGGTTTGTGGAGAAAGGTCAAAGGAACGATCATCCTTGCCTTTTCGCTATTTGGTGCATTGAAAAAACTAAAGATAGGCTTCCTGAAGGGAAGGCATCTATCAACCTCCTAGCCTGCGATTGAGGAGATACTCTCAACTTGTGACACCCGTCACAAATAAGTTTGACTTCAAGTCACGATACCTTGAAGATGATGTCACGCTTTTGACTGATATAGCTACCGATTTCCTGCGATAAAGTTCACCCTTTGGTATGACTTATTTCATCGACTGTTTGAAAGAAACGCCTGAGGATGAACTTTGTCAACTCTGTGGAAACGAGATATATGGATTTTCAGGGTAGCGTCCGCTACGAATCCAACGCTTCTAGCCATGCACTTAGGGCAGGTTGCGCTCAAAAAATGACTCCAGATGAACTGTTGCAACGCTATGCAGCAGGAGAACGTAATTTTCGAGGAGTTAACCTTAGTGATGAAATCCTGATTTGGGCAGACTTACGTGGAGCAGACTTGCGGGGGGCTAATCTACGGGGAGTAAACCTAAATTGGGCAAACTTAAGCCGAGTCAACTTAATTGGAGCAGACTTGCGGGGGGCAGACTTAGCTTGGGCTAACCTGAAAAAGGCTGACTTACGCTGGGCAAACTTGAGTGAAGCAAACTTTAGTGCAGCTAATTTGAGCGGTACTGATTGGAGTGGCGCAATAATGCCTGACGGAACAATCTTGCCTATAGAAAATCCTCGTCCAACCCCAAAACTTCTTTCGTGGTTGTTAATGCCTTTTAAGCGATAACAGCCCTCAAGTCACAAATTTCTAATGCTCTTCTCAAGCAAATACTACTGTCCGATTGCCATAAACCAGCACCTGATGGCGCAGGTGTAAGCGTACTGCTCTTGCTAAAACAACTCGTTCTAAGTCCTTCCCTTTGCGAATCAAGTCAGCAACGCTGTCCCGGTGGCTGACTCGCACAACATCTTGCTCAATAATTGGTCCTGCATCTAATTCAGGCGTGACATAGTGAGCTGTTGCACCAATGGTTTTAACACCTCGCTCATGCGCTTGGTGGTAAGGCTTTGCCCCTGCAAAGGCGGGGAGAAAGGAATGATGAATGTTGATGACTTGAGGAAATTGGTGAATAAATTCTGGGCTGAGAACTTGCATATATTTAGCAAGAATCACTAAATCGATGTTGTACTGATGCAGGAGTTCTAGCTGTTTGGCTTCCTGCTCAGCTTTGTTTTCCTTGGTAACGGGAATGTAGTGATAGTTAATGCCAAATTGAGCGGCGACATCTTTTAAATCAGTGTGGTTGCTGATAATAAGTGGAATCTCAGCAAAAAATTCTTTGGCTTTATGTCGCCAAACCAAGTCAAACAGGCAATGATCTTGGCGGCTAACCCAAATTGCCAGACGGGGAGTTTTGTCTGAAAAGTGCAACGAGAAATTAGCTTTTAGGGGTTTTGCGATCGCATTAAAGGCAGGTGTAATCAACTCACGCGGCAAATTAAAATCATCAAGTTGCCATTCAATTCGGGTGAGAAACAGCCCAGTGGCGAAATCAGTGTGTTGGTCAGCATGAATAATATTGCCGCCATTGAAGTCGATAAAATTAGCAAATTTGGCGACGAGTCCGCGTTGGTCAGGGCAGGAAATTAGCAGTGTTGCTGTTGAACCTGTCATGTTTTAATTTCTAAATAGTTAAATATCAATTCTTTTCGTCTCAATAGAGAATTAAAACAACTCCGGTAATGATGAACTAGATACTAAACCTACATAGTCCTGATAAAGAACTTTTACGTCATGTCCAGTAATAGAGGCTACTACTACAGGATTTAAACCAGCTTCTAAACAATGAGATATAAAAGTATGTCTTGTGTTATAGGGTCTACGATAAGGAATACCTAACCGAGTTAAAATGGTTTGCCATGCACGACGGCTAAAGTTATGTTCATCTAATGCATTCCCTTGACGAGTCACGAACACTGGAGCATCTGGATTAACGTTTTCTGGCTTTATAGATTGGAGCAAATTCTTGAGGTTGCGACTGACAGGGATTGTACGAGCCTTGTTATTTTTAGCAGATTTTCTTACTCCTTTCGTTAAACTTTCACCAATCCAGACAGTAGAGAAATCATCTGATATATGCTTCCAGCACAAACCTATAGCTTCACCAGTTCGTACACCCGTAGAAAATAGAAACTGCACATAACTTGCATAGTGCTTATAATAAGGCTCATTTTTAAATGCTTCTATAATTGCCTGAACTTCATCTTTAGTAAAGGGTTTTGGCGATTGTTTTGGAGCAACTTTTATACGCTTTTGTAAATTTTTCCAAGGATTATATTCTACAATTTGTTTTTTCATTGCCCACTCCCAACAGGCATTGAGCAAGCCTAAACGCTCTTTTAGTACTCTTTCAGAGTTTTTATCTCTCAACCAGTCTGTAAACTGTTCAGCACAAGTATCACTTAAAAAACAAGCAGGTTTATCTCCTAGACATTTTTGGTTCATTCCATCCTGACATTCAAACTGATTTAGGTAGTTCAGAGTAGCTTGATATTTTTCGAGAGTGCGACTATAAACATCTTTAGTCTTAGTGTCAATAAAATCATTGAATAGTTCACTGATAGTGACTCTTTTCTCTACTTTCTGCTGAGCTGCAACCTGTGTTTGTAGTTTGTATTTTTGTAAAGTACAGTCATAGTTACCTGAGATGATGTCAAGTTCTATCTGACGAGCTTGTAGTTCTGCAAGCTTTCTATTTTCGGGAGAATCTGCTAATCCAAGGGAGAAAGCCTTCTGCTTGCCATTAACTCGAAATCTCAGTCTTAAACGATTCTGGAATGCTTCTACAGACACATTCCCTTTGCTAGCTCTACCAGTAGAGGCTACCTGCGTTTTAGTTGCCATCTCTAATTCTTTGAGTATGATATCGTGGAGGTCAGAATTATCATACTCAAGTCATACTCAAAAACGCAAGTATTTGCTGAAGTGACTGAGCTTTAGAACCCTCAGTCTACGCTATAACAATGCTTTGAGATGGACACAACTGGACTCGAACCAGTGACCCCCACGATGTCAACGTGGTGCTCTAACCAACTGAGCTATGCGTCCGAACAATAGATAACAATAGCACAGTTAGAACGAAAGCTGCAATTTTTAAGGAATTGACTACAGAACAAATATATCTAGAAGTGTGAAGAAGGCAGAGGGCAGAAGGCGGGAGGCAGGAGGCAGAAGGGAATATTCAGATGGGGATTCAACCCCACCTGAATGCAAGCCACTTGAAGAAGTGGGGGATTCTCGCCCCTTGCTACCTTTCGGTCGCCAGAACGCAGACAGCAGTTGGGCATAAAAATAAACCGTCTACCGTTTGACTGACTGCACTAGGTAGCGCAGTCAGAGTAATTCAGCCTTTAACCTCATAATTCACCAAGGTCTTTAAGAAACAATTCCACTTCTGAGGCTGTAGGTTGAGCCGCGATCGCACCAGGTTTCAGTGTTGTTAATGCCCCCACCGCACTGGCGTATTTAATGATATTCGTTGTAGATTCAAACGTCTCAAAGCCCTTAAGTCCCTGGTGACATAGCTGATGAAGGAAACCAGCAACGAAGCCATCTCCGGCACCCGTGGCATCTTTAACATCCACTTCAAACGCGGGAAACTTGCCTTCATGGTCATTGAGACAGTAGGAACAGCCTTGATCTCCATCGGTGACTAGGACACCTTCTACTGAACCCAGACGATGGGTAATCGCACCTGCATCAGTAGTGTCGAAGAACAACTCAGCTTCTTCCCTCGCAAGTTTGAGGAAATCAACTTTCTTGAAAAGTTCTTGAACTAGCGGCTTTGCGGCATTAGTGTCAGGCCAAAAGACTGGACGCCAGTTGATATCCAAGAAAATCTTGACATCATACTGCTCGGCAAATTGCAGCGCTTTTGCGATCGCGTCACGACTTTGGGGATAGGCTAACTCCAGGGTTCCCAAGACTAAAATTTCAGCCTCTTCAAATAAGGATTCGGGTATCTGTGACGCTTGGAGGAAGGCATCCGCAAATTGGGTTGTGTCTAAGCCGCCAAAACCTGCAAATTCGCGATCGCCTTTTTCAGTACGCACCACATAAACTTGTCGTGTCGGTGCTGTGGGATGGCGCTGGACACCCATGCTGTCTACCCCAACCTCCTGCAATAGCTGTACCAGAGTATCTCCAGGCTCATCTTGTCCCACACAACCCAAAAAACCAGCCGGAGTGCCTAGCTTAACTAAGGCACAAGCAACATTAGCAGGAGCGCCTCCCGGATAAGGCGTCCAAGATTCAACCTCTTCAAGCGATCGCCCTAGCTGATCAGCTAGAAGGTCAAACAATATTTCACCAAGGCAGAGTACACGCGGTTTGGTCACGGCTAGATCCAGCTCAACTTTTTCAGACTAAACAAAGGCTTCATCCCCTAATAAGAGATATCACCAATAAAGTCAAGATCGAAAACAAGAAGTAGAGAGAATAGGAGAACTATTTTTCTCTAGCTCTTTCTCCCCCTGCTTCCTGCCTCCCCTACTTTCTTCCTTAACTCACTCAACGGCAAGCCTTTGCACCTAAAAATTTAACAGAGCGTGTTAATAAGGATTATTCAGACGCAGACGTTATTAACAATCCTCTAAAATAGTAAGTAGATATACCAAGGGCAAAATACCTATGGCTGGTGGCGAATCTTATACCCCCGCGTCTCTTTCAGACCGCGAAGTACAAATTATAGAACTAGTAGCCGCAGGTTTAACCAATCATGAAATCGCCCAGCAGCTAGAAATTAGTAAACGCACAGTTGATAACCACATCAGCAACATCCTCACGAAGACAGCAACAGATAATCGGGTGGCATTGGTACGTTGGGCTTTGCAGTGGGGCAAAGTTTGCTTGAACGATGTCAACTGCTGCCCTTTACCGTCCCCGAATGATGAAGTGCTGTCCTAGCTGGAATCGTACGTCCCTCAAGGTTTTAGCGCTTTGTTTAGTAATTGGATTGGCAAGTTGTGGCGGTTCCCTTTGGGGTGGCTTCGGTTCGGGTGGCTTTGTAACGCCGCCGACTCAAAACCTGGGTGCAAGCCTCAATAGTTCCGCTGCTGACCAAGAACCCAGCTATTCTTACGATGGGCGCTACTTAGTCTTTGCCTCTGATCGTCTGGCACAGCGAAGCATCTATCTCTACGATATGCAGCAACGGCGTCTCGTGGATTTGCCTGGACTGAATCAGCTAAATACGCTCCAAGAACAGCCAGACATCAGTGCTGATGGTCGCTACATCGTTTATATTTCTGAGCAGTTGGGTAAGCCGGATGTCTTTGTCTACGATCGCCAAACCTTTGAAGCTAAACGCTTAACGGAAAATATCTTGGCAGAAGTCCGTCATCCGACGATTAGCGGTAATGGTCGCTTTGTTGCCTTTGAGTCTAATCGCTCAGGGCAGTGGAATATAGAGATTTATGATCGGGGAACTGGTGTTGACTTGTCCTTACCTAGTGGTTCAGCAGCGCCTCCGAAAGCGTCGCCACCTTCCCCATCTCCGTAGCGTATCTCAACGTGGTCTATCATCAGGCAAGCCATCCTCACTCTGTTTTTGATTAAGGCAGTGATCGTGGCTGTGCTGACTCCCGTAAAACCCAGTGTTCCACTTGAAGGGAACGACGTTTGGAAGGATGGGGTAAAGGAAGACTTGACAAATACATCCTTTACTCGATCTCCACCCACTACCTCACAGCCACTCCATTAAGACCTTAGAACCGTTGACCAATTCCGAACTGGAGTTGGCTATCGCCTTGGTCAGTGAAACCGTAGTCAGCGCGAATGATGCCAATTGGGGAATCTACCCGTAAACCTGCTCCATAACCAAATCCGGTTCCTGGCTTCCCACGCACAATTCCCGGTTCTCCCGGCACCGTGTCACCTGTACCTAAATCAGAGGCAAAGTCTGCAAACAGAACCGCACCAACTGGATTGAAGAGAGGCACACGATACTCAGCCGATGCTAAGACATAGGTGCGCCCACTACCGACGTCACCCGTGCCATAACCCCGTACTGAGTTGATACCACCCAGGTTAAAGGCTTGATAAGGTGGCAAATCACCAATCGTTGTACCACCCTGGACATTAAACGCCAGCACTTCGGGTTTATCACCACCCAACAAGTCAACAGGTGTGTATTGTGAATAATTGGCTTGCAGACGATTCATGAAAATATTGCCATTCCCAACAGGGATTGACTGTTCTGTACTGAGACTCAGGACGGAGCCTTGAGTGGGATTAACGGGATTGTTCCGTTGGTCTTTTGTTACCCCAGCAGATACAGTAATCAAGTCATCAATACCAGTTCCACTAAAGGAGAGAGGCTTCCCCAAGGCATCTACTGAGATAATATTGCCATCGTCATCGCGAATGCTGGTGCGGGTGTAGTTCAAGCCCACCGAGGCTTGCCAATCATCAATTGGTTTGCTTAACCTAACGCCAGCACCAAATTGTCCTTGGTTGGGTTCATCATAATCCTCCGCTTCAATATCATTCGCAAAATTATCATCAAAGACCGTAGATACACTTCGACGGCGGAAGACATCAACGCTATATCCTGGCTTGTCTTGGTTACTAGCACGATAAGGGTCAGTGAAATTGCCGTTAAATTGTAAATCGCGACCACTAGCCTGAACGTTGAGTCCTAATTGCTGGTTGATTCCACCTAAATTTTGGTCTTTGTAACTGATGGTGCCAAAGACACCAGTACTACCGCTGTAGCCACCACCCACATTTACCCCACGGGCAGGTCGTTCGGTGAGTTCGTAAGTTACATCAACATTTCTGGCATCGCCATTTAAGGCAACATTGGCGTTGTCAAACAGCCCTAATTGATAGAGTTGCTGTAAGTCTTGCCGCGCTACATCTACACGGAATATTTGACCCGGTTGGAGCTTTAACTCACTCCTGATGAAGTCTTCACGGGTACGCCCTTCAGCTGGCTTACCCTCTTTGTCCAGAAAACGGACATTAATGTCACCAATGACACCCTCAGCTACCGCAATTGTGACAACACCATTGCGTGATGGTTGTGCGTCTAGTACTTGTGCCAAAGTATAACCGTTGTCGGTGTACCATTTGCTTAGCTGTTGAATACCCTGGCGCATTGCCGTTGGGCTAATGGGTTGTCCAATTTGAGATTTGAAGAAGTCATTAGCAACCGCTGGGGTGAGAACTTGGTTACCAGAGAGTTGAAGCGATCGCAAAATGACTGGTTCTACCTGGTAAACTACGCTCAATCCATCTTGACTTTGAGAAGTGGACACACGAGCATTGGCAAATAAACCTGTGTTCAAAATTGCTGCAACGTCACTATCTAGCTGGCTTTGACTGGTTGAACCGCCAGCACGAGTGCCGATTGTGTTTAAAACAACTTGCTGTAATTCTTGTGTTACCCCCCTTACCTGAACATCAACGGCAGTAACGGCTAAATCATTAGAAACCACAGCTCTAGCAGGTGTTTGGGTTGCCTGAGCTTGGGTATTAATAGTTGTTGAGGTAGTGGTAGTTCCTGATGGTGGATTTATAGAGTTAACAGGCGTTCTTGTTGGTTGGGTAGACGCTGGTGTTGTGGTTACTACTACATTGGTATTGGCTCTCGTAGACTGAGCTAATATTGGGGTTGACTGTATCGGCAGATCAGAAGCCGTTGCGCTAACAGGTGTTTGGGTAATTTGAGCAAATTCTGGTGTCACAACCACTTCGGGTGAAGCGACTGCCGTAGAAGGTTGTGGTGCTGGAGAGGCTTCAACAGGAACGACATAGCTTCTTGCTGCGGGTTCCGGGGTTGAACTAACAACATCTGGACTCGCGATCGCTTGGTGATTTAACTCTCCAGCCGCGAGGAGTGCTAATGTGGAAATTGCAACAGCTCTGTTTAGCATAAAAATAGCCTCGATCGCTAGTCCGATCCGTTAAAAATTGCTTGCTTTTGTTTAACGTGACCGTTGCTTAAATCGTTAAGTTCCAAGGGCTGTGCCACCTCTGCATCTGCCACACCCGATGAGGCTAACTTGAGAAATGTTGGCAGGTCTTGACAGAATGAGGCGTGACTTATGGCGAAAGGCAGAAGGCAAAAGGCAGAGGGCTTTTTCGAGCAGAACAGGTACAATTGCTCAGAAAAAGGCGCGAACATACAAGTGAATGTATGATCACTAATGCTTGATACGAATTTTTGATGCCACTGATGCTCAGTGGTTAATTTTTCGATGTTAAAAACCGTTAAAAAACTAATCACCCATTATGCAGCTGCTGTGCCTTAGTAATGGTCACGGAGAGGATGTCATTGCCGTCCGAATTTGCCAAGAATTGCAGCATCACCAAGCTGCCCCAGAACTGGCAGCTTTGCCGTTAGTGGGTGAAGGACGAGCTTATACTCAACTAGACATTCCGATGATTGGCTCGGTGCGGACGATGCCTTCCGGCGGCTTTATTTATATGGAAGGGCGTCAGCTACTACGAGATTTACAGGGTGGCTTACTGCAACTCACTTGGGCGCAATTTAAAGCAGTTCGTCGGTGGGCTAAAAGAGGAGGAGTCATACTAGCGGTCGGGGATATTGTTCCCTTGTTATTTGCTTGGTTGAGCGGGGCACCTTACGTCTTTGTCGGTACCGCTAAATCTGAATACTATTTGCGAGATGAAGCGGGATGGTTGCCTAATCGATCGCGTTGGGAAGGTTGGTCTGGGTCAGCTTATCTACCTTGGGAACGCTGGTTAATGAGTCATCGACGTTGCAAGGCGGTATTTCCGAGAGACAAGCTGACAACGGAAATCTTACAGCAGTGGTCTATCCCAGCGTTTGATCTGGGTAATCCGATGATGGATGGAATTTATCCAAAAAATCCGGCACCGATTTTTTATGAACCCGACGCTGAATTGAAGGAAATGCAGCGATCGCTTATTGTGACGCTATTACCTGGTTCCAGAGCGCCAGAGGCTTATGAGAATTGGGAGAAAATCGTGCGATCAACGGCTGGGTTCTTTGAAACGTTTTCTGATCGATCGCTTTTGTTTCTTGGTGCCATTACTCCAGCGTTAAGTTTTGACCCATTACGCCAAACGCTAGAAGCGCAAGGTTGGGTAGAGCAACCACTTGAATTGAGTGTGTCTACTCTCCAACTTAATGACCCAACTGCTTTAGCGTTTACCAAAAACAATGCAACGTTGATTTTGACGACTGATGACTATAACCTCTGCTTGCTCAAAGGTGACTGCTGCATTGCAATGGCAGGAACAGCAACAGAGCAGTTTGTGGGACTGGGAAAACCTGCGATCGCAATTCCTGGAAAAGGCCCTCAATTTACCCCCGCCTTTGCCGAAGCGCAAACTCGTTTATTAGGACCATCATTAATCTTGGTGGAACACCCAGATAAGGTTGCCAGTGTAGTACAGCAGTTGTTTCGTGACCCCGACTGGCTACAGCTAATCGGAGAGAATGGTCGTCAGCGGATGGGTGAGCCAGGAGCGGCTGCTCGCATTGCAAACTGTTTAATGGAACAGTTTGAGAGTTCTGGCAACCCTCAAAAGCGGGTTGATTAGCCCTCATTCACAAGAAGACAGTCGCCTTCTACTTCAATTACCGCGAGTTCGCTCTGAGCTTGCCGTCTTTTTCCTCGAAACCGGACATGAACCTTGCCTTGAGAAATTGGTCCTACAGCCAGTTCTTGTACTTGCTCAACAATACCTGCTGCTTTTAGAAAGAAAATTGCTTGAAGTCGGGCAAGTTCTAGAAACACCCCTGGTCTATCCTTATACCTGGGATATAGAGACTGAATCACGCAATCTTCAACACTAATTGGGGTAGCACTACCTTTGATTAAGTTCTCCAGCCTTTCACGTTCCGCTAAAGCTGGGCTGAACATCTGAGCATCCCTCAGCATTAGCAGTTTTGGTGGGTCATTGAGTAAAAGCCGCCTGACTTTCAACTTAGCTATGTCATCTGGCGAATAGACTTGTTTTGGTCCTTTAGAGGATTGCTCAAGCGGATAACCATTAGCCTTGAGGTTTTTCGGTTCAAGGGTGAGTGTCCAAATTTTGTAATCTTCTCTGGATATGGCTTCTACACCCTTGACTTTAACGAGCATCCCGTCATTTTGGTAAGCAAACTTCACCGACTGCGACTGCTCAAGGTTAGGGCGAAGCAACTGGATTACAGCATCATCTTCGACACTTTTAGAAGGAATTTGAATTGTCAGTTTGCCATCGGGATTCTGACTGTATGTTTCAATTTGGAAAAAGTGTTCATTCAACAAAACCCATTGTCCAGATGAGTAAATAACTGACTTAGCTTCGTTGCGACTAAGTTCCGCGTGAACCTGTGCCTGGTTAAGTTCCCACTGTGTTGTAAATGGAGTGGGGTAGAGTGGAGGAATGTGGTAAACCAAGATAGATTCGGGAAGGTTTTTTAACTTTCTTTGCACTAAGTCAGTTGCTTTTAGCGCCAGAGGATTTTTGACAACCTCGTAGACGGTTTGCGACAGGCAAATTCCTCCCGGTTGCGCTTCCGCTTGCAACCGCGCTGCCACATTAACACCATCGCCCATGACATCGCTGCCATTGAAAAACACATCCCCCAAATGAATACCAATACGATGAGTTAAGACATCTTCTGGGGCTAGGTTAGCCGCAAGTGTCGCTAAGCTCGATTGGATTTCTTGACCGCAAGCCACTGCCTTGACAGCACTGGAGAAGTACATTAGTAATGAATCACCGATGGTTTTGAGTACTTTGCCTTCAAAGCGATGACATAGTTCGTTGATCAGTTGGAAGTCCCGACGAAGCAAGTCCAAAGTGTAATCCTCGTGGGCTGCCATCAACGCACTATAGCTGACGACATCTGTAAACACGATCGCTGCGAGAGTACGGTGCCCTCTTAGCTCCGGTGTCTGAGTTTTTTCCTCTATGAACATATGTTATGGGGAGTGCGAAGCATTAATGAAGTACACGGGTCAACTGCGTAAAGTTAGCACCCGAAATATCTATATTGAATTTGACAGCACCCAGCCTAGCCGGAGCTTTATCCAATCTAAGCAAAAATTCCATAGCATCTTTTTTATTCTAAGCCCTGGTAGGAGAGGCGGTCACTATTCAGCAAGAGAGAGGAGGAAAGCGATCGCTTATCTTGGGTTGAACTTGCAGATTGCCTTCAAAATCTGCAACAACTGGATCGAGCGTTCAGAGTCTAGCAGGTTCACTTCCGGCAAGATCTGATAAGTTGGGGGGTTCCCTTGTTGAAGATACACAAACTGATAACGGACTCCATTGGTAGTCAGCCCCCAAACTAATTCTTGATTCTCTAGACTTTTATAGGCGTAAGTCAGTAATTGAGGCAAACCTTCTAGGGCTTCAACACTACTATTTTTAGATTCAATCACCAATATCCAAAAGGGTGTAGTAGTGCTTTTCGCTTCAGTTCGGTTAACAGCTAAGATATCCATCCGCCCTTTGATGATTGTGTCTTCATCTTCAATGGAAATATCAGCAATATTTTCTTCGAGAGTTATCTTAATGTTGGTCTGGTAGAACCCAGTTAGCCACATCAACGGAGCAAGTAGTAAAAATTTAACTTGTCCTTCAGAAATCTTACGGCTGGCGTAATAGCTCCGAAAAAGAGTACGGATTCGCGAGAGTTCCTGCTGTTCAAGTTCTGTTACAGGTTCTAGGGAGAGTAATGATGTAATTGCACCATTGGAATATTCTTCATATCTCAAAAAATGATGAACATCTTCTAAAGAGAGATTTCTAGCGTCTAGATTTGTAGTCATTTTTAGCGATCGCTTTTTCTCCCTTGATTATCAGTTAAATGCTAGATGCTAGATATAGCTATCTCGTTGTTCGTGCGAGCGCATTTCTAGTTCTGCTGATTGCAGAATAGATAAATATATCGTTGCTTCCAGATGGCTTCCAGTCGTGCGATCGCACTTTATAGAGATTAGTCAATAGGAATGCGGCGACTGAGAACGCTCATCACTTCACCAGGAGTCTGGGTAGGCTGTGGCTTGCTCCATTCGCTGATTTGAGCGTATCCAAGGCGATAGAACGTATGAATGGTGTTGGTGACACCTTTGGGAGAACTGATGACCAGGATTTTGAGGGGGACTCGGTTGGGTTCTGATAATGTATTGCCTGGGAAAGGCGTTTCAGAGCCGGGGGTTTGGTCTAAGTCAGGAATAAAGTCTTCTGTCATTGGGATTTACCTACTTTTCTTGTGATAGCGCTGTTGACAAAGTGCGACACTATTGGTCTTATCCAGATGTCGATCTTTGTCAACATTTACGTGGTTATAATCCTTTGACACAATCAAGGGCATGGGAAAAGCAGGTACAGTGCTAAAGCAGGTGTTGAATCCTATGGCATTAGCCAAAATAAATTGGCGGTGGCGATGGGAATTGGGCGTTCTAGTATTAACCGATGGGTGAATGAAAATAGAGATCCAGGCGGTGATGCAATCCTTGAAATTAGGAAGGGACTTCAGAAGATTGATCAGGCGGCTGCGGCGGAGTTTATTCGACTGTACTTGGATGAATCAGATGAGGATGAGGAGCAATCGTAGGGGAAGAGGACGCGATCGCTCAACCAACAAACAGCCTAGGATAGGAAGAGCGATCGCTCTTGTAGAGTGTAGACTTGCAGCAAACAGTAGAGGTGGCAATGTCTGTGCAGTTACTTCGGCGAAAATTTACGGTAGAGCAGTACCACAAAATGGCGGAGTCCGGTATTCTCACTGAGAATGACCGGGTGGAACTTATTCAAGGAGAGGTGATCGAAATGTCCCCTATTGGCAGACGACATGCTTCGTGTGTTGCGCGTCTTACCAGGCTATTCACCCTTCGTCTGGGAGAGACAGCAATCGTCTGGCCGCAGAATCCAATTGAATTAGATGATACCTCCGAACCCCAACCTGATCTAACCTTGCTGCAACCGCGTCCAGATTTCTACGAGTCAGAGCATCCCAAGCCCGAAGATATTTTTCTAATCGTAGAAGTGGCAGATACTACCGCCAAATTTGACCGCGAGGTGAAGATTCCCCTCTACGCTAAAGACAACATTGCTGAAGTTTGGCTAGTGGATATCAACAAGCAGTACATTGAAGTTTATCGACAACCTTCGCCTACGGGTTACCAAAGCGTTCAGACGTTCCATCGGGGTCAAACCATAGCGATACAAGCGTTTCCTGATATTGAGATTATGGTGGATGAAGTGTTGGGATAGCAGAATCTGCTCTTCATCACACTCCATAGAATTAACGACAACTGAAAGCGATCGCTTTTAGGTGGCAGCGCTGAACTACGTTCTGCTTTGCTACTGACCCACCCTGCTACGCAAACGCTAACGCGATCGCATTAGTGCCCCTCTCAACTCGAAATTTTGGCAAGTTCCTCCTCAAAGTACGGTATGAACCATCTTTCATCTCCTCAATACCCGTGCTAACCTGTTGAGAATTGTTACCCTGAACACTTGTACCACTGCATAAAACACAGTCAAGCTAGCGCCTATGGTGCATGTCAAGCGAGTGGAACTCACCAACTTCAAATCCTTTGGCGGTACGACAGCGGTTCCTCTGCTGCCTGGATTTACGGTTGTTTCTGGACCAAACGGGTCAGGTAAATCGAATATTCTAGATGCCTTACTATTTTGCCTTGGTCTTGCCAGTTCTAAGGGAATGCGAGCAGAACGCCTTCCTGATTTGGTCAACCACGACAGGGAGCGTCGGGGTACTGTTGAAGCCAGTGTTACTGTTACGTTTGATTTGTCGGATGCACCGGATGTTCTCTTAGACGAGGATGAGGAGGGTACAGAGAAGGGGAAACTGGAAAATCCAGAATCTGACCTCCCCGAATCCCTCATTCACAAGAAGGGGCAAGAGAAGGTAGCAAAAGAGTGGAGTGTGACGCGACGGCTGCGAGTCACTCAGCAAGGTACTTACACCTCGAACTACTACATCAACGGCGAACCCTGCAACCTCAGTGAACTTCACGAACAGCTCAACCGTCTGCGGATTTATCCAGAGGGTTACAACGTTGTGCTGCAAGGGGATGTCACCAGCATCATTTCGATGAACTCACGCGAACGTCGAGAGATTATTGATGAGTTGGCTGGTGTTGCTGCCTTTGATCGCAAAATTGTTCAGACTAGACAAACGCTGGACATGGTAAAAGAGCGGGAGGACAGTTGCCGAATTATTGAAAAAGAACTGGTTGCTCAACGCGATCGCTTAAGCCAAGATCGCATTAAAGCTGAGAAATACCAGAAACTCCGCGCTGAACTCCAAGAAAAACAGCAGTGGGAAGCTGTACTAAAATGGCGATCGCTTCAACAACAAGAGTCAAAACTCAAAGCTCAGATCGAGACAGGGGAACACGAAGAAATTCAGCTAAATGAGCAACTAACCCATTTAACAGCCCGAATTAGCCAAGCGACAGCAGAACTTGACCAGCTAAACGCCCATGTTAAAAGTTTGGGAGAAGAAGAACAGCTAGCTGTCGCCTCAATCCTCGCTACCCAGGAAGCTGAACGGCGCCAACTCGAAATCCGACAACAGGAACTAGCAGATAAGCAGCAACAAACTGAGCGTCAACTCAAACGAACACAAGAGGAAATTCAACAGCACGAGCAAACCTTACAACAGCTAGCCCAAGAGAAACATCGTGTAGAGACAAGTGTAATCGTGTCTCTACGTGCCAAACGCGACGAAGCTCAAGAATCCCTCAACCAAAGTCGGGAACAAGCAAATGCGATCGCATCTGCCTCGGAAGCTTGGGTACAGCAACAAACTGCCCTTAGCCGCCAGATTGAAACGTTATTACAAACGATTGATCCACAACGCACCGAGCAAGCGCAGTTGCAAGAGCGTCAGAGCCAGCTTAGTCGTGTCATCGAGGAACAAACCCAGCTTTTGCAAACCCTAGAACCAGAAATTGCGACGAAACAAGCTCAGTCTAGGGATTTAGACGCACAATTAACTGCCTCTTCTGAAGCCATCCAATCACTTGCAAAATCACTTGCGGCAACAGAACAAGAACTCCAAATCCAGCAGCAAACTCAAACTCGACTACTTGCCGAACAACGAGACAAGCAACGCCAACTCGATAAACTAGAAGCCCAAGCGCAAGCAGAACAAGAAGCTCAAGGCACCTATGCCACCAAGGTTATCCTCCAAACCGGAATACCAGGTGTTTGTGGATTAGTTGCCCAACTGGGTCGCGTGGAACCCCGCTATCAGCTAGCCTTAGAAACGGCAGCAGGTGCGCGTTTGGGAAACTTGATTGTCGAAGATGATGGTGTTGCGGCGGCAGGAATTGAGTTGCTCAAACAAAAGCGTGCGGGGAGAGCAACCTTCTTACCACTCAACAAAATCCAACCGCCTAGATTCTCAGATACAGCAGCCCTGGGCTATGCAAACGGCTTCATTGACTATGCAGTTAACCTGATTGACTGCGAACCCCGCTACCAGAACGTCTTCGCCTACGTTTTCGGCACAACGGTTGTCTTTGAAACCCTCCATGCGGCTCGTCCTTATTTAGGCAAACATCGTATTGTTACCTTAGAAGGCGAAATCCTGGAAAGCAGTGGCGCAATGACAGGTGGTAGTAGTACCCAGCGTTCTGGTTTGCACTTCGGTACCAGTGATGCTGGCGAATCTGCTGAATTGGCTGGATTAAGAAGGCGCCTTCAGGAGATTGAACAGGTTTTAAATCGCTGTGGAGACTTGGTTAATCAAGCTTCCGCCTCAGTTAAACAACTGACGAAAGAACTCGCGGAGGCAAGAGGGAAACGGAAGGAACACGAGTTGCGCTTGGAACAGTTACACAAGGAGATTCAGAATCTAACGGCTCAACAGGAGCAAGTGCGATCGCTTCTTGCCAAAAACACGCAAGAACTCGCCACGGCTCAAGAACGTCTCCAAACTCTAACCGTAGAGTTACCCGTTCAAGAAACTCAGCTTGTTGGATTACGCCAACAACTCGCCCAATTAGAGCAGTCTCAAACGCACAGCGAGTGGCAACACATTCAAACCGTCATCAAAGACTGGGAATCTCGGTTAAAAGAGTGCGAACACGCACTCCGGGGATCGGAAAAACAGCTACAAGATTTGGAAAATCAACAGCAGCGCACGGCTGAAAAAATTACAGATGGTCGCAGACGGATAGAAGAGTATCACGCTAGACAGCAATCTGTACAGGAGCAGCGCTCAGCATTCAGCACTCAGCTATCAGCGGTTAGTGAGGAAATTAGGGAAACGCAGGAATCACTGACGCAGCTAGAGCAAAAATTAGGAGAAACAAAACAGAAACGCGATCGCGCAGAACAACACCTGCGAGAACAAAACCTACAACAGCAACAGCAGTCCTGGCAACTGCAAAAACTCCAGGAAATCCAGTTAGCAAGACGTGAAGAACTGGCAACCCTGCAAGCTCAACTACAAATCCAACAAGCCGAGTTACCCGATCCCTTGCCAGAAGTTCCCTTGCTTGTAGAGACACGATTGAGTGAATCTGAATTAGCGCCATCTGACTCAATTACATTTGATTCATTTGCTGCTCAACTCGAACAGCTTTCAAAAGAAATACGAAACGGTCAAAAGCGCCTCCAAGCGATGGAACCTGTCAATATGTTGGCGTTAGAAGAATATGAACGCACAACAACTCGCTTATCAGAACTTTCTGAGAAACTAGCAACTCTAGAAGCTGAGCGCACTGAACTTCTGTTACGAGTGGAAAACTTTACAACATTAAGGTTTCGCGCCTTTAAAGAAGCCTTTGATGCCATTAATGAAAACTTCCAAACCATCTTTGCGGAACTCTCCGATGGTGACGGTTACCTACAACTTGATGATCCTCAAGACCCCTTCAATGGTGGACTGAACTTAGTGGCTCACCCCAAAGGTAAACCTGTGCAGAGACTCGCTTCTATGTCAGGTGGAGAAAAATCTCTCACCGCCCTCAGCTTTATCTTTGCCCTCCAGCGCTATCGTCCTTCGCCGTTCTACGCTTTTGATGAAGTTGATATGTTTCTCGATGGGGCAAACGTCGAGCGATTAGCTAGAATGATCAAACAACAGGCTACTTTAGCCCAATTTATTGTTGTAAGTCTTCGCCGACCTATGATCGAGTCTTCTGAGCGTACAATCGGTGTTACTCAAGCCAGAGGAGCTTATACTCAAGTCTTAGGGCTAAAATTGCCGCCTAAGCGTGCAATTCGGTAGCTTAAATTTCATGATTTAGCGTTCAATATATTGATATTGATATTCCAGCAGGAATCGAGATCGGGATTGCAAAACATAATGACAACTGAAATAATTCGTCAACGTTCCGATATTTTAAATACTCAGGTAGTCACTATCGACAGCGCCAAGCGCCTGGGAGTCGTTAAGGAGCTTTTGGTAGACATTGATCGGCGCGAAGTGGTAGCGCTGGGTTTGCGAGATAACTTGCTCTCGGTTGCTGGGATGCCACGCTATATGCTCCTGAGCAGCATTCGACGGATTGGCGATACGATCCTGGTTGATGACGAAGATGTAATTGAAGATATTGACGTTGACGCCTACAGCACCCTGATTAACAGCGAAGTCATTACAGAAACGGGCGAAATGCTCGGTCGGGTAAGAGGCTTTAAATTCAGTATTGAAGACGGCAAAGTGTCTTCGTTGATTGTTGCGTCGTTAGGCTTACCGCAGATTCCTGACCAAGTTATTAGTACTTATGAGCTGCCAGTTGACTTAATTGTCAGCAGCGGACCAAACCGCTTAATTGTATTTGAAGGTGCTGAAGAGCAGCTACTTCAGCTAACGGTTGGCGTTTTAGAGCGTTTGGGTGTGGGTAGACCACCTTGGGAGCGAGAAGAAGAGGAAGGCTACTATACTCCTACCGCTCGACCAGAGAATCAACTAGGAACGGGAATTCCTGTTCGTACACCTGTGTCTCAACCTATCCAATCGGCGACACCAGTAGAAGAATCCTGGGATGAGGATGATTGGCAAGACGAGCCAGAACCAGAGCCGATTCCGATACGTCGGCAAGCCCCCGCACCCCGATACCTGGAACAAGAACTCGAAGAAGACAACTGGGGTGATGAGAGAGTGGATACGCCCCGGCTCAACCGCTATGAGGAGCCAGTGTATAACGAGCCTTCTCGCTACGGGAAAGATTATGTAGATGAGTACGAAGATTACGAAGTTGAGGGTGATGCCTGGGATGATGATGATGACCCTGAGCCTTACAAAGCTCCACGAGTCAACATTCCAGAGAAGACAAAAGCCCCTGAATATGAAGAGGAAGCAGGCTATTAATACCAAGTAGCACTCAACTAGCAACTTTGTAGAGACGTTCCGGCGGAACGTCTCTACGAGTGATAGTAAACCTATCTTGAAAGACTACTTTTATCCTTCGTTGTGAGCGTAGCTTCATGGAATTTCTTGCATAATCCTGGGATGCCCCCTAAATCCCTCAATTCTGGGGGACTTTGAAGTTCCAGTTCCCGGCAAAATTGGGCAGCTAGGGGAGCGAAAATCGGTTTCTCTCAACCCAACCTCAAGGACAAAGTAGGTAAGTTATTTAATTAAATTCTTAATTCTTAAGCATCTCGGATGCTTTTTTGATACCTTGGCGTACTGACTCAGCAGACGATTTGAGAGCCTCGTGTTCAGCATCTGTAAGATTGAGTTCTATCACTCGTTCGATGCCGCGACAGCCCAATCGACAGGGAACTCCTATAAAAATATCATTTAAATCATATTCGCCCTGAAGATAGGCAGATGCTGGAACCTGGCGCGACTGGTTTTTTAGAATAGCTTCTACCATTAAGCAGGTGGAAGAGGTGGGTGCAAAATAGGCTCCACCCGTCTGCATGAGTTCCACAATTTCTGCACCACCGTGGCGAGTCCGTTCTACCAAACGCTCAATCGTAGCTGTATCCATCAATTCAGTAATGGGAATACCATTAACCGTAGAGTTGCGAGGCAAGGGAACCATTAAATCCCCATAGCCTCCCAGAACCAAGGCGCTGACATCCCGGACGCAAACCCCTAATTCCATAGCAATAAAGGTTTGGAATCGAGCTGAGTCTAGAACACCGGCCATTCCCATGACGCGACGCGGCGGGAGATTAGTCGCTTGCCATACTAGATAAGTTAGGATATCTAGGGGATTTGTGACAATAATTAACAGAGCATCAGGTGAGTGAGGGATCGCATTTTTAGCTGCCTCCACGACAATCTTTGCATTAATCTGCAACAGGTCGTCCCGGTTCATCCCCGGTTTCCGGGGGCTTCCAGCAGTAATTACAACAATCGCAGAACCAGCCGTCTCGGCATAGTCACATGTACCAATAATTTGGCAATCATGACGCTCAATTCCCCGTGCCTCCAGTAAATCCAGAGCAAGAGCTTGAGGCAGACCATTTACAATATCGAGTAGCACGACATCGGCAAGATTCTTCTCTACAATCCGTTGCGCGAGAGTGCTACCGACCCGACCGCAGCCAATCACTGCGACACGATTGCGTGTGTCTGGAATGGTGGACATAGGGGAAGATGCCATGAGTTAAGAAGCGCGACTGAAATGACTTGTCCTAAGCGTCAGACGCGGCAGCAGTACCCACGGCTTCTATCTGATCCATGCGTAACCAAACATTGGGAGTAGGTACCTGACCAAACTTGATCAGGGCATAATCACCTCTGGTATCTACAACTTCCCCCTTAGTTTCAAATATGTAAGGAGGAAAGCGTGAATCACTGGCTTGCTCTTCTAAGCTACCTTCCAGCTTTTCGCGGATAGCACGAACCAAAGACCCTTTTTTAATTTTGTCTGCCATAATGTCCGATTCATTGTAAAGCGATCAATCCCTTTGTTTAGCATTTTACGCTCGTTTTGTGGGTTATTCGTTCTTTGTTGTTGATTGTTTGTAAGACACAAGAAGACAAACAACTAATAACCAATAACCAAAAAGCTGATCAGCGCTGACACTTCGCACAGAAGTGAGATGAACGTCCTGCTAGCTTAAGGCGCTGAATCGATGTGCCACAGACACGACAAGGCTCACCCGTGCGACCATACACCCAGGCAACTCCGCTGTAATTGCCATTAATGCCTTGTACATTGAGAAAATTACTAAAGGTAGTGCCACCAACCTCAATGCTTGCTTGCAAGACTTGGATAACTGATGTGCGAATCCGCTCAATTTGCTCTAAACTCAGAGCCGAACACACCGTCTCTGGTGGGATACCGCTCAAGAACAAGGCTTCATCAGCATAAATATTTCCTACACCTGCCACTAACTCCTGATCCAGCAGTGCAGTTTTTATCGGACGCTGACGATTTCGCAGCTTTCTAGCTAGGTACTCCGTTGAAAAGTCAGCAGAAAAAGGTTCTGGTCCCAGTCTTTTCAAACCAGTGATAATGCTTTCTGGAGCAACATCGGGTGGCACCCACCACATCTGACCAAAGGTTCGTAGGTCAACAAAACGTAATTCGCGGCTGCCTTGGAAGAACAATCGCACTCGCGTGTGTTTTTGTAATGGGTCTTCTTGATTGAACCACAGCAACTGACCCGTCATTCGCAGGTGGACACCCAACCAGCCAGCGTCGCCTGAGTTTAATTTACTCAGTTGTGCAAGTAAATATTTGCCGCGTCGATGCCAGCCTGTAATTGTAACGTTCTTGAGCTGTGCTAAAAACTCACCTACAGAAATTGGGTGAGCGATCGTGCGAGCAAGCAACACATCGCCACCCAAAATTACCTGGTTCAAGGTTACTTGATTTAAACCCAGGCGGACTGTTTCAACTTCAGGTAACTCTGGCACGTCTTAACGCGCTTCCGTTCCCTGATTAGGATCGCCTTCTACAACTTTGTCACCACCCGGTTCCTCTGGTACCTTAGGAGCTTTCGGATTATTGGTTGTAGTACCCTGACCTGTCTTACGCACTCTCTCGTCTGTGGGGGTGCTTTTGCCGCCACCCGCTGTTTGCAAGACTTGTTTTGTCTTGGCTGAGGGTGCTTCAACCTCTAGGAGTTCCTCCAGAGCAAAGTTATTGGTATTGACACCTGCGTAGTTGACTCTCTCGAAACGGACAATTGCTGGGTATTTGATGCCGCTCTGGTCTACAGTCGCGACAACGCCAACATCCTGAAACCAGTAAGATTCTTTTCTGAGAATTCGTACTTTAGAACCACGTTGAACCATAAGAGTTTTTTCCCTTGCGCTCTAGCTTTACAGCGTACTACTGGTTGTGGGCTATCTGTTTAATCTGCCTTTTAAGTTTTATTACTGATTGGGGATTGGCGAGTGGAACTGGGGGCTGAATCGCTAGCAAAATCGCGTATTTTCCAAGCTTTCAGCGAAAATCTCGATTTCAAAATGCGCCTACTCCTGCCACCGGACTTGGACGAAATGCGCCGGACGCCCCCAGATATCGGACGTGGGCGTAATGTCCACAACTGTCAGGTTAAAAGGAATGGCGGTTGTCAGGTATCGTTGGGCAAGGCTACCAATATCAGGGGTTAGTTGAGTCGCTGCTGCTGCGGCTATACCCAGACCGATAATTTGCTCAATTGGACCTCGTGGCAGAAGTAGATGAGTGCCTAACGCCAGCCCAGCGGTTAAAAACATACCGACAGAGAGATTAGTGCCACAACGCGGATGTACTGCCAAGTCCCATTCTCCTGTTGTAAGGCGCTGCAAGGCAGTGGGAACAGCTCTTCTCAAATCAGCTAGGTTTACCCGACCATAGAGATAAAAACCCTCGTCAGTGGATAAGCCTCCTAAAGTTACATTGTCTGACTGCCGAGTCGTTGTTGAACCATTGGCATTACCAAGATTCCCTCGCTCACCAAGAACCCAAACAGTTGCGTGTTCTAGAGCATGGACTTGACGCAGCATGAGAATTTCTTTCAAACCCGGAACAAAATTTAGTTGCCTGAGTAGGTCAGCATCCTGTGTCGGTTGCGGCGTGACAAACTCAAGGTCCCAGAAGTTTCCAGTTTGGGCAGAAGCAGTATTAGTCATAACAGTACTACCTCAAATACATATTGATTAACGAATGGTCTTTTTACTTTAGCGTTCACATTGGCATTGCGTTGTAAAGCTTGGTGAATGTAGGGCAAATCAATCAGCCTGACAGTATGTTTTGCTAACACTTTTTCTTCAAGTAAATTGGATAAATACAATTTTCTAAATCTGTTTTAATACTAAATTATTTCCGTAAATAAAGTGTAAAAAATCAGAAAGTAAAAATATTTCATTGCTCGGCACTTACTTTATTTAGCTTTATTAAATTCTAAGTTATCGTCTTATTTTTATATATCCATAGAGTTTTATTTCAAAATCTCAGGTGCCTATTTCAGCGGTAAGAGAGAGTTGCCGCTTTGGAAGAATTGAATTCTCCTGTCAGCACACAAACCTATCGCATTAGATAAAAATTCGATTGTACATATCTATTCGATACTGGGTAGTGTCAATAAGTGGCAATAATTTGATGAACTAGTCCAGCAGGGCGGAAATAACTATTTAGTTGAAAAAGGTTAAGAAGCTCACTGTACAAGCAATATTCATTCTGCCCTGGAGCCTCCTGCATAAGAGCCTTCTTGCACTAGCGTTCTACTCACGAAAGGCAATTTTGAGCTAGAGTGAGGAGTTGGTTGATACAGGCAACGTATTTATACTCTGAACAGAGAGCTTAATTGCAACTTAGATACGAGTGCTTCGTCAATATACCAGTTGTTAGACTCTCCTGAGAAGACTAACAACCGAAAATGAACAACGGTGTCAGCGTTATGAACTCGTTAGTTGGCAAAACCTTACAGGGTGGCAAATATACCATAGAGCAAGAATTGGGGCGGGGTGGCTTTGGGGTTACGTTCAAAGCCACCCATCACTACTTGGGTCAGCTAGTGGTGATTAAAACCCTTAACGAGTCCCTGCACTTACACTCAGACTTTGCCCGGTTTCAGCGCCAGTTTCAAGATGAAGCGCGACGGCTGGCTTTATGCATTCATCCGAATATTGTCCGGGTTAGTGACTTCTTTGTAGAAGCGGATTCGCCTTACATGGTTATGGACTATGTAGCAGGTCAGACTTTGCAAGCTGTTGTGTTTCAAGGACAAGCTTTAAGTGAAGCAACAGCGATTAACTACATCCGACAAATTGGAGAAGCCTTAAAGGTTGTACATCAAAAGGGCTTACTTCATCGGGATATCAAGCCAGAGAACATCATCCTGCGGCAAGGTACCCAGGAAGTAGTTTTAATTGACTTTGGGATTGCACGAGAGTTTAAAACTGACTCAACTCAAACCCATACAAGTATGGTTTCTGAGGGTTATGCTCCGATTGAACAGTATTTAAGCAAGGAAAAGCGTACACCCGCATCGGATGTCTACGGTTTGGCGGCAACGCTTTATGCTTTGTTGACTAAACAAGTCCCGACCCCGGCTGTAATTCGCGATCGCCAACCGATGAGTGCCCCCCGCGATTTACAACCTCATGTGAGTGCAGCGATTAACCAAGCGGTGATGCGAGGTATGGCAGTAGAGGCGCGTTACCGACCAGCCAGTGTAGATGAATGGTTGTCACTTTTACCTGACCCTTATGACCAGGGTAGTACTACGGTACCTGGATTAAGCCGAACCCAGACAGTAGCAACGATTCCTATTGTTCCCCAACCGTTACCTGAAATTAAGCCAGAATCGCCGCCTGCTACTCAGATTCAAGGTGTTAAGCGCTTAGGTACTCCTAAAATTTTAGCTGGGATGGGATTGGCGATCGCAACAGGTTTAGCGGCTGTAGGCACGGTCTGGCATCAGTCCCAAAAACCTCAAGAAACCTCAGATCCCCCCACTACCCAACCATCAATTTTTCCTACTGTACAGCCTAGAGTTGATGAAGTCCAGGAGGATACACTGCCAAAGCGGACTAAACCAGTAGAGGTAGTTCGCCCTTCTCCCCCAGTGCAGACACCCGTGCGCCGATCTTCTCGTCGCCGCAAAAAATCTCAGCAGCCGCCAGTCAGCGCACCTGCACCTGCCTCGCCATCACCAACGCCAGTAAAGACAAACACTCCATCTGTGCCAGCAGGTGAAGCACCTGACCCTGTACCCACCTCAAACCCAGCCACTTCAACTAGTCAACCTCAGCCATCGGCAGCACCGCAAGCGTCCCCAGCTTCACAAGCTGCCCCACCACCACCATCAACTAGTGCGCCAGCTGAACAACCTGTAACACCAGCCCCACCACCGGAAGACGCTCTCCCAAAGAAGCCTGAACCCAATACGACGGAGAATGAGAACAATTGAATTTAGTTAGGATTTTGATGCCCCAGATTGAGCTATAGGAAATTCTGAACTCCAGCAGTCCCCGCTTTCTGAACTTCTCTTGTGACACTCCTGATTCCCCGACTATAATGGTAAATAGATGAAATGGGGCCTTAATGGTTTCGACGTGTTGGCGAAAGCCGCCCCGTGATTCAGGTCGAGAGTGAGTCTTCTCTCGTTAATACCGGACTCAAAAAAAAAGTAAATGCGAACAACATCGTTCCTTTCGCTCGTAAGGCTGCTCCTGTAGCTGCTTAATAACCTCTAATCGGTTCGAGCGTCTATAGTTTGACTCCGTTAAGGACTATAGACCAACTCCAACGGATGCTCTCTTTAGGTGCCTTTGGTCGGCTGAGGGGAAAAGACTTCACCAGAGAATCCTGTCATCCGGGATAATGGATGGTTCCCGCCCTGAGGGTCAGAAGGGCTAAACCTGTGAATGAACGGTAGGTCAATACCCAAGGCGGACACGGGTTCAATTCCCGTAGGCTCCACTTAAATAAACCACCTCAGACTTAAAATTCGAGGTGGTTTTTGGTTTTTGGGAAGGGTCAAGGCAGGTGTCGTAGGCAAGGAGCGATCGCTTTTAGCTTAATTTCCTTTAGTCACTTCAGAAGGAAAATCTCTCCCATCTCCCTACAAGTCTTGTAGGGCAGCTTATTCGCTCAAGATCCAATCCACAAAGGCTTTTTCTAACACAACTCTCCGGATTTGTCCTTAGGCTGCTCGAAAGGTTACATAGAAAGCCCAAGCCCAATGTCAATTTAGCAAAAACTTTGGTGGGTGTACTGGTAGCACTCCCATCTTTATCCTTATGTGGCTCACCGGAGTTAGGGGTAATTCGCCTCTGGTCAAAACAGTTTTATTCAAGTACGGAAATAACAGGCAGCTATGGTAATGCAACCTACATACGGTAACGGTTTTATCGAATCCCCACCTATTGAGATTACTCAGGAAGGACTACGAAATGTCCTAACTCAGATAGAAGCGGAACTGCTCGATAGCGAAGTTTACCGCCGTACCATGGCTGGGTTACAGACGATGCTAGGAGAGGGATTTGGCACCGCTCAAATTTTAGTTAAAGCAGTCGGGCGAGAAGCCGTTCGGTTGACATTCCAGCAATTTGTCAGACAGTATAAAATCGTTCCTGTGACTAACGACGGAACGAACAAAGCTGGTCAAGAGGAGACAAATTCCCCCCCCATGGTAAATGAGCAACCAGTGCAGGCAGAATCACAGCCTCATGCAACCTCCATCGAAGAAGCTACCCCTTCCGTTGAGAAAGCCAAAAGCCCCGGTTTCATCAGCAGAACATTTGGTGAGACTAAGTCGGCAAAAAAAACAAGTAAGGCAGAACTAGCGGCACAAGCGATCGCACAACAGCGAGAGGAACTTCTGCGTCAAGTCGGTCAAGAACTGCGGCAAGCACGTCAAGCGCGATCGCTTAGTGTACAGCAACTTCATACTCAAACCCTTGTACCACTTCATCACATTGAATCATTGGAAACGGGGCGCATAGACCAGTTACCAGAGGATGTCTATGTTCGCGGCTTCATCCGTCGAATCGGCTGTGCTTTAGGTTTGAATGGTGTGGCGATCGCAGATTCCATTCCGCAACCTGACCCCGTGAAATCCGTTGTTCCCTCCTGGTACGAATCCGCAGCAATTCCAGGTATTCAACTGAATTCAGTACACTTGTACCTTGGTTATACAGCTCTAATTGCAGGAGCAGTTGGAGGACTAGGTTTAATGTCCAAACAAGCGATTTCAGGCGCATCAGTAGAGGTTGAGCCAGCTACTCCTTCTCAAGCCTCCGTCTCTCCTAAAGCTGATCGTGCAGAAGCAACTAGTAAACCTGGACTAAAAGCTAGCAAAAACGGTGTCAAAGCTGGAGCAGATATTGCTCCCCCTGAGGCATCAAACTATTAATGCAACAGCTTAGCTAATTGCTCAGAACTAAGTTGTCGCGGTGAACAACAGTTTCTTCGCCAGCGTAGCCCAAAATAGCAGGGATTTTGTCCGATTGATGCCCTCGAATTTGCTGGAGTTCAGTGCTGCTATAGTTGACTAGCCCTCTAGCAATTTCCGTGCCAGTGCTGTCGCATAGCTGTACTGCCTCTGATGAGCGAAAATCCCCCTCAATTGCTGTAATTCCAGCCGCTAATAGGGATTTCCCTGCTTGGACTATTGCTGCTACCGCCCCACTATCGAGATAAAGCTTACCTGTTGGAACGAGGTTGTGGGCAATCCAACGCTTGCGGGCATTGCCAGTCCGGGGCTGTGCTTCAAACTGTGTACCGAGAGGTTCTCCCTGCAAGATTTTTTCAATGGCTTCAGGGCGACGTCCTTCCATAATCACCGTCCTCACCCCAGCACTGGTAGCGATACGAGCAGCAGAAATTTTTGTAACCATGCCACCAGTACCCCACTGAGAACCGGCGTCACCCGTTTGTATCTGTAATTCTTCTAGCTGCTCAATGCTATTGACGAGTGTAATTGGCTGGGCATCTGGTACCAGGCGTGGATCAGCAGAGTAAAGCCTGTCTACGTCGGTTAATAAGAATAACCAGTCGGCTTCAATTAAACTTGCTACTAGGGCGCTGAGTGTATCATTATCGCCAAACTTTAGTTCCTCGACAGCAACGGTGTCATTTTCATTCACGACTGGGATAACGCCCAATTGCAGCAAAGCCCGAAATGTCGCGTAGGCGTTGACGTAGCAGCTACGCTGTACAAAGTCACGACGGCTAAGGAGAACTTGGGCGATCGGTTGAGAGAGGCTAGTAAAAAAATCATCGTATACCCGCATCAGGCGTCCCTGACCGACAGCGGCAACAGCTTGTTTAAGAGCCATCGTTTGGGGTCGTGACTTTAATCCTAGTCGCGCACAACCTATCCCTACGGCACCAGAGGTCACTAGCACGATGCGATGACCTGAGACTCGCAGATGAGTAAGAGTTTCAACTATTTTGGCAATGGTCGAGAGAGCTAGCTGGTTTGTGGCTGGTTGGGTCAGACTGGATGTGCCAACTTTAACAACAATCGTTTGGGGCATGGAGTGATTTTACAGGTTCTTGCTCACTAGAAAATGGCGTAACGCCTCCCCTCATCTTCACAACGACTGAGACTTCCTTGCAATGCAAAACTATAAAGCGCCCACTTCTCAACGCTGAAAAGCTTGGCGCTCTAAAAGGACTAATTATGGCTTCTTATAGTTAGGGTCTTTATAGTGGCTGACCCCATTTGAACCAATATTAAGAATCTCATGAATTCCTTAAAATATCAGTCTTCATAATCTTTTTTTTATATTTCGCTTTCTCTTGATTTGTCAGGTTTATTTAAGTTTTGTTGCGTGGAAGTAATTGTTACTCCTAAGGATTGAGATATCCAAACTTCAAAATCACGAGTTGGGTAGGAAGTGACCGTTCTCGCTGGGTCTACCATCGGTTCTACGAGGATGGTGAACATCCCCAAGCGATTGCCTGCCAGCACATCGGTAAATAAGCGATCGCCTACCATAGCAACCTGTTTCACAGGGAGGTTCATCGCCTCCGCTGCTTTTTTGAGCTTTCGCCGTGAAGGCTTACGTGCCCCTAGCATATAGGGCAAATTGAGCGACTTGGCAATGCTACTAATTCGACTTTCACTAAGATTGTTACTAACGAGCCAGATCGATACCACAGGTCTAACTTGCTCCACCCACTCCATGAGTTCTGTGGAAGCTTTAGTTGCTCTCAAAGGTACTAGAGTTTCATCAACATCCAAGACTAGACCCTTGATGTGGTAGTGCTTTAGGATATCTTGAGTCAGGCTCAAGATTGGACCTCCCAAGATTAAATCAGGTTGTAAATTTGATAACCAAGACATCAGTAGTTATTTAGTAATCGGCTTGCATTCTGACAATTGAACGTTCTTCTCTTCCCCTTTTGGCTGTGTTTTCCTGTTCGCGTAGCGTGATACGACAAAAGCATTGGCTACGCCTACCATCGGGTCCGTTGCAGTGGACTTTAAACCTAGGTCGCTCAAGGGAATAATTAACCAGACTTCGTATTAGGGGTTCACGTTCTTAGATGCAATTACCTTTCGCTTAGGTTAACACTCCAAGCCAATAACTAGCAGCTATAGCAAGAGTGTTGGTTAAGGAGAGGCTTTTTGCTGGGCTTGCCGTTGTTTGCGGATAGCTACTTTAGCGGCTTCGTGGGCTTCTACCGTTTTACTGAAAACGTGAGTGCCATCGTACCGAGCAACGAAAAAGAGGTAATCAGTGTTTTCAGGATTGAGTGCAGCTTTCAGACTAGCAACACCCGGACTCGCAATTGGGGTGGGGGGTAGACCAGGGTTGAGGTAGGTGTTGTAAGGCGAGGGAACTTTTACTTGTGCATAGGTCAGAGGCTGATCAGCCGTTTGTCGAATGTTTAGTCCATATTCAACAGTTGGATCAGTTTCTAGTCTCATCCCTTGACGTAGACGAGCGGCAAAGACACCTGCAATGCGAGGGCGTTCAGCAGGAATGACTGCCTCTTTTTCCACAATGCTAGCTAAGGTTACCCACTGAGCAAAGTTGAGCTGAGTTTGTTGTTGTCCTTGCTGATACAACGGTAGCGCTACCTGCTCAAAGCGGTTGAGCATCAGTTCGATGACTTGTTGAGGCAAAACGCGATCGCTCGGTAGCTGATAAGTATCTGGGTACAGATACCCTTCTAAGTGCGGTATCCCATCGGGTAGCCAAGGATATTTATCTTTAGGAATTTGACTCGCCGCCGTCAGAAAGTCTTGAGCTTTGAAATACCCCAAAGACTCAAAATAAGTTGCCATCTGCTGGAGTGACCACCCTTCAGGGATAGTGAACGAGAGTTGCATCACCTCGCCACTCCAAATTTTCTCAGCAATGGATTGTAGCGGTTCAGTTGGCGATAGTTTGTAAGTTCCCGCTTGAAATCCACCCTCACGATCTTGGAATCTCAGCCAATACGTCCATAGCTTCCAGGCGTGGGACGAGCGAATTAAACCAGCGGCTTCCAGGTCATTACCAATCTGCTGCGCCGCTGTCCCTGAAGGGATTTGAATCTGTACGTCATTTCCTGCTGTTGTACTGGAAGCAGGAGATAGAGTAGGTGGCGACTGTGCCCAACTCCACCACGCCCAGCCTTGCCATGCACAGACAGCCAGTATTACTGGTAGCAAAGCAAGATAATATGACCACTTGGAGATGCTTCTGACAGCTTTCATATTGGTGTACTACTAAAGATGAGAGGGGAGCAAGAGGGTGAAGAAAAAAATTTTACCCGATAATTTCTTCAAGACATCACCCTTGATTTAGACAAGATTTTGCCTACAAGGGTTGTGGTATTTTCGGAAATCACTACTTCTGGACTCTCCCTCTCTTCTTTCGTAAGATGCTCACTCCTCGTCTAGTTCATCAAACAGCAGTTCTTCCAGCAGCGGCTGCACTTTTTTAAATTCTTCTGGGGAAAGTAACTCAGGCTCACCAGCTTCATTTCTCTGAGCAAAAAATAGGAGTGGATCGAGGGGAGTGTAGATCCCGTACTCCTGTTCTTCATGATAGAAGCTAGCGAGAAGCTGAAACTGCTCTGGTTCTAGTTCAACATTATCTTCCTCAATCTCAATTGTGAGGATATCGTCCTCATTCACAGATGGGAGTTCACCCGCAACGGTGAGGGTGAAGGCAGTGCGCTTGAGGGTAAGATTTTGCTCAGCGAGAACCGCTTGGGCATCAGAGAAGACTAAATCAATCTCCTCGTCATCTTCAAGGAGAGTCGCGTCAGCTAAGTCTTCGTCTTCTTCATCATCCCAGACAACAATTTCCACAGGGGAATCCACAGGTAAGAGGAGTAGGTATTCGGAACCTTCCACCTCCAGAGAATGCTCAACGTAGCAATTGAGCGATCGCCCTGCTGCATCCGTTAGCGTGATGCTTTCGTTACCAGATTGCCCATTCTCGTGGGGTAATTCAGATGAGAACATGGCAGATATACTGCAATCCAATATTAAAGGGGATAGGGAACAGCCAATCTCCACAGCGACTTAATTCACTAGGGAGCAGGGCGCAAACATCAGGATATCACGGCACAAGAGTCACAAATCGTCGCGACTCAGTTTGAAGTAAGAATAAATATTTTTGCTGCGTACTCTGGCAGATCAAGCACCGATTTATGGTCTCTCGCTTCAACAACGAAAGCAGAGGAGAAGATTTTTAAGTTCTGCTCCTCTGTGGTTAGGCTTTGATTAAGGCAAGTTTAGAGTATGAGTGCTAAAACACTTCTTTAGATAGAGCAGCCTGCCACTGTCAAAATTGGGTCAATTACTTCTGATGTGAGTAGAATTAGCCTCCCAATTCGCTCAGGCTAGTGCCAGACAAACACCTTCGCCTCATATCCGCCAAGGTCAACCAGAATGCCATCTTCACCTGCTTCTACGTCGTAGTCAGCCGTCCACTCGTGCCACGTCCCTGCTTCAGGGAAGTTAGGAACGCGATAACCAGCAAGGAAGTCGTCGGAGAAATTTGCTACGACAACCACACGCGAACCCTCACCATTCCAACGGCTGTAAGCTAACACTTTGGCTTCGGGATTTTCATGGATAAAGTCAATGTTCTCGGTGTAGAGAGCATGATTGTTTTTACGAAGATGAATTAAGCCTTTCAAAAACTCAAATAAATTGCGATTGAGGTCATGACTGAGTAACGTCCAATCAATTTTTGCTTGCTCTTGAGTTTTGTACTTATACTCACCAAACTCCTCACCCATCCAGAGTAGAGGGACTCCTACGGCTGTCATATTAATGACAGCGCCCAACCTTCTGCGCTTAAACGCTTCATCATCTAAGATGCCACGCTCACCCAACTCTGCCAAAACATGATTGTGGTCGTGATTTGTTAGGTAATTCACAACATTGGTTGACCCCATAAAGCCTTGCCGTTTGCAATCAATCACATCCTTGAGGCGTTCTAGATCAAACGTGTCACCACAGATATGTTCCAGAATGCAGTGATAGAAACTGTCGTGCCAACAACCATCCATTGGTCCATCTGCATTTGTGATGCTGGAGGTTTCAGGGATATGTTCGGCAACAGCGTAAAAAGGCTTCATGTTAGCCGAGTTTTTGGCTTCCTGAACAAGCCAGTGCATGAAATCATAGTTAGCAATTTGTCGCGCCGCGTCAAAGCGAATGCCGTCGATATGATACTCTTCAACCCAGAAGCTTACTTGGTCTCCCATAAACCTGCGGGCTGGGTAAGTATCCAGGCTTTCGTCGTAGAATTCGTAGTTAAACTCTGGTCCCCAGTTATTTTCAGGGTCACGTGGAGAGTGATGATACCAGTAGTCGTGGTCAATTTGGGTTAGAGGACTTTCAGCCTCTGAGTGGTTATAAATCCCGTCCATGATGACGCGAATTCCACGCGCATGACATTCATCGATCAGATGCTTCAACTCATCTGTTGTGCCATAGCTGGATTCTGTAGCGAAGAAGTAGCGAGGATTATAGCCCCAGCTATGGTCACCAGGATACTCCTTGACTGGCATCAACTCGATCGCATTAACCCCTAAGTCAGTGAGATAATCTAATTTTTCAACAACGTGCTTGTACTGACCTCTAACATAGGCATCAGCCTCACCGCCGGAGAAGTTACCAACGTGCAATTCGTAGATAACTAACTCATGGTCGCTAGGTAATGGCTTGTCATCGTGCTGCCAAACGTAGGTATCGACAATCCGTTGACCATCTTTAATCCGCACAACACCGTTTTGTGTAGGGTTATCGATGTTTGTGGCGTAGGGATCGTTAACATCCACCCATTGATCGGGTTCAAAGAACCAGGACTTGGATTGAATACGGAATTTATACTGATAAACTCCATCCTCAAGCTCAACCTTCGTCCGGAAATAACCATCCTTACCTTTCTCCATAGGAATGTCTTCCCAATTAGAGAAAGACCCAATCAATGCCGCCCCTTTGTTGTAAGGAGCAAATAAATTAAATTCAATTGGACTTGCCATAAAATCCCCAGCCAAGAGGTTCAAGAAGTTGAAGCAGACATAGCTATTGTCTAGTCTTAAATTCCGATAGGGAATCGTTCCCAAGAGATAAACTTGCTTCCTGGCAGATTATCTGGAAATGAATAGCCTTATCTAAACTCTGGGTTCACAAGCTTACGAATAAGCTATTTTACTGCTTCTAGCGCTGTTATTCTGCTAATTACGCGATTATACACTTAGGTTATCCATCTAAGCGATCGCTATTCTCCTCTAGCTGATGCTCATCCAACCAGATAGTTAAATCCGTTACCCTCTCAAAATCCAGCAGCGCCTCACTCAACTCCTCCAACTGAGCAAGAGATAACCCGCGAACCCGCTCTTGCCACTGAGGGTCAACCTCGCCAAATCGCCGAGTTAGTAAACGCATGAGTAATGATAAGGCTTCCTCTTGTCTTCCTTGTTGCAGACCTTGTTGCAGACCTTGTTGTAATCCCTTTTGAAGAATGTCTTGATAAATTACAGATTCCTGCATCAGTTCCTCCGTGAACAGTTGGCGAATAAAATCTTTGTCAAATCGTAGACCCGCCAGCACTTCTACACAAGCGGCGAGACTCCCCCGTTGTCGTGGTTCTTCGATTCTATCGACCTGGGCAGCGACTTGTTCTAGTAAGGTCGTAGGAGAATCAGTACGAGCCAGACATGCAAAAGGTAACAGTGCGGGGTTGGTTAGCAGTGGAGTGGGATCTTGCTCTCAGAGGCGAATAACTCGATAACGGTGTGTCGTGTTAGTGTCGGTGAACTCGTTGATAAATACGGTTTCTGAGTTGGTAGACTTTAGAAAAATCACAACTTGCTCAACCGGACATCGGTACAAGCGTTTAAGTCTTACCCAGTAGTCAAGCATCCTAAACGGTAGTGGTGGACTAGAGCTAGGTAGGGTTTGAAATTCTAGGTGCAGAATTTGGTTAGCTGTTTGCAGCAGTGTTAGGGAATCAGCACGAATTGGTTCTACGCTCAGTTCCGTTTTGAGAACGGTAATGTCACTTGCACTTGTCTTATCGCCAGAGAGCCAACGAACAAATTCAGCGGGATATTCCTCTGCTAGATATTTACAGATGTTGTCGTAAGCCAAGGAAATTGTTTGCTATTAGACTACTTTGGGTAATTTACTGGGCAAGGATAGACAAAGCAATCATTTACTGGCTTAACCACGCGATCGCATTTCTGATCCAATCTTCCGCATTTGTACTTTTAGCCAGCAGTGCATCTTGGCTAATCGCATTCAACGCTTGATTAACCTCATTGTTGTCATACCCCAAGGCAAGTAGCGTCATCTCGACATCTTCTTGAAGGGCTGGTGATAGTCCTGTTGACGAAGCAGGTGTTGCTGTACCAGCAAGCTGACGCCATTCGGCAAGCTTTGTTTTTAGTTCTAGGGCAATGCGTTCTGCGGTTTTGTTGCCAACGCCGGGAGTTTTGGACAAGGTGCGAATATTACCTGTAACAATCGCTTGCACTAAATTGGGGAGTCCAAGAGTGTCGATTAATGCGATCGCAAGTTGTGCCCCAATCCCACTCACACTCAACAACTGACGAAATAAATCTCGTTCAGCAGCAGAGGAAAAGCCATATAGTACCTGTTGGTCTTCTCGGATTTGCAGATGAGTAAACACTTGCACGGGTTCTTTTGATGCGGCTTGCAATTCCTGTGATAAACGCCCAGGAATTTGTACTTCATATCCAATTTGGTTGACTTCCAGAATCAGAGTGACACGATTGCCAGTACCTTTCTGAATAGTTGCTACTGTTCCCTTAAGATAACTAAGCATCAAGTCGTTGTTTCTTGCTAATCGGCTGTACCGCAATCCACCTTGGAGGCACCGAAGATCGCGATCGCAACGGTACTGTGTATCTTGCCGAAGTATTTCAGCTACTGCTCAAATTGTGACGATGCTGTATCTGAGAGTGGCTTAACTTCGGTTTATTATACGTTATTGCTACGCTGGATTTTGCAGTATAAGCAGTCTAGTAAGATAACACAGTGGGTTGGGATGTTGGGACTCCAAGCTCTGTTATCCCTCTGCCCTCAGTCTGGGGTAAAACCTTAACTTTCCGTTGCTGTATCCTCCCAAACTCGTCAATTTATCCGAGAGTGATGGAAGAGCGATAAATGACCTCTTCAATCTGATAATCACTAAGTGATGCGATCCAGCCTTTATTCTGGAATCATTAGAGTTGCGCGTTGTTAGCGGATAAGAGCAGAGGGACTTTTTCATGGGACATCTAGCACTGCTGAGTGTGTCGGACAAAACTGGGCTGATTGACTTTGCCCGGAAGCTAGTAGAAGAATTTGAGTTTGATTTAATCAGCAGTGGTGGAACAGCAGCATCACTCTTAACCGCAGGGCTGCCCGTCACAAAAGTTTCTGACTACACGGGGTCTCCTGAAATTTTAGGAGGAAGAGTCAAAACCCTGCATCCTCGGATTCATGGGGGTATTCTGGCGCGTCGAGACTTACCACAGGATATTGCCGATTTAGAGACACACTCGATTCGTCCGATTGATTTGGTTGTTGTAAATCTGTATCCCTTTGAGCAAACCATCGCTCAACCCGGAGTTGAGTTAGCCCAAGCGATTGAGCAAATTGATATTGGTGGTCCCGCAATGCTGAGGGCATCTGCCAAGAACTATGCTCACTTGACGGTTCTGTGTAATCCCAATCAGTATGATGCCTACTTGGAGGAGTTACGTCAGGCTAAGGGTGTGCCATCGCTAGAGTTTCGTCAAGCTTGTGCAATTCAAGCCTTTTCGCACACGGCAGCTTATGATCAAGCGATCGCATCTTATCTCGTAGGTACACAGCAGGCTACATCACTACCAGAACGATTCATGCTTTCCGGGCAGCAACTACAATCCTTGCGCTATGGCGAAAATCCCCATCAACCTGCCTCTTGGTATCAAACAGGAACTGTCCCCACAGGTTGGGCAGCGGCAACCAAACTCCAAGGAAAAGAACTGAGTTACAACAACTTAGTCGATTTAGAAGCCGCACGACGCATCATTACAGAATTCACTGATACTCCAGCGGCGGCGATTCTCAAGCATACCAATCCCTGTGGTGTAGCGTTGGGAACAACACTTTCCGAAGCTTATGAAAAAGCCTTCAATGCTGACTCAGTTTCTGCCTTTGGTGGTATTGTCGCCTTCAATCAACCGATTGATGCGGCAACGGCAACGGCGCTAACTCAAACCTTTTTGGAATGTGTGGTTGCACCAGGCTGTGAACCTGATGCTCAAGAAATTCTTGCGGCTAAGTCGAAGGTACGGGTTTTGGTTTTGCCAGACTTGCAAACTGGGCATAAGCAAACCGTAAAACTCATTGCTGGTGGTTTCCTATTGCAAGCCTCTGATGATGTGATTGCTACCCCAGACAACTGGCAAGTCGTTACACAACAGCAACCGACACCAGAGCAACTGGATGAACTATTATTTGCTTGGAAGGTGTGCAAGCATGTGAAGTCGAATGCCATTGTCGTAACACGCGATCGCACAACGTTAGGTGTCGGTGCAGGTCAAATGAATCGCGTTGGTTCTGTCAAAATTGCTTTAGAACAAGCGGGAGAAAAAGCCCAAGGGGCAACACTTGCTAGTGATGGCTTCTTCCCCTTCGATGATTCTGTGAAAACAGCAGCAGCAGCAGGGATTGTTGCGATTGTTCAACCAGGAGGAAGTCTACGGGATAAAGATTCTATCCAAGCGGCTAATGAGCTAGGTTTGGTGATGGTTTTGACTGGCATCCGTCACTTCTTACACTAAAGTGTTGATACTGCAACGGCTGCAATCGTTGTTATTAGCAAGATTATTTAAAGAAGGCGATCGCATTTTTCTATGAAAGGCGCTCGTCTTCTGTGTATTGCATCAACATCAGTCGCAATGGGTCTAAACGAATGTGCCACGGGAACGATTGGTCTTTGAGAATCGCCCATTTTTCCTTAAACACTTCCGCTTGCAGATGGTAATCCTGGGGACTGGTAGGAGAAACATTCAGCTTGAGATATAGCGTCATCCGGTGTGGCGTTTCACTGGTTCTCGCCACCCAGCAGGGGAAAGTATTCTCTTGGTTGGAGTTGTTGGTAAAGATTAACTGATGGGCGCGAATTCCAACATGGGAGAGTAACTCTGAGACAGGTTCGATAACCCGAAGTGTGCAACCCCAATCGATCGCTTCTACCTGTTGGGATGCTTTAACGACAACACGGGAGAAATTCTTGCAACCCGTCAATTGTGCAACACTGACCGTATTTGGACGCTCGAAAATGTTTTCTTTGGAACTGTATGCGATCGCTTTTCCTCGTTCCATCACCAACAAATCTTGACAAACCCGATAAGCCTCTTCCAGATTATGCGTCACAAATAAGGTAACGCCTTGGTAAGTCTCCACGCTGGTAATCAATTGCTGTTCTAGCTGACTTCGCAAGTGAGTATCTAGTGCTGAAAACGGTTCGTCCAAGAGTAATGCTTCCGGCTGACTTGCCAAAGCCCTCGCTAAAGCCACCCGTTGCTGCTGCCCCCCAGAGAGTTCGCGAGGATATCGCGATTCATAGCCCTGCAACTGCATGGCTGCCAGTTGGGCTTCTACCTGCTGCTTGCTAGTTAAGGCTGATGTACCCTTTGGCAAGCCGAAAGCAATGTTTTGAGCAACACTTAGGTGAGGAAACAGGGCATAATTTTGAAACAAAAAACCAATGTGGCGATCGCGAGACGGAATATTAATCCCTCTTTCCGAATCAAATAGCACCCGTCCGTTCAAGACAATACGCCCTTTAGTCAATGTTTCTATCCCAGCGATGCACCGAAGAATCATACTTTTGCCAGCACCGGAAGCCCCCAGTACTCCCAGAACCTGCTCATTCGTACTGAAGGATACATCCAACAAAAACCCAGGAAGTTGGTTCTGAATATCGACAAACAGTCCTGAGTTAGCAAGTGCTGAGTGCGACGGAGGGTTATTGAAGTTGTTAAGTGCTGGTTTTTCCCTATTCCCTATTCCCCATTCCCTATTCCCCATTCCCCAGTAATTAACAGCAATGATGCCAGATAGAGAAATGCCCATGATTACCAGCACCCATATCCAGGCTTCATTCATCGCCCCAGCTTCAACAGCAAAATAGATAGCCATTGGAATCGTTTGGGTTTGTCCGGGGATGTTACCCGCTAGCATCAAGGTGGCACCGAATTCACCCAATGCACGGGCAAAAGCTAGAGTAGTTCCCGCTAAAATCCCAGGCATGGCGAGAGGCAAAGTGATTCGCCAAAAAATTGTCACTTCAGAAGCACCAAGGGTTCTAGCAACGCGCAACAAATTGGCATCAATTTGTTCAAATGCTCCCAGTGCTGTTTTATACATTAATGGGAAGGCAACTACCGTAGCTGTAATAACAGCAGCGTACCAGGTGAAAACTATACTAATGTTCAGCGATAGTAGTAGTTGCCCAAGGACACCATTTTTACCAAACAGCAGCAGTAATAAAAACCCAACTACTGTGGGTGGCAAAATTAAGGGCGAGACGAAAATTCCCTCAATGAATGATTTCCACTTGCCTCGATATCCCAACATCCAGTAAGCCGCTACAATACCAAGAAAGAAGGAAAAGGCAGTGGCAAACAAAGCCGTTTTTAGGGATATCCATAAAGGAGAAGGGTCAAATTGCATAAAAACAATTGTTATTTGTTAATGCTTCGTTGTCCTTTGTATAGCAGTTGCCAAGGTAATTAGGACTATTGCCAAATACTGAAATCTTGACCAATCAATCATTTCCCTTCTGCCCTCTGCCTTTTGCTATAACTGAATACAAAGTAAGCACAACTGACCAATCTTGCTAACGAACCGTGCCAAATCCATATTTCTCAAATACAGTTTTCGCTTGATTGTTAGACAAAAACTCGACATACTCCCTGGCAGCAGAAGCATTTTTACTATTTGTGAGTACGGCTACGGGATAGATAATTTTGGAATGCAAGTTTTCTGCGGCTGTCGCTACCACTTTTACCTTGTTTGATGTTTTCGCATCTGTGGTGTATACAACACCTGCATCGGCATTGCCACTTTCAACGGCAGCTAAGACTTGACGGACGTTGTTTCCAAGCACAAGTTTTGGTCTAACCTGCTCTAAAATTCCCAGGTTTGTGAAGACTTCCTCGGTATATTGCCCAACGGGGACACTCTTGGGTTCTCCGATCGCAATTTTCTTGACAGTAGAGCCTGTTAATTGGGTGAAGTCGGTAATTCTAGAAGAATTGTTTGGCACAATCAACACAAGCCGATTAGTCAGAAGGTTGCGACGAGTATCCTTGAGGATAAGATTCTTCAATTCCAAAGCATCCATTTGCTTTTGAGCAGCAGAAACAAAGATATCTGCTGGCGCACCATTTTCAATTTGTTGCTGTAAGGCACCGGAAGCTCCGAAGTTATAGGCAACGTTAACATTCGACTTAGTTTGTCGATAAAGAGGTTTAATTTCTTCGAGGGCATCTTTCAAGCTAGCGGCAGCAGATACAAGTAAGTTAGCGTTTGCCTGAACGACAGGAGATTGGTTATTACAACTTACTCCAACTGCCAAAATGATGACGGTTGCAACTATCCAAGCAATGAAGGAAAAAATGCGTCTTCTTTTCACAGGAAATAGCACTATACACTCCTCTATTTAAAGATTGACAGGGAAATCAAATGAGACTAGATGATTTCAAAGATAATGTCTGAAAACTATTAAATATCACTCCCAGTAACCAAGCCGTCCAGCTAACCGTGTTGATGGTTTTCACTGGCATCCGTCACTTCTTGCACTAGACCCTTGATATTTCAATGGTTTCAATCGTTGTTATTAGCAAGATTGTTTCACAAAGCGATCGCATTTTTTCTAGGAAAGGCGATCGCATTCTCTGTAATGACATAATTTTGTAAGTCGTTGTTCATGAAGTTGAGACAGTCGTAGAATTGCTTCTTCTGTATATCTTTGAGATTCCCGCTGAATGGCTGACCAAACGAGTGTAAGTGTTTTCAAATCTCGGCAAGAACGAATCAAGGTGGAGCAAGCAGCTATCCATTGCTCTAGCTGACGGTAGCTGATGAAGTAGCCGCCTAAACCTTGGATATGTACCCAAAGTACGTGCGCCCATTTTTCCCAACGCCAAATCCGCGTTGTAGCAATTTTGAGATACTTGGCAAGTTGTCTATTGGTAATGACAAAGGTTTTGGGGTTGATGCGATGGCGCAGAACGTTCATAGCGGTTTGAGGTAGTGCAGTTGATCAGCAGCAGTAATTCTCGGAGAACCTCTCCCCAACCCTCCCTGATGCGGGGAGGGAGCCGGATTATTCTTATTTCCTCCAGTTTCGGGGGAATTAAGCCGGAGCTTTAGTGAGGAGGTCATTCTTGGGACTTTTGCAAACCGGTTTTTCCCTCATCGGGCATTGCGTCAAAGACGATTTCAAAGGGAACCGTTGGCATGAGTCGTCGGAGGACTTGCAGATGAGCTTCGGCATCATTGCGGCGACGACACCGAGCAATGACGCGCCGTTGCAAATTGGGCAGAGGGCGGATGATGCACCAGGGATGCAGTTTTTCAAAGTAGGTCATGAGGCTCTCCTCGTGAAGCTTTTGGGTTGCTTTTTTATGGCATCTTGAATGATGGTTTTGATCGCATGGCATCGGGTGTCGTTGTTTTCTGGGTGAAGTACCCAAGCGCTGATGGGTGCAGGTTGATAGGTCAGCTTGTAGAAGTGATCGGGGGTGACCCTTAAACAAGTGTTGGAAACATATGGGATTACCCAGAATCAGCTAGCTGTAGCGATGGGGATTAGACGATCTAATGTGAGCCGTTGGGTGAGTGAAATTAGAGACCCTGTGGCGGAAACGATGCTGGAGATTCGGGAAGGGCTTCAGCAAATCAATCCAGAGGCTGCTAAGGAGTTTATTAGGCTTTACCTTGGTGAGACAGCCGAGGATGAGGAGCAATCATAGTGGAAGAAGTGCGATCGCTTTACTGCAATCTTTTAATAGGCGAGGGAGCGATCGCTCCCATCCAATTGAATACCGAAACAGACCCTATGTAGGGGCAGGGTAAAGACTTACATGAGCTGACACCGATTTGAATACTTTAGTCTATAGAACTATTGTATTCAAAGCATTAACTTAGCTTTAATGCCACTCAAAAAATTAGATCGTCTTCTAGGTGCAGAAATACAACGTATTCGCTTTGCTAAAGGTTGGTCACAAGAGTATCTTGCAGAGGTTGCAAACCTCCATAGAACATACATCAGTCAACTTGAGCGTGGGTTAAAAAGCCCATCTGTTCGGGTTCTCCATCAAATCACTATTGCTCTGGGTGTAACAATGAGCGCACTGCTGGAAGCAGTTGAGGAAACTCTTGATGCTGACGAGTAATGAAGTTGAGAGATTAAGGGAAGCTATCATTGCTACAATCGCAGCTCCCGTTGTCGGCTCAATAGAGGATTACTCGTGGGAAGCTATATTTCATTACGTTAAGAATATTCCCCTTTCAGATCCTACGTTGGGGCGCACAAAACTTCTTCATGATGCTGTTGATATCAGAACAGGAACAGGTTGGTCATTAAAAACAATTCAGCTATCAAACCTTAATCCTGGATTTACTTTTGCATTTGTGATTCAAAGAGCTGATGTGATCACAAAAGCCCAAGTACTCGGCTTTCCTAACTTGACAGTAGACTCACCGCCAGCAATTCTTGGAGAAGCCGTCATTCGGCATTGGAATAAAAAACTAATACAAGATTGTAATCTGCAAGGTGTAACAAATAGCTACGAAGGTATTCTTTGCAAGAAGAGAAACGCTATTGAATATATTTATATAGAATATCCCTTAATCCCCCTCGATCCAACTATGTTTTTCTGGGACTGGTCGGTAGATAGAACTACTGGTTTGGCTGGCAAAGGCTTACAGGGAAAGGTTAATGGTCAACTATCTTTAGTATGGTATAGAAACCAAAAGCAGCTCTTCAAGGTTCAAACAATACCAGAACAACCAATCCGGATCAGAATTGAGCGAAACCGTCTTACACCTGACGAGTATGTGAAAGCCATCTTGTCAACTCTTGAGGAAAAGCTTAGTTCAGAACAACCTGATGATGACGATGACACCTCTGGAGGATACATTCAGCTATAACTTTAGCTAATAGGGGAGGTACTGATTCTCCGATCTGGGCAGCCATTTCTGTGTATGAACCCAGAAAATGAAAATTATCTGGGTAAGAATGTAGCCTTGCAGCTTCTCGGATTGTGATAGTTCTGTTCTCTATCGGATGAAAGAATCTTCCAGATCCAGGATGAAAAACCCATTTAGTAATAGTTCTGGCAGGTTTATCCCAGTAAAGCCTTCCATAAGCCCCACTATAATGCTTCTTTGGAGCCAGCTCTGGAGGTAGGTCTCTAGCGTCTTGCCCTTCTTTTAAGGCTCTAGCTCTAGACATCTGGATGGGACTCAATTCACGAGCAATGTGATTAACGAGCTTGTTACTGCCACTACGTAGTAACCTTTGATAGTTATTTTGTGGTTCAAAAAGATATGTCTGTGCAGTATATTCCTGCCCAGCCTCTAGTACTGGCAAATCTCCAATAGCATCTCTAACAGTAACGATTGGCGAGTCCACTGGTTGAAGTAGGTTCAGTTGAATACTTCGTTGATTGGGCTTAAGAGATTGAATATCACCATGATGAGTGTGTTCCGGTAATGTAGGAGCAGTACTATTTAAACATCCAACAAAAAAGGCTCTTGCCCTAGTTTGGGGAACGCCATAGTTTGCAGCATTTAATGATGCGGATGTTACCCCATACCCCATCTTTTCTAGTTGTATGGTGATCTCTTCTCTAACTGCACCGTTATAGGCTTTTAAGATTTCCGGTACATTCTCCATCACAACATATAAAGGTCTAAATTCTCTGACAAAATTTAAGAAAGTTTTGTATAGCTGGTTTTGAGGATCTTCCAGGTATCTGCATTCAGCCGGGATATTGCGTGAGAATCCTTGACACGGAGGACCACCAACCAAGACTGTTAGTTCTTCTCGCTTCAATTGAAGCGCCAGTCGAAGCTCCATAGGATTGACTTTACAAATATCCTTTTCGAGAACAAGCTGGGTTTGTGGATAGTTATGCTTAAACGTCGCTAAAGCTTTTTCGTTTCTATCAATAGCGCATATTGTCTGGAAACCCGCTAAGTGAAAACCTGTAGTCAAGCCCCCAGCACCAGCAAATAAATCAATGACTGTGTATACCATAAACGAATACTATTGTATTCATAATTAAACGTCAACTTGACGAACAAAACACATAGAGAATCGCACATAGCTTCCCTTGTATTACCCATAACAGTGGGTTGAGGGTGGGTTGTAACTGTTAATCTGTCTATTGGTTTCAGAAACGCTAGCTAAACCCGCTGATACAAGAGTTTGCCGATAAGCCAGAATCATTGCTAGAGCGATCGCATCCAAGAAGTATGCTGGAAAAACTAGAGAGCGATCGCACTATTAACTCTCAACAACTCCACCTCATCAAGACTAGAGTTAACATCGCCGTGCATGGTGGTTTCAAAAGAAAAGTTTTGTTTGTTAAGCTTTCCTTTTACCTCTACGTGGCTAATGACAACTCCTCTGTCTAGTGATACTCAATTAGGATGGCAGTCGCCACCTGCTCCAATTAACCAGATTTTAGATGCGCCGTTCCCGCCAGCCCTAATGTTGTCTCCGGATAATCAGTGGCTAGTGGAGTTAGAGAGATCGCCTTTACCTCCCATTGCAGAACTCGCTGAACCAGAGATTGCCTTAGCTGGATTCCGGATTAACCCAAACACCAACGCCCCAGCACGTCATTCCACCTATCGTCGCCTCACAATTAAACCCATCAATTCTAGTGCGACACGTTCCCTTGACCTACCTTTAGATTCGCGCATCGGCTTTCTTCGTTGGTCACTGGATGGGCAACAGCTTGCCTTTACCCTAACTCAAGAATCAGGGCTTGAACTATGGGCGGTAGACTTGCCATCTGGCACACCGCGCCGCCTCACTGACCCGATACTCAATGCCACCTACGGCAGTCCTTATAAATGGTTGCCAGGAGACGAAGGGTTATTGTGCAAAGTCATACCTGCTGATCGAGGCTTACCGCCAGTTGCCTCCCCAGTTCCAACGGGGCCGCTTGTACAAGAAAACCTGGGACGCAAAGCCCCAGCCATCACCTACACCAACCTGTTGCAAAATGCTCAAGACGAGGCACTGTTCGAGTATTACCTCACCTCTGTACTAGAACACGTCTCTTTGGATGGCAAGCGAACTCCTTTACTCACCCCTGCACTGATTGATGATGCTACTCCCTCGCCAGACGGGAAATTCATTCTGCTCACCACTCTGCATCGACCCTTTTCCTACCAAGTGCCAGCCTCTCGATTTCCCGAAAAAGTTGAGGTTCGCGATCGCACAGGTAAGCTCATCTATCAAGTAGCAGACTTACCGCTTGCTGATGATATCCCCATTAAGTTCGGTTCCGTTCGCCAAGGCAGAAGACGAGTTCACTGGCGGGCAGATGTTGGTGCAACACTTTACTGGGTGGAAGCGCTAGACGGGGGTGATGCAGGGCGCAAAGTAGACAAGCGAGATGCCCTCTTTGAGCTAGAATCACCCTTTACCAGCCAGCCTACCGAACTCTGGCAATCTGAATACCGTTTTCAACACATCACTTGGGGACGAGACGATGTTGCCTTGGTGTGGGAGTGGTGGTACGACAACCGCCAGCAACGACTCTGGCATCTTAATCTCAAAGCACCCAATTCTGACCCCAAACTGCTTGTTGAGCGCAATTACCAAGACCAATACAGTGACCCAGGTTCACCCCTGACGACTCCTGGTGATTATGGGAAGGAAGTGCTGCGATTCACTCCAGATGGTAGTTCAATCTACTTCAGAGGGAGAGGTGCTTCAGCATCAGGAGTTTACCCCTTCCTTGACCAGATGGAACTAGCAACAGGAGAAAGCAAACGGCTGTGGCAAGCGAAAGCTCCTTACTTCGAGCAGATAGTCGATGTCCTTGATGATCAGGCTGAACAGTTCATCACCCAGCGCCAGTCTCAGCAAGAACCACCTAATTTCTTCTTGTACAAACACAAATCCTCATCAATAGTACAGTTAACCGATTATCAAGACCCAGCTCCCCAATTGGCTGATGTCCATAAGGAACTGCTTCAGTACAAAAGGGCTGATGGCGTACAACTCTCTGCAACGTTATACCTACCTCCAGGCTATGACCCAAATCGGGATGGGGCACTGCCGATGGTTTTTTGGGTTTACCCCCAAGAATTTAAGGACACAACAACAGCTAGTCAGATTACCACGGCTGAGAATACCTTTAGCCGTCCTTATGGGGCTTCAGTACTGTTTCTCCTACTCCAAGGCTATGCAGTTCTAGATAATCCCACACTACCGATTATTGGCGAAGGCGACGCAGAACCCAATGATAGCTACGTTGAGCAATTACTGATGGGAGCAAAAGCCGCTGTGGATTGTGTCGTTAGTCGGGGTGTTGCTGACCCAAACCGTCTGGTGATTGGAGGCGACTCCTATGGTGCTTTCACAACCGCTAATTTACTGGCTCATAGTGATTTGTTCCGAGCAGGGATTGCGCGGAGTGGCGCTTACAACCGCACACTCACACCCTTCGGCTTTCAGGGAGAGCAACGGACATTCTGGGAAGCGCCTGAGACTTACATCCATTTATCTCCTTTGACTCATGCTGCCAAAATTAGTAAGCCACTGCTACTAATTCATGGTGCCGTTGACAGTAATCCTGGTACTTATCCCCTACAAAGTGAGCGGCTGTATGAAGCAATTAAAGGATTGGGGGGTACAGTACGCTGGGTGGAGTTACCTTTGGAAGACCACGGCTATCGGGGACGTGAGAGTGTTGGTCACGTTTTGTGGGAGATGATTCAGTGGTGTGAGCAGTATGTGAAACCAGTGCCGTCGTGACTACCTTTTGCCTCGTCATCGCAGATGACAGCATTGAGAAGAAGAAGAAGAGGAATTTGGGATTTAGTGCGATCGCGTCTCATATAGCAAAAGGCAAAAGGCAGAAGGGAAAAGAGTCGTAGAGACGTTCCGCCGGAACGTCTCTAGAAAGTTTCGCAAGCATTTGAAAAAGGGAGTAGCAGACACGGATTTGGTATCACTTCGCTAAATAGGCTCTGCACTGAGATAAAAGGCAGTTTGACATCCTCCCCGACAATCAAGGTGCGGGGATTCCAAAGATCACTCCTTGGGT
>NZ_JCACKQ010000048.1:0-52636 GCF_059505465.1 Symplocastrum torsivum | reverse complement strand
ATTGCGCTCCACTCAGCTTCGCTGAGTCAGAGCGCTTTAGTCTAAACTCCAGTTAGTTAGTAAGAATAAAAAAATTATAGGGTGAGTCTTGCTCACCCTATGAGGATTTAAGTTGTAGTTGAGGTTAGCTAGAACTCAGCCTTTAATGCAGGAACACAGCGTTCGCATAAGGTGGGGTGTTCTGCTGCTTCGCCAAGGTGGGTTGAGTAGTTCCAGCAGCGATCGCATTTTTCTCCATCTGCCTTAACCACACCAACTCCCAACGTATCTGACTGGAAGCTGTACTTGGCTTCTGCTAGAGCCTCAGGAGAATCTAATAGTTCCACCTGAGAAGCAAGCAAGAGATAACGCAGTTCATCAATATGATTACCGTCACTCAAGCTATCTTGCGGATTGAGTGCTGCTAATTGCTGGCTCAACTCGCTATCTGGCACGTAAAGTAACACCTTGGCATCCAAAGAAGAACCAATTATCTTCTCTGTTCGTGCCTGTTCTAGCACCTTATTGACTTCCGTGCGGATAGTCCGCAACTTCTGCCAGAGTGTTGCCAGTTCAGGTTTATGCCATTGCTCCTCTAATTTCACCCAACCTGATTCAAACACAGATTTATAGGGGGTTTGGTAGGGGAGATATTGCCAGATGTCTTCTGCCATGTGGCATAGAACTGGTGCGATCGCTCGTGCTAAATTTTCTACTGCGATCGCCAACACCGTCTGACAACTACGACGGCGAGGCGAGTTTAAATCGCTGATATAAAGCCTATCTTTGGCAATATCCAGATAGAAGTTCGACAAGTCAACTACGCAGAAGTTCTGCACAGTCTGGAAAAAGCGGAAGAACTGATAACTCTCAAACGCTTCCGTGACTTCCCCAAATACCTCCGTCATCCGATGGAGCATATAGCGGTCTAATTCGGGAAGCTGCTCATAAGGCACTGTATGCTTGGCTGGGTCAAAGTCGTGTAGATTTCCTAAGAGGAAACGCGCCGTATTGCGGATTTTGCCCCTAATATCCCCTAGTTGCTTGAAGATATTCTTGCTTTGGGCAATATCGGAGGAATAGTCTGCCGAAGAAACCCACAAGCGCAAGACATCCGCTCCATAGGGTGGTTCTTCTTTCTGGTTCTTGCCACCCTCAATTACCACAGCGGGGTCAATTCCATTGCCCAGTGATTTACTCATCTTGCGTCCCTGTTCATCCACCAAAAAGCCGTGGGTTAGGACAGTTTTGTAAGGAGCAATGTCATTTGTAGCAACGCTAGTGAGCAAACTGGACTGGAACCAGCCTCGGTGTTGGTCTGACCCTTCTAGATACAAATCTACGGGATACTGTAAATTTTCTCGCTGTTTTGCCACGGCTGCCCAAGAGGAACCGGAGTCAAACCAGACATCCATTGTGTCCATACCTTTGCGGTATGACTTGCCATTATTACGATGTTGTTCGGGCAACAGTTCTTCTACTGAGAGTTCCCACCAAGCATCTGAGCCTTTTTCTGCAAAAATAGCTTGAACGTGGGCGATCGTTTCTTGGGTTAGTAGGGGTTCGTTGCTTTCTTCGTCGTAGAATACCGGAATTGGGACACCCCAATTGCGCTGGCGGGAGATACACCAATCTGAGCGATCGCTTACCATTGACGTGATGCGGTTTTCGCCTTGAGTGGGAACCCAGTTTACGGATTTGATTGATTTGAGTGCCTCATCCCGGAATCCCTCAACGCTTGCAAACCACTGTTCCGTTGCCCGGAAAATCGTCGGTTTTTTCGTGCGCCAGTCATAAGGATACTTATGACCGTAAGCCTCCTCCTTAAGCAAGGCACCTGCTTCAAGCATTGCCTGAATGATTGCCTCATTGGCATCCTTAAGTACATTTAAGCCAGCAAACTGTCCGGCTTCTGCGGTAAGATTTCCGCGATCGTCCACAGGTGAGAGAATCGGCAAGCCATACCGCTGACCGACTATATAATCTTCTTGACCGTGACCAGGGGCCGTGTGTACTAATCCTGTACCTGACTCGGTGGTGACGTAATCGCCACCAATTACAACCTCACTCTCGCGGTCAAACAGTGGATGCTTGTAGGTGCTATGTTCCAACACCCGTCCTGGCATAGTCGCTTTCACTCTCAGCGGAGTGCCAAGCTTTTCAGACAGCCGTTCCACCAAATCCGCTGCAACAATTAGGTATTTAGCTGGGGTTTCTGTGCCAACTTGAACCACGGCATAGTTGAGTTCAGGATTAACCGCAACTGCCAGGTTGCCGGGAAGCGTCCAGGGTGTTGTCGTCCAGATTGCTACTCCCAAGTTCGGCCCAAATGGCTCCAATATCTCTTTCACGGCTGGCGCTGGCTTGGTCATTGTGAACGCCGCATAGATGCTGCGCGAGGTATGCCCTTCTGGATACTCCAACTCCGCTTCTGCCAAAGCTGTTTGGGAACTCGGACTCCAGTGAACGGGCTTCAACCCGCGATAGATGTAGCCCTTCAAGACCATCTGACCAAACACACCGATTTGAGCCGCTTCATACTCTGGGTTCATCGTCAGGTAAGGATGCTCCCAGTCGCCCCAAACGCCGTAGCGCTTGAAACCTTGGCGCTGCTCATCTACGGCTTTGAGCGCAAAGTTACGCGCTTTATGACGAAGTTTCAGAGGTGTTAACTGCTCCCGCTCCTCTGACTTCATGTTTTGCAGGACTTTTAGCTCAATTGGCAAGCCGTGACAATCCCAACCGGGGACGTAGCGAACCTTGCGCCCCCGCAGCAGTTGGTATTTGTTGATGATGTCCTTGAGGATTTTATTCAGGGCGTGACCCAGATGCAGAGAACCATTTGCGTAGGGCGGGCCGTCGTGCAAAATGAAAATCTCACCGGGATTGTTCTGTGACAGTTTCTCGTAAATCTGGTTTTCTTTCCAAAACTTTTGCAGTTCGGGTTCGCGCTTAATCGCGTTCGCCCGCATATCAAATTTGGTTTTGAGTAGATTGACGGTATCTTTGTAAGATTTTGCTTCTGTCACAGTCGCACAGGGAAGAATTGTGAAGGTATATTCATACTATTCTATCCCTGAGAAACCCCAAGGTTTTCAAGTTGCCGTTGGCGGATTTTCTGGATCGATGGGAACAGCTTCGATCGAAGCCGTTGTTTCTGATTCTGCAAGTCTATCTTCAGGGTCTCCTGGTCCCGGTGGTTCAGCAGGTGGAGCGAGTTCCACTTCGGGAATGATTTCTTCTATTGGTGTCACTGCCTCTGTACTTGAGTGCGGTGCCTCAGAAGTAGCGGAGTTTTGGGCAGCTTCTACTAGTTCCGGGTCTGGCGGATTCGGGCGAACAAGTTCAGGAGACTCTGACATTTCAGTGTCAGCCGTCGCTGGTTCCTCTTCTACAGGATTTACCTCAGCCACCTCAGCAACAGGAGTATTCGCTTCTTTTGGTGTGCTATCAGTCTGGGGCGTAGTCTTATCAACCACCGTCACGATAGGAGAACTTGCCCTAGCCTCGGCTGATGGCTGGGTTGTTTGCGTTTCCGGTGTGCTTTTGCTACGACTCTTAAAAAAGCCTGTGACTTGATTGAGTAGCCCTTGAGGTTGCCCAGATGGTGAGATATTTTTTAGCTTCTCGGTCAGTTCCCCTTGACTGGGGACTGGGGTTTGTTGCTCTGACGGGATCAACTCTCGCCGCAATGTCAAGGTTTGCCAACCAAACCAACCCAATAGCGCTACACTTGCCATTTGACCTAAGAGAACGCCGCCTGTAATGCGTCCAGCGCACACCCATAAAACCAGGGCATAAAATAATCCGACTGCACTCCAGGCAAAGTCTTCTTTGCGATGAACTTCTGGAAAAAAGAAAGCTGCCATGTATATGGCAAAGCTACCAAGACCGACGACCAACGCTAGGACGTATGCCAACATTTTGTGGGTACTCCTTACTGTGTCTTTGTTTCTAATTTTGGCGCGAAACTGTTTGTTTAAATACAAATACCCGTGAATCAGTTCTCAAAAGCCGCTGTCATTTTTAATTTCCTCGGATATTACTTCTGAATTGCAGACTCTTAATCTATTTTTTACGGGACTCCTGCGGGGATCGGGCTACCCTGTAGGTGAATTGAACCGTACTACAAGTTAAGCAGAGTTCGACGAGAGTTTTATGACACAACCAAGCTTCGGTGTAATTGGTTTAGCCGTTATGGGTGAAAACCTGGCGCTCAATGTAGAACGTAACGGTTTCCCGATCGCCGTTTATAACCGTACTGCTGCCGTTACCCAGAGGTTTATGGCGGAGCGGGCACAGGGAAAGAATGTCAAGGATACCTATTCTATTGAAGAATTTGTTCAAGCCCTAGCGCGACCCCGCAAAATTTTGGTGATGGTAAAAGCGGGTGCGCCAGTGGATGCAGTAATTGCCCAGCTCAAACCCTTCCTAGAGCCTGGGGATATGCTCATTGACGGCGGTAACTCCCTCTACACCGATACAGAACGACGTACCAAAGAACTAGAAGCTAGCAACTTTGGATTTGTTGGTATGGGTGTGAGTGGCGGTGAAGAAGGCGCACTCAATGGCCCTAGCCTGATGCCTGGAGGCACAGATACGGCTTATGGAGAATTAGCACCGATTCTGACCAGAATTGCGGCTCAGGTGGATGATGGTCCCTGTGTTACCTATATTGGTCCGGGTGGCGCAGGTCACTACGTCAAGATGGTACATAACGGGATTGAGTACGGTGATATGCAGCTAATTGCAGAAGCCTACGACTTACTCAAGAGTGCTGTAGGGCTAGACCATAAGCAGTTGCATGAGGTCTTCGCTGAATGGAATACTACTGATGAACTCAACTCATTTTTGATTGAGATTACAGCCGATATTTTCAACTTCATTGACCCAGACACAAATTTACCTCTGGTGGAGGTCATTCAAGATGCCGCAGGGCAAAAAGGAACCGGACGCTGGACAGTGCAGAGCGCTTTTGAGCTAGCTGTGCCAATTCCAACCATGACAGCGGCGGTCAATGCCAGGGTGGTGTCGTTCTACAAAGAGCAGCGAGTCGCCGCATCTAAGCTCCTGACAGGTCCCACGGGTAAGTATGAGGGGGATACTCAGGACTTTATTAACAAGATTCGGGATGCTCTGTACTGCTCGAAGATCTGTTCCTATGCTCAAGGGATGGAGTTGTTGGCTAAGGCATCAAAAGAGTTTAATTATGACCTTAGCTTGAGTGAATGTGCGCGGATTTGGAAAGGCGGCTGTATCATTCGTGCTGGTTTCCTGGACAAGATAAAAATGGCTTTTACGCACGACCCACAGTTGCCCAACCTGCTGCTAGCGCCTGAGTTAAAGCAGAGTATTTTGGATCGGCAAGACGCATGGCGGGAAGTGCTGTCGGTATCCAATAAATTAGGGATTCCCGTTCCTGCGTTTGCCGCGTCGTTGAATTACTTCGATAGCTACCGACGCGATCGCCTTCCCCAAAACCTCACCCAAGCACAGCGTGACTACTTCGGCGCTCACACCTACGAGCGTACCGATAAAGAAGGTCTGTTCCACACAGAATGGACAGCGGTTGATAAGGAATCGCTGCAAACGGGTTCCACCGATTAATCGGATTGCTATCTCTTCGTAACCAACGACGTTAAGCAATTGAATCTTGATAAATCAGTTCAAGGCACTCCTTGTGGGTGCCTTGAATTGTTTATGAATACAGCTCAAAGTAGCCAGTTTTCCAGAAAATCCTTAACCTTCTCTAGTTGGTCTTCTAAAGCTTCAAGTCGCTCTGTTGCACCTTCCAAGGTTTTTTCTCGTGCCTGTCGCTCTAGTTGCGCGGCAACCTCTGGCATCATAAATACACCGACGTTTGCACTTGCCCCTCTAATGCGGTGGGCTTGCTGCTCAATTGTGAGAAAATCTTGTACTTGCAGGGCAAGGCGTATCTGTTCTAGTCCGGGTTGAGCATTCTTAACAAACATTTGCACAAGTCGCTGTTGAAAGGCAACTTTGCCCTGAGATATAGCATTTAGGCGCTCTAAATCCAGAGGTGTTTCGTTCATGCGAAAAGCCGAGGGCTGAACTTCGCCAATTACACAACAGCTTATGAGGAGGTTTCCTGGTCTATTTTCCTCACTTCTGCTTCAGAAAGCTTCACCTCACTAGCATGGAGGGAGTCGTCTATACTAGACAATTTGCTGGCTCCAGGGATAGGGACGATGCAGGGTGACTTCGCCAGCAACCACGCCAGAACAATTTGATATACCGAAACGCCTTTTTCTTTAGCCAACTGGGCAATTACAGCAATATCTTCTAACTTGCTAACTCGACGGCTTCCACCTAGTGGACTCCAAGGGAAAAATGTCAATCCTTCAGTTTCGCAATACTCCAAAACGCCATCCGATTCTGGCTGCCGATTCCAAGGGTTGTATTGATTCTGAACGGAGACAATTTCAACAACGTCACGAGCTTGCTTAATTTGCTCAACTGAAAAGTTAGAAACCCCGACAAATCGAATTAGCCCCTCATCCACTGCCTCTTTTGCTGGTGCGAGTGCTTCCTCAATCGTATAGTTTGGGTCAGGGGCGTGGTATTGCCAAACATCAATTGGTTTTGTCCCACCCAATGCTTCAAAGCTAACGCGGATTGTCTGCCGCAGATGGTCAGGATTACCGTTGCGTGTCCAACTGCCATTCGGACGCATTAAGCCACCCTTTGTAGCAACAGTCACTTGGCTTATGTCCCCCTGATACTGCTGAAGTGCTTTGCAGATAAGTCGTTCGTTGTGGTGCTTGTCGGACTCATCCTGACAGTAAGAGTCTGCGGTGTCGATGAGGGTTACGCCTAGGTCGAGTGCTTTATGGATAACGTTGATTGCTTGCGATTCTGGCGGTCTGCCACTCAAGGACATCGGCATCCCACCAAGTCCGATCGCGCTGATGGTGACACCAGTGCTTCCAAGCTGTTTCGTTTCCATTGGTTTAACCTTGTCTTTGTTTCTCTTCAATTAATTACAGAACGCGAACAAAGAATCTTCTGTCTGAATGATTAATTCAATTGCTCTTGTTGGAGCTTCGCGCTCGGATTTATACCTTAGTTCTAGTTAGGGAAGAAGAGGCTGGAGAGTTGTTGCTATTCTTGCTCTCTAGCCTCTTTTGACCAGGTTTAGCTGGAAGCGCTGGTATAAAAACGTAGTGCAAACCGCCAGAAGATGCCGGAAACGAGCAATAATCCTAACGCCAAGGCACCTGCACCGACTAGCCAAACAACCTGACTACGACCCAATATCGCTTCAGCAGGTACAGTCGTCAGGAATGCTACTGGCACTATAAAAGTAAAGAAGAATTGGTAACTAGCCGGATAGGCAACCATCGGAAATCGACCTGCTTCCAATAACCCCCGAAGTACTTCAGTAACGTTGTAGATTTTGACAAACCAAATACTGGTAGCTCCTAACATAAACCAGAGGCTATAGAGGCTGATGATGCCAAAAAAGATCGGGATGGCACTGATTAGGTAATTATTGAGTCCCAAACCAAGCTGTGATCCAGCATAGGCAATCAGCACGACCCCAAAGATTAAATCTGGCATTCCCCACGGGGATATGCTGCGAGAGGAAAGCCAGAACTGGCTACTGATAGGCTTGAGGAGGACAAAGTCTAATGTACCTTGCTGGACGTGTCCAACAATGCGGTTTAGATTGGGGACGAGGAACGTTGCCGAAACGCCTTGAAGTAGAGTAAATATACCTAATATTACTAACGCTTCTTCCCAGCTCCAGCCTTGAAACGTGTAGCCAGTACGGTAAAACAAGAATAGCCCAAATAGGCTGCCTGTAAGGTTTCCCAAACTGCTTAAAGAGGCAATAAGGAAGTTGAGCCGATATTCTAGCTCGGCTGCGATCGCAGTAGTCCAAAATAGCTTTAGTACCTGTATGTATCGTTTCATAATTATTTTTTAAGGAAGTGTGCTTGCAATCACTGCTTACTCAAGAGGGTTTGGTTAAGGATGGCGGTGGTCAGAATTATAGATTTAATCGAAGTTAGATTACTTCGGGCATTGCTAGTTACGCTCCCTCTCCATAGATAAAGCAGTTAAAGCCAAGCTAATGAAGAAGATTCTGGTAGTAGAAGACGAACTTTTTATCCGAGAAAACCTGATCGAACTCTTAGAGATTGAGGGTTTTTGTTGCTTCGGTGCTGAGAATGGTGAAGTTGGCGTGCAGTTAGCAAAAGAACATCAGCCAGATTTGATTCTCTGCGATGTGATGATGCCTGAACTGGATGGTTATGGTGTCCTAGAAGTCCTGCGCCAAGATTCAACCACCGCAGCGATTCCTTTTATGTTCCTCACCGCTAGTGCCGATCGCACCAATCTTCAAAAAATTAGAGAGCTGGGATTTAATGAATATATTCTCAAGCCTTTCCATGTCGATAAGTTTTTAGCCACAGTTACCAGTCGGCTAAAAGACTCCCCAGGCAGCTAAATATAAAGCGGTGGGAAGCCCCTTCCTTCTAGGGAGGGTCATTCCGTCCGCCGCTTTTTTGTTTGTTAAAGAATATAAATAACCAATAACACTTTCATTCCACGTCCTTGCTTACGTGGGATAAGTTAAAGGAATATTATTTTTGTCTAGACAGCTAATAACCTGCCGGAAGCACACTCATAAGAAGCAAAAATGGCGTAATAGCTACCAATTTTACTCAGCGCAAATGAATACAAAACTCCAGGAACCACTAAACCTGGAATGTGAATTGCACAAGGCACTGAAGCGAGGAGAAATGCTCTTGCACTATCAACCTAGAGTTGATCTCCACAGTGGGCGTATGATTGCTTTAGAGGCAAATTATTTAGAACTAGAAGTCACTGAAAGCCTTTTGATGGATGTTGTGGAAAACGAGCAAAATTTCTTGAAGCTAAGCGCAGCCGTTGGCTAATTACTTAATAAGACTGAACACCAAATTTTTATTTTCCTTACTTAGGAGTATTCACAAATTTAATAATTTGTAATAGATTATGAGTAAGATTTACAAATAAATTGTTCTGTACACAACATAAAGGTGGTGAAGTTTGTGAATAAAGCACTCAAGGAGCACAACTTCATGATGGTGGTCGATTTGACAGAAAACGTGTTGGTCAACACCCCCATTCCCAGCGCTAACCATGCCGCTTTGCGATCGGGATTTGCTGGCTATCCCGCTAACCCTCGATGGAATGCAGCAAAATATAGTGCCTGGAAAACAGGTCGTCAGTTACGAGAAGCATTGGCAAGTGGTCAGATGGTGGTGCGTTCCACAGACTCAATGCTTGTGCAAGCGAATGAGCAGGACGATCACTCAAACTCAGGTAACGCATCAACTTCTAAGCAAGCTAAGCAAGCTAAGCAATCTAAGCCCTCTCAGTTATTGCATAAAGCTAAACGAATGCTGGCAGCTTACCAGCTAGCTTAAGGCTCAAGTTTTACATCGGGTGTACCTACAGCTTTCTTATCTACTTCCATGATTTTGAGAAAACCGCGAGGCGTGGAAATACAGGAGTTTGCTGTAATCTACGCAAGAAGCACAGCAATGACTTGTAATCATCGCTGTGCTTCTACGTTTCGTGACCATCAACGTTTCTTTCAAATCTATTTAGGTTTATTTTTCCTTTACCTTGTCCATATATTCATATTCGGCTCTAATCGAAGCACAATAGTCTTAGCTTAGTGCGATCGCACTTCTCTCTCAGAGTCAAGGGTTACTGCAATCCGCTTTTGGAAGGCTGAAGCCAATACGGTATCTTCTAATCCACGCATCTCATGCTCACCTTGGAATACTGATTTGACAATTCGTTAAAGTGTCTCATAGGTGACCATTTGAGGCAGAAAATAAAAATGACAACTGCAACAGCAAGTCAATCAGCAACTCAGCTACCACCACTGATTCCTCGCGAGACGCTCTTCGGCAATCCAGAGCGTACTCGCCCCCAGCTATCACCCGATGGCAAGTACCTTGCCTACATTGCGCCAGATGAGAAAAACGTCTTACAAGTGTGGCTGCGAAGTGTCGGGCAAGAAGACGATCGCAAACTGACGGATGATCAAAAGCGTGGCATTCGGATGTACTTCTGGACTTACAATGCTGACCAGTTGATTTATCTGCAAGACTCAGATGGTGATGAGAACTTCCACCTTTACTTAGTCAATATTCAGTCGAATATCGTCCGGGACTTAACCCCCTTCCAAGGAGTCAAAGCTCAGGTTGTAGAAATCGACCCCGAATTACCCGATAAAGTGTTGGTAGGATTGAACCTGAATAACCAACAAAAGTTTGACGTTTACTGCATTGACCTAAACAACGGTGTGGTTGAGTTCGACACCGACAACCCAGGTAATATCATCAGTTGGACAGCGGATGCCAAGTTTCAGATTCGGGCAGCAACAGCCGCAACGCCTGATGGTGGGTACGAGTTGTTATTCCGGGAAACCCTTGATGTGCCTTGGGAGACGCTTCGCCACTGGGGACCCGATGAGCAAGGTGGTGCCGTTGGCTTCTCGGCTGACAATCAAACCCTTTATGTAATTGGCTCTCACGATGCCAATGCTCAGCGTTTGCTTGCCCTTGACCTCGCTAGCCGTGAAGAAACTGTCATTGCTGAGGATGAGCAATATGATGTGGGTGGTATCCTCACGCACCCCACGACACGAGTTATCCAAGCCGTTTCGTTCGACAAAGACAAGGTGGAGTGGCAGATACTGGATGAAAGTATTGCCGCAGATTTTGAAGCCATTGCCCAAGTGCGGGATGGGGAATTTGGAGTTACAAGCCGCGACTTGGCTGACAAAAACTGGCTAGTCGCTTACACCACAGACGATGGTCCCGTTTACTACTACGCTTACAATCGAGAGTCCAAATCCAGCACCTTACTCTTTAGCAACCAACCGAAACTTGAAGAGTTGTCCCTAGCCTCCATGGAACCCGTTTCCTACGAAGCGCGAGACGGGTTGACCATCCACGGCTATCTTACAATACCCGTCGGGTTGGAGCCAAGGAACTTACCGACTGTACTACTGGTTCACGGTGGACCTTGGGCGCGGGATACTTGGGGGTATAGCCCGATTGTGCAATGGTTGGCTAATCGGGGCTATGCTGTGCTGCAAGTAAACTTCCGGGGTTCCACTGGTTACGGTAAAGCTTTCTTGAATGCAGGGAATCGCCAATGGGCAGCGACAATGCACGACGATTTGATTGATGGTGTTAATTGGTTAGTAAAACAGGGAATTGCTGACCCAGAGAAGATTGCGATTATGGGTGGTTCCTATGGTGGCTATGCAACGCTGGTGGGATTGACATACACACCGGACGTGTTTGCAGCAGGTGTTGACATTGTTGGGCCGAGCAACTTAGTGACATTGATGAAGAGTATTCCTCCCTACTGGGCACCCTTGTTGGCAAATATGTACCACCGTGTTGGAAATATGGAGACAGAAGAGGAGTTTCTCAAATCGCGATCGCCTTTATTTTTCGTTGACCGCATCCAGAAACCCTTACTCATCGGACAAGGCGCAAATGACCCACGAGTTAAGCAAGCGGAAAGTGAACAAATTGTTGAAGCGATGAAAAAGGCTGGCAAACCTGTAGAATATGCCCTCTATACTGACGAAGGACACGGCTTTGCTCGTCCAGAGAACCGATTACACTTTTTTGCGATCGCAGAAGAGTTTCTTGCTAAGTACTTAGGTGGTCGTTTTGAACCCGTAGGCGATATTCAAGGTCATTCCGGTATCGTCAGTTAAGACTTCTTTTTGGTAGAGACGTGATTTATTGCGTCTCAATTTCATATTGAATAAACCTCTTGCAACTAAGTTGAAGCCCCCCTAACTCCCAAAATTGGGGGAACTGGAGTGTTCATATTCAAAGTCCCCCAGAATTGGGGGATTTAGGGGGCATTCCTAGATTCGTGCAAGAGGTCTAATGTCTAGGACTAATATCGGCGAACTGACTCTGACATTTGATGGAAGTTGATCTCAGAGATTTTAACTAAACTAAATGTTTCTAGAGTGACTTTACCTTCACGCCTGAAGAATTTGTAATAAGGACTTTAAGGAGTAGTATTGATGCAACTGAAGCCAATTAATCAGCAGGTTGTTGCCGTCGTTGGGGCTTCCAGCGGTATTGGGCGTGCGACTGCCCTCCAATTTGCAAAACGGGGGGCAAAGGTGGTTGTCTCTGGTCGCAGTGAGGCAAAGTTAGCCTCGTTGGTGGACGAGATTCGGGGCTTTGGTGCTGAGGCGAGTGCTATTGTCGCTGATGTGTCGGTCTTTGATCAGGTTAAGGCGATCGCTGATCATACCGTGGAGGTGTATGGGCGACTCGATACGTGGGTGCATGTCCCTGCGATCGGCTTGTTTGCCACATTCGATAACATCACACCAGAAGAGTTTAAGCACGTCATTGATGTAGATCTGATGGGGCAGGTATACGGTGCGATGGCGGCACTACCCCATCTCAAGCGTGAGGGACGAGGGGCGCTAATCCACATTTCTTCAATGGAAGGAAGGCGAAGTCTTCCCTACCAGAGTGCGTACTCCGCCGCAAAGCACGGTATCGAAGGCTTTACCGAAGCCATGCGCGTCGAGTTGCAACATGAGAAAATTCCTATCAGCGTGACCAGTGTAAAGCCTGCGGTGATCAACACCCCCTTCTGGAACAATGGTCTTACGAAGTTAGGCGTAAAGCCTGCAGGGATACCGCCCTACTACGACCCCAGATTGGTAGCTGACGCAATCCTTCACGTTGCCGAACATCCCACCCGCGACTTCTTCGTTGGGGATGCAGCTAGAGCATTAGATGCACTACAGCGGCTTTCGCCAGAACTGGTGGATTCCTTGCTGCTACTCATTGGCTTCCCGCTTCAGCAAACTGATCAGCCAAAGTCGCCAGAGGATCGAAACAATTTTTACGAGCCTGTCCCAGATGATACCCGAATTGACGGAGACTTTAATAATCAGGTGATACCGAGTGTTTCCGACTGGCTGGATAAGAATCCAGTGGTCAAGTGGGGTGCGGTCGCTGGTGTAGCAGCATTAGCCCTGCTGGCAACACAGGTAGGAAAAGACGGGGGGCGAGTTTAGGAGCAAGCGGGTTGAGTTGTAGCTGCTCTACATGAAAGGGCAGCAAAAGTTCGGACAACTTTGCTCAAAAATGTATATCAGTTGGGAAAACTCACGCCTTATCAGGGTTACAGCATTTGCGATAACGAAGCGCTGCCGCCTTGCGGCGGATCGCCTAAAGTGACAGAAGCTGTTTACGGACGCGATGGGCTAACGCCCCGCTTTGCTAACGCTTCCGTTATGGATGGAAGAAACCATTCTGTTTTCTTAGGAGAGCGATATTGTTAAATGTGAAAGAATATAGCAATTTGTTGCAACGATGTGAGGATTTATTGCAATGCCTAAAAAATTACAGTGTCATTGAGTGTATCACAGCGTACAATTGCCAGCATTACCCTGTTGGTGCGAGTTCATCAGGCTTGTACCATGCTGTTACCCTGTGCAACATAATGCTGTGCAAACGCTAGTCTATAGAATTGCTCATGCAGCCTAACGGTCTGCCCCTCCAGCCTTTAGCTTTATCACCTGCGATCGACTCTCATTTCCTGACAGTGGCTCCTGATACTCCACTGCTTGATGTCTTAACACTAATGAGTCGCTTTCGCAGTTGTACGCTGCCTGCTGACAATTCCAACAACAAAGCTGATGAAGCCTACACGCAGATAAATAACATTAGCTGTGTTGATCAGGAATGGCAGACAGTAATTGATGTTGTCGATACCGCAGGTGGTTGTGTCTTAGTAACCCAGGATGCACGGCTATTAGGCGTATTTACAGAGCGAGATATTGTTAAGCTAACAGCGGCAGATATTCCTTTAGGAAATCTCAAAATTGGCGACGTTGTAGCGCAACCCCCGATTAGCCTTAAGCAATCAGAGACTCACGACATTTTTACAGCGCTTGGGCTGTTTCGCCAACACCGAATTCGCCACTTACCAATTCTGGATGAGCAAGCTCGACCTATAGGAATTGTCACTCATGACAGTATTCGCAGAGCCATGCAAGCCGTCAATCTGCTGACACGGCTGCGATATGTCAAAGATGTGATGACAACCCAGGTTATTCATGCGCCAGTCACAGTTTCCGTGCTGCATTTAGCAAAGCTGATGACAGAACATCAGGTTAGCTGCGTTGTTATTTGTCAGTCGTCGGAAACTACCAATAATGAAGAACAGATAATCGATAACAAACAACTAATCCCCATTGGTATTGTCACAGAGCGAGACATCGTGCAATTTCAAGCACTGGAGCTGGATTTGTCTCGAATGCCAGCTCAAGATGTGATGAGTACGCCGTTATTTTGCCTTCAACCCTCAGATTCTTTGCGGCTTGCTCATGAGGAGATGCAACGATATCAGGTACGGCGCTTAGTTGTCTCAGGTAGCAATGGAGAGTTGGTGGGGATTGTTTCCCAAACAAGTTTGCTGCAAGTACTGAACCCTGCGGATATGTACGGAGTCATTGAGATATTGCAGCAGGTGGTGGAAGAGCGAACGTCTGAATTAGAGAAGACAAATCAGCAGCTACGCCATGAGATTATCGAGCGCCAACGAGCTGAGTCAGAGTTATTGAAGGCGCATGATCAATTGAAAATCCAAGTCGAGGAAAGAACGGCTCAACTTACTCAAGCGAATGCCCAACTCAAGCAAGACATTCTTGAACGCCAGCGGGTAGAAGCAGCCTTACGGCAAAGTGAAGCGAAATTAAAACAACAAGCGACCAAGCTAAGAAATGCTATTCAGGAACTGCATTCTTATCAGGCTCAGCTAATTCAGACGGAAAAAATGTCTTCTTTAGGGCAACTGGTTGGTGGTATCGCTCACGAAATTAACAATCCGATTAATTTTGTTTACGGCAATATTGCTTACGCGAGTCAATACATTCAGGACATTTTGCGGCTACTGCAACTTTACGCCCAGCACTATCCTCAACCTGTGTCAGAAATCCAGAAGATTGTGGAGGAAATAGACTTGGATTTTGTGAAAGCTGATCTTCCCAAGCTCTTTAATTCCATGAAATTAGGAGCCGATCGCATTCGTGATTTAGTGCTGTCGTTGCGGAACTTCTCTCGTCTGGATGAAGCTGAGATGAAATCTGTCAATCTGCACGAGGGTATTGATAGCACTCTGCTGATTTTACAGAACCAACTGAAAGCAACGGCTGGACGTTCTGAAATTCTAGTAGTCAAAGAGTATAGCAATCTACCGTTAGTGGAATGCTATGCAGGACAGCTCAACCAAGTGTTTATGAATCTTCTCTCTAACGCGATCGATGCGCTGGAAGAATCTAGAATACTGAATGCAACATTTATGCTTGGCAATTCACAACTCCCAGTATCTATGCCGATGATCACAATTCGTACTGGGATTGAGGAAGTAAACCAGGAAGAAGCTACTTTGAAATCCTCATCTCATCCTAAGGGAAAGCCTTTAGCACTTACTCCTCATGCTGTTATTCGCATCACAGACAATGGTTCTGGGATGACAGAAGCCGTGCGTCAGCGTCTTTTTGACCCGTTTTTTACAACAAAGCCGGTAGGAAAAGGTACAGGTTTGGGTTTATCAATTAGCTACCAGATTGTCGTCAAAAAACACGGTGGACACATAGAGTGTAATTCCACGCCTGGGCAAGGAACTGAGTTTGTGATCACAATTCCAATTTCGCAACGGAATCAATCCACTGGATTTGCGATCGCATAATCTGAAAATAGGTATTAGGTGTTAGATCGTAGGAAATAGGGATTTCATCGCCATGTTTGTGTACTCCTGTTCATGGTTTCTAACTTATCAAAGGTAAAAGGGTAAAAACTTTTCCCTTTACCCTTTTCCAAAAACTGCTAGTCAAACAGGCAATGCGAGATGCTCTCGGCAGCTTATCGTGCAATGCCTAAGCAAATAGTACCCTCAAGGGTACTATGAAAGCCTTACAGAATTGACCACAATCTAGACATCGACGATTCCTTCTACCCAAACGTGCTGGGAGTCAGGAAACGTACTAGAAACTCAAATAGTGAATACAAGAGGATAAATCTACCATGTTTGAAGCACAGGAAAAACTTGTGGAGACTGAAAAGACACAGCAATCATACACCGAAATCGAACAGAAGCTGCCTGTAATTCTAGGTGATATGAAAGCAGTATTGGAAAAGAACGGCATCACAGGGCTTAATGTAGTTGAGTTCAAACTTGTGAAAGATGAAGATATTCAACTGCAAGATGAAGGCATTTCGGTTCGATCATCACCAAATGCTATTTGTTGCAAAATATTTGGTTTTACTCGGACTTGTGGACGTTGCTGAATCTAAAGCATTCTGTTCTTCTGCAAATACATCGCCTTGGCTCCGGCTTCTAATGACATCTAAGACTATGGAGGGAGGAGCTATTTTTAAAGCAGGACTTACACAATCAACGCATTAGCTCTCTAAATCTGGTGGCAATTAGATTGATTTATGTTCCTCAATATTAGGGAACAAAATAGTTGACAAAGTGTAAGTCCTGTAACTTTAATTTTTTCTAAATTGTAGTAAGCAGTGGTAGCTAGTTAAAAGAACCGATAACCTGCTGATTCCTTGGTTTTTTTAGGCAAGAAAAGAATCGTTTAAAGTGCTAAAAATTGTAGATAATTAGTCAGTTTCCTTTGGTTAAAAGACTGATTTTCTATGAAACAATGCCTTTATCCATTTGGGATTGCTGCTGGGATTGCCTTGTGTTGCTTGACCCCTACAACCCCTACCCAAGCTCAAGTTGTTAAGGACACAACCCTTAACACCAGCGTCACCACCCAAGGCAACATCACCACTCTCACTGGCGGCACCCAAGCAGGAAGCAATTTGTTTCATAGCTTCGACCAGTTTTCTGTAAGCAACGGGAACACAGCTTACTTCAATAACACCACAGACATTCAGAACATCATTAGCCGAGTAACGGGTTTGTCCAACTCTAATATTGAGGGGACTATCCAAGCTAACGGCACCGCCAACCTGTTTTTGCTTAATCCCAACGGGATTATTTTCGGTCCCAATGCCTCACTAAACATCGGTGGCTCTTTCCTGGCAAGTACAGCAAGTAGTCTGGTCTTTGCTGATGGCACCGAGTTTAGTGCCACTGCCTACCCAACCACATCCTTGCTAACCATAAGCGTGCCAACTGGTCTGCAATTTAATGGAACTGCGAGTAGTATCCAGAATCGCTCGGCTGTCAGTGGGACTGACAGTACAGGTGCAGAATATGTCGTTGGTCTTCAGGTACAACCTGGTAAAACCTTAGCGCTTGTGGGCGGTGAAGTGGTGCTAGAGGGAGGATATCTGAGAGCAGAAGCTGGACGGATTGAGCTTGGTGGTGTCGCTGGAACGGGTTCGGTCAGTCTCAACCCAACAGCACAAGGCTGGGTTTTGGGATATGAGGGAATACAGAACTTTCAGGACATTCAAGTGTCTCAGGGAGCTTTGATGGATACCACTGGTCAGGGGGGCGGCGATATCCAGGTACAAGGCAGGCGTGTAATCCTGACTGAGGGTTCACAGATTACTAGTACAAACATTGGGTCAGAACCGGGAGGGACTTTAACTGTTGCTGCCTCGGATTCCGTCGAAGTGAGCGGCACTTCACCAGATGGTAAGCGCAATAGTGGCTTGTTTACTATAACTGAAGCCGGAAGGGCAGGTAACATCACAATCAACACTCGGCAGTTGATTGTCCAGAATCAGGCTTTTATATCAACAGAGACGCAACCAACAGCTACTGGAGCAGGAGGAAATTTGACAGTGATTGCCACCGAATCCGTAACTCTCCTAACAAATAGCTCCTTGCTTACCCAAACTGTGGGCAGCGGAAATGCTGGAGACTTGAGGATTGAAACTGGACAGCTAATTGTCCGTGATGGGGCAATGGTGTCAGCTTCGACTTTTGATCAGGGAAAGGGGGGCGAGATTTGGGTCAATGCTTCTTCTGTTGATATCTTTGGGGTTGGCTCTGATGGGATTTCCAGTGGATTATACACATTCACCGATGGCACAGGTCAGGGAGGTAATATCACAGTTGATACCAGGGACTTCCGGGTAGCAGACGGCGGGTTAATGAATGCTTTGACCTTCAGTGAGGGGAATGGTGGGAACATCACCGTCAACACGGATACTTTTGCCGCAGTTAATGGTGGTCAACTAGTCACCACTACCCGTGCCACTAGCCCTAACGGGGGAAATGCCGGGAACATCATCGTTAATGCTACTGATAGCATTATCCTCTCTGGTAGCGATCGCACTTTTGCTGAACGAATTGCCCAGTTTTCCACAAGTGTTGCTAATGAAGGTGCTGCTAGCGGGCTATTTGCTAACACCACTCAAGGGTCTACAGGTAATGGCGGTGATGTGAGGCTCAATACTAGACAGCTAAACATCAGGGATGATGCTCGTGTAACAGTGAGTAGCCTTGGAACAGGTAATGCAGGTAACTTGCTGATTATCGCTCCTAGCTTAGTCAAGCTCGATCAGGGGACTCTGAGTGCGGAAACGGCAAGTGGTGAAGGCGGTAATGTCACGATTGAGCAGGTTGGAAGCATCCAGCTACGCAACAACAGTCTTATCTCCGCTAAAGCAGACAGCAGTGGGAACGGCGGCAATATCAATATCGACACTGACACATTAGCCGCCCTAGAAAATAGCGACATCACAGCCAATGCTTTCGACGGAAAAGGCGGTAGTGTCCAAATCACAACCCAAGGACTGTTTCTTTCTCCAGATAGTGAAATTACTGCCAGTTCCGAACGGGGCATAGATGGCGTGGTAGAAATCAACAGACCAGATGTTGACCCCAGCCAAGGATTAGCCAACCTACCAACTGAAGTCGTTGATGCCTCTAACCAAATTGACCAAACCTGTGCGGCTGGAGGTTCTGTGGCGAGTGGACAGAGCTACTTTGTCATTACAGGTTCAGGTGGCTTACCCGACTCTCCCAACGAAGCTCTTAGTCCTGATGCCGTTTGGGAAGATTTGCGTTTCGTTGAGAATAGGAAGCCGTCGCTATCACAGCCGACTGTGCCCGTACAATCGTTAGCAGCAACTAACAACCGACAACAAGCCACAAACAACAGACAACCGACGATTGTAGAAGCCCAAGGGTGGGCACTCAATCAAAAAGGAGAGGTAGTACTCACTGCTACTACTCCTACACCCGTGCTTCATAGTTCTTGGCAAAAGCCAGTAGCTTGTCCTCGGTCTTAATATTGGTGTACACCTTCTTGGTGTTTGGGTTGTTTCTTGTGGGATGGGCAACTTGCCTGTTCAGATTATGCAATTTAGATGCATGTCAGTGTATTTATTGAGCTTGAGCCGTATCTGACTTAAAGTAAAGTGACGATTTATATAAAACTTGTTCTTGGTGAGTTTCTAGGGCGCAATCAGACATTGGGTAAGCGACACAAGTGACTGTGTATCCATCTGCTATTTCTGAGGGTTGTAAAAACTTTTGCTCACTTTGATCAACTTTACCACTAACAAGTTTGGCGATACAGGACGAACAGGTTCCTTCCCGACAACCAACGGGTAATCGAATACCTGCTTCCTCTGCCATGTCTAGAATGTACTGATCGTCTGGAACTGATATAGTGCGATCGAGATTCACTGCCGAATTCACTAATCGAACTTGATACACTGCCATTGGTTAGTCTTCTCCGAACTCGTATCCCATACCAACCCAATAGTGCCAATCTTTGACTGCTTCTTGAGTGTCGTCATCCGCTTCGATAGGCTCAATGTCAGATAGCGCCACAGAAAATACATCTTCAGCCGTACCTTCTTTGTAAAGCACCTCGACAAAAATCTCCCTCTGGCAAGCCTCCTCTGGGGACATTTTCAGTACCTCAACGTCTTCGCTTTTTGATGTGCTTCCCCCTGTCAACCACTTAGCCTTAAAGGGAAAGTTGAGCTTATTGTCGAGGTAGTAGTACCAACCCATTGCCTGTTCTTCTTCGTTGTAGGCATCGACAATGATCTCCATGTCAATGCGTTCCTCTCGGTTTTCGTCTCTTTCAATGGACATAGGGCACTTGATGCAGAGGACTGAACTCAGACTATGGTAAGGCTATAGCGCGATCGCATTTACCCGACTTTGCCAAAATTTTCAGGAACTACTCTACCCAGACACTAGTGCAAGAAGGCTGAAGCCTGAAGGAATATTGCGCTTGTGCAGTAAGCTTTTTAACCTTTTTCAACTGGATAGTTATTTCCGCCAAGCTGCACTAGTTACTGACTTTTGATTGAGATTAGTCTTATCCCCGCCAAGACATACCACAACGCTACCAACCTTCCCTTGGTATGCGTTAGCATATCTTTAACTTTTACCTAATTTCCCGTAACATCTAGGGTATCAATGTTTAATCCTACCAAGCTTTTAATTGAAGCTTTCATCCCCGAATTGAAGGCGGCTTACGACTCGGCTTATAGTAACCTGAAGCCGGAATATGCCAGTATTATTGCCTAGGTAGGGAACATGGCTTTAGAGAATATTGCCAATAGTAATGCTCTTTACCACAATGTAGAACATACTATTTTAGTAACTTTGGTAGGGCAAGAAATCTTGCGAGGAAAGCATATCCGTGAAGGTGGAGTTTCTTGCGAAGATTGGTTGCACTTCTTAATTTCTTTAGTATGCCATGATATTGGCTATGTCAAAGGTGTTTGCCGACAAGATCGAGTGGATTTAAGGGTGTATGCTACAGGTGAAGGTAACAATACCGTCACACTTCCTCCAGGTTCTACCGATGCCAGTTTGACTCCTTATCATGTTGATCGAGGTAAACTTTTTGTTCAAGAGCGATTTGGTGGTCACAATATAATTGATGCTCAAGTTATCAAGAAGAATATTGAACTAACTCGCTTTCCCGTGCCTTTGGATTCTGATCATCAAGATACTATCAACTATCCAGGTTTAGTTAGAGCGGCTGATTTGATTGGTCAATTGAGTGACCCACGCTATCTACAAAAGACGGCTGCATTATTTTATGAATTTGAAGAAACAGGGGTGAATAAGCAATTAGGTTATCAACATCCAGATGATCTGATTTACAGCTATCCCAAGTTTTACTGGAATGTTGTTTATCCTTATATCATTGATGGCTTAAATTATTTAAAGCTAACTCAAGAAGGAAAGCAAATCATTGCAAACCTTTATTCCCATATCTTTGAAGTAGAACATAATCGCGCCTCTAAGACCCCTGTGATCGCATCCTAGAACTGCTAATCTTACTGAGTTTATCCTAAATGTAGGTTGGCTTTAAATCAATCATTAATTGTACGTTCTTGCCCTAAAACGTAAAAATTAATTATATAGGAGTTCTCAGTTAAATAAGGTACAGTTAAAGGCTGCAAAACAAGTGCTACTAGTCTGAAAAGAAAGCTGATGGCTGATAGCTGACAGCTTTCTGCTATATTTAAACCTTGTCCAACTTGCTACCGCAGATTTTGCAGAACTGAGCATCAGCATCATAGAAGGGCAAACGACAACCGGAACAAGCTTTCTCTACCTGATTAGCTGTTTTGAGTAGTTGCTTAATCAAGTCACCCAATTGCCAAGGAATCAAAGCAATCCCTGTTAAAATCATCAGGACTGTCATTAGGCGACCGACTTCTGAAGTTGGGGTAACATCACCAAAGCCAACAGTTGTCATTGTTACTACTGAAAAATAGAACGCATCCAGAAATGTTCCGAAATCCTCAGCATTAACCCTATGCTCAACTTGGTAAATCAACCCAGAGTAAACAAAAACAATAGTAAATAAAGTAAATAATATTCTGGTAAAAATGACACCATCTTCACTGCTTATGCGTAAGAAATAGATTTTGAGATCTATAAATCGAATTAATCGTAAAATTCTGAACCATCTAAATATCCTGATAAACTGTATATTGTTTAAACCCAAGAAGAAAGGCAGTATTGCGATTAAATCAACGAAGGAAAAGGGACTAAAAATAAATTTTATTTTGTCAATCGCATAATAAAGCCGAATTAAATACTCAATGACAAAAACTACTAAAATTAATGTATCAATAGTATCAAGACTAATGCGAACAGGCTCCGGAAGAGGATAAGTTTCTGCTACGAAAATAAGTGAAGACAGCAGAATGAATCCCATAATGAGCAAATTAATTGCTCTACCGACGGGTGTTTCAATATCTTCCAAATAAAAGGCAATTTTTCGTAAATTTAGCATTAGGAAAACTTTGAATTAAATGCCATGACTTTTGCCAATTACCCAATGACGGCGGAAGAAACGGGCAAGTGCTGACTCTTCCAACGATAAATAAATTGGGCGTCCGTGGGGACAGGTGCGAGGATTACGAGTGCTTTTCCATTGATCTAACAAGATTTGCATTTCTGGCAAACTTAGCGCTGTGCCATTGCGGATAGCACTGCGGCAGGCTGTTGCGACTTGAGCAGTTTGTAAATCTCCGCCTAAACTCAGTTCCAAAAGAGCGTTAGCACAATCCCCTCGCTTTTGCAGCATTTCTGGGGCGTTGCGTACTGCCCACAGTTGCTCACCAAAGGGTTCGACATCCAAACCTAATCGCTGAAGTTGCTCAACTTGAGTAGTGGAGAGATTGCTGAGAATCACTGGAGGTTCTAAAGGAACTAACTGCCAGCGATCGCATAACTGTTCATACAATACCCGCTCGTGGGCAATATGCTGCTCTACCAACCACATTCCCGTAGGATGTTCTGCCAGGATATACATATTGTGAACTTGGGCGATCGCTTTTAGGGAAATTAGCCCAATTTCAGCAGCATTTTTGGCAGATTCTTCAGCTTGCGGTGCAGGTTGTATTGATCGACTGATGTGATAGGCTCCTTTTTCTTCCGATACTTTCAGCAACTTTTCTACCCGTTGGGAGTGAGTTGCTTCTGGAAGATTGGTTGGACTGAGGCGCAAGGCTTGCTCAATTGCAGAGGATACTTGTTCTTTCCAGTAGGAGAGTGAGTGTAAGTAAATTTCTGCCTTAGCTGGATGACGATTCCAGTCAATTTGGCTGGGGCAAATTTGGAGGTGGAGGAAACAAATTGGGTAGCGATCGCGTGGACAAGTGCGTGTCAATGCTGAAAGAATTGTCTGTTCTAATTCAGGCGATCGCACTAAGCGTCGATTCGTCGCTACCTTTACCCAATCTGGGCGTCGTCGATGGCAGCGATCGGGTAATCCTAATACAAGTTGGATTTGAGATAAGGGGATAGATGGAGGAGGAGAGGCAGGGGAGGTTGAGGGGAAATTTTCCCTCTCAGATTCCTCACTTTCTGAAGGGGTTGGTACTTCTAGCGTTAGTTGCTGTAAGTCGGTTAATCGCACCTGCTTCAATATTTGCGGCAAAATCTGCTGTGCGGTCTTACCTGGACTGATAGTAAACCAGGGACGCTCATTTTGCTGCACTTGCCAGGTAACACAGGGATGGCAGAGGGCAATTTGATGAATTGTTGCTTGGACAATTCTCAGTTGTTGAGTAATCGTTGGTAGCCCTTTACGGCGTACTGGCCAACTACCAAATAAATCAGAGACAGTGACAACTGTACCCGGCGCGATCGCTACTGTCTTACTTTGTAGCGGTTCACCTTGAGAGTCATAAGTCACTCGCCAACCCTCAAACGTCCCCTTGAGTCGGCTCAAAATTTCTAAATCTGCCAGTGCTGCCAGACTATGTAACGCTTCCCCGCGAAATCCTAAACTGGTAATCTTCCATAAATCATCACTGGTACGGATTTTGCTCGTACTGTGAGCAGAGGCGGCTTGCTGCAAGTCTTCCAAGCTCATGCCAGAACCATTATCTGCCACTCGTACCCGCCATTGATCAGACCATACTGAGACAACAATACGGCTTGCATGAGCATCGAGAGCATTTTCCACGAGTTCTCGCACAACTGCCGCCAGGGAGTCAATTACCTCACCAGCAGCAATGAGATTCACTACCTCTTGGGGTAGGGCTTGAATACCAACGCTCATAAATTCCTATTGTAGGCGGAGGCGCAAGATGGGGGAGATGAGGGAGTAATTTCTGCCCTACTTTCCCCATCTTCCTTATGTCAGTACCATTCAACTTAAGTTAGTGAACAGTTGTGCAAGAAATAATCTTCTCTAACTATCCCAGGGCAAAATCACTTTAAACGTTGTGCCAATCCCAGGTTCACTCTCCACAATAATCCTGCCACCATGCAAGTCCACAGACTTTCGGACAATGGCTAAACCCAGTCCAGTACCGGGGATATTACCCACATTCTTTGCTCGATGAAATGACTCAAATAACCGCTCTAGGTCTTCTGTCGGAATGCCTATTCCTTCGTCTTTCACCTCAAAAAGCACCTCTTCCTCTCTACAATAACAGCCAAAGAGGATAGTCGTATCTTGAGGAGAATACTTAATTGCGTTGCTCAATAAATTCCCGAAAATGTGAATTAGGAGTTTTTCATCCATACAAGCATTGCGACAGGAACCAGAATAGACAAAGGTAAGTTTGTGATTTACACCGATACCGAGTTGTAGTTCTTCAACTAAATCACTGCAAAAATCTTTGAGTACTAAGGGTTTAGGATTGAATTCTAGCTTTCCAGCCTCTACTTTGCTAAATAGAAGCACATCATCTAAGAGGCTTGTCATCCGATTTACAGCCGATTCAATCCGCTGGTAGTGTTTATGCTTTTTCTCTTCAGTCCATTTTTGACCGTAAATTTCTAGTAATTCTGTAGAAGAAACAATAGTAGTAAGGGGAGTCCGAAATTCATGGCTTGCCATTGAAACAAAGCAAGATTTAAGTTCTCTAAGCTCTCTTTCTCGTTCGAGGGCTTTAATCATTTCAGCTTCTACACGCTTGCGATCGCTAATATCTCGACCGATATAAACGAAGTGTTCTAATCCCTCTACTTCTGTTGGAATTGCTGAGCAGGAAAAGGCAACAGGAATTTCTTCTCCTGTTTTAGTTTGACAAATAACTTCTACATCTTTCAAAGCTTGCTCTGGCTTTGAAGAGGATAGGGTATTTATTTTTTGTAGAAATTCTTTACTTTTGATTAATATTGAAATAGGATTGTTATCTAATTCGTCTTCGCTATATCCAAATAAATCTTGGGCAAACTTGTTAGTTTTTTTTATAATCCCTGATGCTGTAGTTACTAATACAGCATCAGCCATTGATGTGATAATTTGATTTATATAATTTCTTGAAGCCGTTAAGGAACTTAATAAAAGAGCCGCTTCGTTAGTTCGTTGGACTAAGGTCTGCTGCAAGACCATTTTTTCTGTTACATCTTCAAATACAATAATTAACTGACTATTCCCCGATTCTTTGTCAAAATGCCCACTGATATATAAGTCAAAGTATAGCGGAGAATTGGGAATTCCTGAGCGAGTAATTCCTGTTAATTCAAAACTATCTATTTGACCCTCTATAAGCTCTAGAAGAGTTGCTTCAAGTCCTACTAATTCAGGAAAAGCAAGGCGAACATCGTTTTTATGCCTGACTTCAGAAGGACAATCGGCAAAACCTCTTGAGCCAGACGATGCTTCCAAGATGATTAAGTTTTTATCAAGCACCAAATACTCATAACGAGATGTTATGAGTTTTTTAATAAGAGAATTCATACAGGAGATATTATAGATTCACCTAATTTGTTAAATATTTCATCCACATATGAGCCTGTTTTAGCAGAAGTTTGATAAATTCCTAATACTTGATCTGAATATTGAAGCTGAACTAAATGAGTGATTTTTGCCAACTTTTCCTCTTCGACTAAATCAGATTTGTTTAAAGCAAGGGTAATAGAGCCTTTAGGGTTAACAGAGGAGAAGAGTTTAATATGTTCAGAAATTCGCTCAACAGTCTCCTGCCGTGTAACATCGGCAACAATGACTGCGCCGCTTCCCCCTTGTAAATAAGTGGGTGCGATCGCCTTAAATTTAGTATGACCCTCTAAGTCCCAAATGAGCATCTGTAAATTCACGGATTCCAAAGTTTTCCGTGAGATTTTCACACCGACTGTAGAAAGGTACTGATCACTAAACTGTTGCTCGACAAAACGGCGAATTAGACTAGTTTTGCCAACTCCAAAGTCGCCAACTAAGCAGATTTTTTTTGATATCATTAATGCTGCGTCTAAATTTTATTTTCCATTGTCAGTAGCTACCAGATCCTGATCAAGGATAGCTAATGCTTATGGTGTGACAATCTCAAATTCTACACATCTACTGAGCTGAAGTGGTTGATCACGATCAAGACCGATAGGAGAATTGGTTGTCCCTTCAACTTGCAATCGCTTGGGATCAATACCCTGCTTGACCAGAGCATTCCTCACCGATGTCGCCCGTTCCAGCGCCATTTGCTGATTTTCTGTAGAAGTGCCGATCGCATCACTATGACCTAAGAGCCTCAGTGCTGTATTGGGGTACTGCTCCAGAAACGACTGAATTTGAGAAACCTTTGAAAGTTCGGCTGGTTTCAACTCAGAGGAACCTCCATCAAAGTAGATGCGGGAAGCGAATGCTTTAGCTTGTAACTCTACCGTGTTGGTAACTGTTTTAATACCGGGAATTTGCTGAAAGGCAAGTGTAACTTTTTTTGCATCAGCCTTCTGAAGCACTACTCCCTGCACCGTAACTTTGCCCTCACGGTAATCTGCCAAAATCACCGCACCATCCATTTGATTCAGGATGTCACTAACTCGCTTCACCTCGGCTGCCGTTGACACCGGATCGGGTGGGACTTCGACAGGGATGATGGTATTGTTTATTTTCCGTTTCGGTTGAACTGCCTTAGCAATTTGTTCAGCTTTTGAGCGGAGGTATTGATTAGGCAGCTTTCCAGAAAGCTTCAGGGTTCCTCGCGAGTAGTCTACTCCCAGACGATAAACCGCTAACTCTGGCTCGGATGCCAAAGCATAGCTAGTTTCTGCCTCAATGCGCTGGCTAACCCAACCGCGATATTGATAGATTCCCAAGGATAGAGAAATTGTACTTAGCACGGCAAAACTGATGAGCAACAGGGTAGTAGGAACTTTGCCTTTTTCCTTCTCATTAGAGGTTGTGCTAACAGTTACCAAGTCTCCTAGAATCTCGTGTATCTGTTCGGGTACATTAGCGGGGTCGCCATCAAATAACTCAATCGCTCTACCATGATCTTGAACGATAGTTCCTAAAGCACCCCGCATCTTCCCAGTAAATGCCTTGGGCGATTGTCCTTGAGCCACGACTGCCAGATAACAGTACCCCGCCACTTCTAGGGTGATTTTGGAATTACCATAGTCGATCTGATCGATCTCCGAGACTTCCCCACTTTGAGCGATACAATCATTCACAAAGCTGCGAATTGCCGTGAGCATCCCGGCTACCATGTCCGACTCTAGGCGCTTGCTATCTAAGCGTTGTACGTCAGAAATCACCAATCCAGAGCCTTTGTGAATTAAAAAAATAGCTTGGACGGTAAAAGGCATTGCCTCCTTGAAGATGAGTTCTGCCTCAGAAACCCCCTGCACCTTGGCACGGATTTTGCGTGAAATTCCTTCTAAAGAAAAGGTATTTTCGACCTTCTCATTGATTGATTTAATGGCTTGGGCCATGTACTTAGAAATCGTACTGCCAATAACGGGATATAGTGCATCCACCATCGCATCCCGATCTAAATTAATTTGTTCTTTAATGGCTGTACCCATTTCTGGTCCAAGTGCCTTGGCGAAGTCTCCTGGAGAGTCGTTTACCTGTTGGGCAACGGCATCAGGTAGAACGGGTGCCAAAGCAGAACTAAGCGCTCCTTTATCCTGTTGCGCTTTAATCTGAATCATTTCATCAGTAAGAGGAGCGATCGCTTGAGCAATTTCTTTCCTCGCTACAGCCACTTTTAGAGTCAAAACCTCTGTGACTAAAGGCAGGAGTAAATCAGTTAACTCTTTCGGTTCATAAATCTGATGTTCGAGACTTTCTAGTTTCTTTTTAAAATTTGTGATCGCCTGACGAGCATCCATGACTTCTTGAGTCAGAAGCAGACGTTGCCAACGCTCAAAAAGTTCGATTGAATTCTGTACCTCTTTATCACTAGTTGATGCAATCGATTGGCTTGAGTGATTGTGTTGAGCTTTTTGCCAATGAGACTGAATGAGCCGATTGAATACTTCTTCAGACGGCTTGTCTGAGTTTTCTGGCTGATTCAAATTCTCCTCAGACTCAACGGGTTGGTGTTTAGACTCATCTTGTTGCTCATCTTGCCGAATAGGATGAGATAGCAGGTTTTGCAAAGCTTCAATCGCCTTAAGAGAATCATCCGCTACCAACTTGTCACCATTGCTTTGCTCTAAAGAGGTGAGCGAGTGAACGGGTAAGGAGGTTAAAGGTGTTTCATCCTCAATTGAAGTTGAGGCATTCTCACTGTTTTCCGTTGGCTCAGGCGAAGCCTGGGGGGGTGAATCTTGCTGTTCCTCTACCAATTGAGAAGTACAAGCTTTATCCTGAGTGCTCAGCTCCCTCTCATCAGGAGGTGATTCCTGTTTAGGTTCCGTAGTAGAGTTAACTACCTCTAAATCAATTAATAAATCCAGCAAGCTTTGTAACGGGGAACTGCCAGATGGATTTTCTTTTGATAAAGCCATACCCTGAGCTGCCTCACCTAAATCTTGATTGGGTTGGTAGATGTTGCTTGAATGAAACGGAGCTAAATTTGTTTGAACTCCTAAACAATCAATCCTACAATTCTACCCAAGAAAGGGTTTAGGTTTTAGAGCTTAGAACTTAGGTTCTAGATTGCTGTTTGTCACCTACCAACTATCCCCTAACCCATGCTACTTCACTCGGAAACTTTGCTAGCTTCTATTACTAAAGTATCATCCGATCCATTGGTACGAGCTGATTCTTTGAGTTCCGGAGTAAATTCCGCTTTTTTTATCCTTAAGCCAAGCTCAAATAAAATATCTGCTACATCATTTCTAGAAAGCTTTGCGTCTGTGAGCAGTGAGAACCGTTTTTCCAGTTCATCAAAGACCTGAGACTTGAGATTTTGGGTATCTTCTTGAAGCTTTTCTCTCGTTTCTGAGAGTTCTTTGCGAATCGAGCTAGTCTGGGAAGCAACGGTTTTATCTATTGAATCAAGACTGCTAGAAAAATTCTTGTAAGTTCCCTCAATTAATTGTCGAACGTCTGCGTTATCTTTCTGGGACGTGAAGCTGAGAGACTTTATTTTTTCCTCAAGAGAGTCAACAGATATTCGGAGTTGTGTCAAACAATCAGACTTGGCTTGCTCGGTGCGATCGCGCATCTCCTTCTCTAGAGAGGATAAGTGAGATTCTAGTTTATCCAGGCGGCTATCATATTCTTGCAGTTTAGAGCCAAATATTAGATCACGAATTAGTTCAATATTGCCTATTCTTTCCCGCATTTCGTCTCTGGTGATTTCACCCATTTTTTCCATCCTATGCTTACTTGTTATTGTGTACTCAAATCCGAATATTATCCTGTTCAGTTAGCAAGTAACGATGCAATCCTGCTTGACTACTGAGCCAGTTTTCAAAAATACATCAAATTGTCTCAATTTTAAGACTAGACAGGAATCATGAGCTTTTGAAAAGAGCCGTCAGTTGTGTCGCGGCAATCCTTGTGCTTCTAATGGTAGAGGGATCGTAATATCTTCTTGATAAAAGCCTCTAAAGACATCCTGTTTTCTGGCATTCCCATGACTATAACAAATACAAATTTTCCTTGGTGATGCTACACATTGACTTCCCCATAACAAGTATTATTCCCAAAGTCGGCGTCGAGGTTGTCCGTTAAGCCGTTGATGGGTATCGGCGAGTAAGGCAGGAATATCTAGCTGTTCGGGACAGCGAGGTAGACAATCACCGCAGCTAGTACAATGATTTCCCTTGACACCGGGAAACCAATGACCAGCGTTTTCAAACATTTGATAGCGGTATTGACTAAAATTGCTCATCTCGTAAGCGACAGCTAAATTCCGCAAGCGCAGAACTTCTGGAATCTGAATTGTTTCGGGACAAGGTAGACAAGCATAGCATTGGCTACAGTGGTCAGTGCCTAGAGCCTCTTTCGCTTGCGCTTCCAGACGCAAAAACGCCTCAACTTCCAGTTCTGTTAGGGGTTCATCTTGGTTAGCAACAGCAAGAGGTGCTATTAGTTCAGTGGAATTAGCAGGGCCAATACTGAGGGTAGTGATTCGGCGATCGCTTAATAAAAAGCGATAATTCAACTCTAGTGGTGAAAAGGGCGCACACAACTGTTCTAGCTTCTGTGGAGGGGTATAGAGTTGCCCTCCCTTATCTGCCGGAGAGATGATAAAAATGCCCATATCCTTGTTGTGGGCTAATTCAATCGCTGCTGCATTGCGTTGAAAAAAGTAATAGTAATGAAGGTTTATAAATTCAAATAAATCTGTCCTAATCGCTGCCAGAATGACATCTAGTTGAGCGTGAGTTGAAAAGCCAACATGGCGTACACGACCATCTGCCATAGCTTCTTTTACAGCTTGCATACAACCTGTAGGAGACTCAACCCAAGCCAGGTGTTCCCAGGTGTTGATGCCATGAATGGCTAAACAATCCAAATAATCGAGTTGTAGACGCTGTAAAGACTCCTCTAACCACTGCCGCATCAAGCTAGCATCTGGCGTTGGTGGTAATTTGGTGGTGATGTGTAGCTGCTCTCGTGGCACCGACGACTCGGTTTTTAGAATCTTGCCAAGATACTGCTCACTCTTCCCATAACCTCTAGCGGTTTCAATATGGTTAATTCCTCTTGCTATTGCTTGGCAGACGGTAGTGTGAGCCTCTGACTCAGACGCTAAACAGCGCATAGTGCCTAGAGAAAACACTGAAAGAAGCAAATCAGTTTTCCCAAACCGTCGGTAACGCATTTTAGCTATCAGCCGTCAGCCGTCAGCTTTCAGCTTAGAAGAAATAAGGGACGAGGGTTGAGCGTTAAAGTTATCAAAAGAAACCGAAGGAAGTTTTACTTTAAGCCAAAGCAAATTTATCACAGCTGACAGCTAAAGGCTCAAAAGCTAGGCTTCGCCACCCGTTTTAAATCCTTTACGCTGGGAAAAATCTTCAGGGCGGATGTTGGAGACAAACTCCCGGAAGGCACGTCGTTCTTCTTCGTCAGCGTCTCTATCAACGGGGATCGAGGCATCGGCAATGACTTCTTCCATAACCCAGATTGGGCTATCTGTACGCAATGCGATCGCAATTGCGTCACTGGGTCGAGCATCGATTTCTTTTTTCGCCTCACCCTGACGGACACAGAGAATGGCGTAGAACGTATTATCTTGGAGCGCGTGAATAATAATCTTCTCCAGACTCATGTCCCAGCCTTGCAGGAGGTTCACGAATAGGTCATGGGTAAGTGGTCGGGGAGGTGTTTGTTTCTCCAAGGCGCTGATAATTGCCTTTGCCTGATCTTGCCCAATGTAGATTGGTAGGGCACGTCGATCCGAGGCATCCTTCAGCAGGACAATCGGACTCTTGGTGACGGCGTCTAGTGCAATTCCAGCAACTCTCATTTCAATCATCAGATTAGCCTCTAGAATACAGTCGGCATCGGGGGCATCAAAGCGGAGCGGTAAACTAGTACTGGACGGTTTAGGACTGGAACAAACTTCGCAATCTGTCCAAATTACTTCACCAGTCAACCGTAAAATCAGCCCTTGAAAACCTAATTTTAGTGGGGATCAACAAGGTTGTATTCTCCAAGTATGCCCCAGTCTCAGGACGTTTGCGCTGGGACTTCACGAAAAAAACACAGATTATTACTGAATATTTCACTACCACCCGCCCAGTCGCACACGCTCAGGAGTCGAACAAAAACAGTGTTTACAGGATTAATTCAAGCCCTGGGTACGATTCGCCCCTTAGGAGGCGATCGCTTCGATATCTCCTGCCGCCCTGATGCCTCGCACGTAATCTTACAAGATTTAGCGATCGGTGACAGCGTTGCGGTTGATGGAATCTGCCTAACAGTAGAAGAAATCTTACCACAAGGGTTTGTAGCAACCGCCTCTGATGAAACTTTACGTCGTACAACATTAGGGCAAGAGCATCGCTCAGCTCCCTATGTCAATTTAGAAACATCAGTACGTGTTGGGAGTAAGCTTGGTGGGCACTTTGTCACAGGTCACATTGATGGCATTGGCTGTCTCCAGGAATCAGTAGAAACACCTAACTCATGGGAACTATCCTTCACCGCACCCGTTTCCTTACGTGACCTCTGGCAGCACCAAATCGCCCGCTATCTTGTTCCCAAAGGGAGTGTCGCCGTTAATGGTGTAAGTCTAACTATTGCCGATTGTGACCCCCAAGGAAGCTGGTTCAAAGTCGCCGTCATTCCCCACAGTTATGCTCAGACCAATCTGAGCTATTTACAGATTGGTAGTTGGGTCAATTTAGAGGGCGATATCTTAGGCAAGTATGTTGAGAGATTGCTCGGTCATCAAGTCCCCTCATCTAACCACCAAGAGGAAATTTCACCGACATTTCTGGCTGAACATGGGTACCTGTGAGACGAATAAGCCCTTGTGCTAACTCCCTTGGCGATACTTGTGGACAATTGAAGACTTAGAAACAAAAAAAGCGGATTGCTGAAGATGGAACAACCGCTCATTTCATTACCCCGATGGCTGGGCTAATTGCCCTTGTCTTGCTTGAGCTTGTTCAACCAGCCATTGAATTGCTTGTAAGTATTGAGCGCCACCAAGTTCCTCTACATTGTGATGTCCTGCTTCTGGCACTAAAAGCAGTTGTTTCGGTTCGGTTGCTGCTGTAAATAAGAGTTGGCTCATCTGCGCTGGAACAACTGGATCGGCAGTACCGTGAATAAAGAGGATAGGCACTGAAAGCGATCGCACTTTAGAAAGAGAGTCAAATTGCTGATGTAAGAGTAACTTCACCGGAAAGATTAAGAATTGGCGATAGAGATGAGCCACCATTGAACGCATCGCTGTGAAGGTACCCTCTACAACCAATCCGGCAATATTTGGGTGCCGTAGTGCCAAGTCAATTGCGATCGCACCTCCCAAAGAATGACCATATAGAAAAATCCGTTCTGGTGGGATGTGCCTGACTTGAGTCAAGTAATTCCAGGCTGTTTCTACATCCTCATAGACAGTGGACTCAGTGGGAAACTGACCTTCACTATGACCATATCCGCGATAGTCAATCAGCAAGGTGGAGAAGCCCAACTGGTGAAACCAAAACGCACGCTTCACTTCATCACCAACATTTGAGCCATTCCCATGTAGATAGAGCCATACCTTGGCTTCGGGGGCTGCACTCGCAGGAATCCACCAACCATGAATGTGGCTTGTTTGATCAGAAGCGGTTGAGACAGGTAACCAGACTTCTTCGTAGTTTAAATTGAAAGCTTCCGGTGTTGTCCTGATAGCACGCGGTGGCTTGAAAATAAAGTACTTTTGCCTAAACCAGAGGAATACACAAGCAACACAATATGCGATCGCTATTACTCCCCCAACGATGAGGAGGAGTCTTAATAAGAGTTGCCAAAAAACTTCAAGCACAGTCATTCTTAGGGATTGTTAATCAAGCCTGGTTCTTTACCATCCACATTTTATTGGCTCTATCTCTCTTGTAAAACGCAAAACCTAACCCGTGATAGTAACCGATAAATGTAGGTGAGTGATATCGTACATAGATTCAGCGACAGGTGCAGATGAGAGATGCCAGACGTTCGGTTCGATAAGCTCTACCGCTACGAAGACTTAACCCAGATTCTCCATGCTTACACCAAGGAATTTCCTCAGCTCGTCAGTATCGAAAGCATCGGTAAGAGTTACGAAGGGCGTGACATCTGGCTGATGACAGTCACCTGCTTCGCCACAGGTTCAGCCACAGAAAAACCTGCCCTTTGGGTTGATGGCAATATCCATGCAACGGAACTTGCGCCCTCTAGTGCCTGCCTTTACCTTCTGCAAACCTTAGTCACAAGTTACGGAACTCACCCCGAAATCACCCGTTGTCTGGATACTCGCGCCTTCTACATTTGCCCTCGTGTCAATCCGGATGGTGCGGAGTTAGCGTTAGCAGACAAGCCGAAATATATTCGTTCTGGGACTCGTCCCTATCCCTATGATGAGGAACATCAAGACGGGTTGGTGATGGAAGACATTGATGGCGATGGTCGTATTTTAATGATGCGAGTCCCTGATCCGAATGGGGCATGGAAAGTTTGCCCGACAGAACCACGCTTGTTAGTCCAGCGTGAGCCAACCGAAACAGGAGGAGAGTATTATCGGCTACTACCGGAAGGACGAATCGATGATTACGACGGGGTTCTCATTGATATCCTGCGTCCTAAGGAAGGGTTGGACTTGAATCGTAACTTTCCTTTCCTGTGGCGACAGGAGTCTGAACAGCAAGGCGCTGGTGCCTATCCGACATCGGAGACGGAAGTGCGATCGCTAGTTCAGTTCATTACCAGTCATCCTAATATTACAGGTGCGATCGCTTTCCACACCTTTAGCGGCGTTCTCTTGCGTCCCTACAGCCACCTCAGCGATGAGGAATTTCCTGTTAATGACCTCCGTACCTACCAGCGCATCGGGCAAAAAGGAACCGAACTCACCGAGTATCCCAACATCTCTGTCTTTCATGAGTTCCGCTACGATCCCAAAGAAGTTGTCACAGGTACCTTCGATGATTGGGCTTATGAACACCAGGGTATATTTGGCTGGACAGTAGAAGTCTGGAGTCCTCAGCGCCAAGCCGGAATCACCGAGTATAAATACATCGACTGGTACCGAGAACACCCTTTAGAAGATGACCTTAAGCTGCTGCGTTGGAGTGACGAAAAACTTGGAGGAAAAGGCTACATCGACTGGTATGCCTATGACCATCCCCAACTCGGTCAGATTGATTTAGGGGGTTGGAATGCGATGTATGCGTGGACAAATCCACCTCCAGAGTTTTTGGAGAAAGAGATTGCCCGTTTCCCGGAGTGGCTAGTGTGGCATCTACTCATCTCACCCAAGCTGGAGATTTATGAAGCGAGTGTCCGTCCTCTGGGGAATAGCACCTATCGTGTGCGACTCGTTGTACAGAATACAGGCTGGCTACCGACCTACGTTACCCAAAAAGCGCTGGAGAAAAAGCTTGTGCGCGGTTGCATCTGTGAAATTGAGCTACCTGAGGGAGCAACGTTGGAGATGGGGAAGCAGCGTGAAGATTTAGGTCAATTGGAAGGGCGTGCTTACAAACCCTCTGCCCCTACCAGGCGGCAGGGTGATGCCACTAAAGACAGGGCAAAGGTCGAATGGGTAGTCTCTGCTAACCAAGGTAGTGTTGTCAAACTGTTAGCCCGACATGAGCGGGCAGGAGTTGTCCGTACTGAAGTGACGTTGACATGATCTACTTTTCTGCTGTCTTTTGAGTTGAATTGCCCAGATAAAAGTCTTAGGCGGCAACTGTTACCTGAGTTGCGTCTACAGCCTCAGTGCCATCAACTTTGGCAGCTACCTCTTTAACCTGACTAAGGATTGCTTCACTGGGTGCAGAGCCTTCAAGAACGATAGTGCTACCCTTTTGGGTAATGTGCAGGCTTTCAATGTCGTCAAGGCTAGGCTCTTGATCAAGTGCTTTTACAACGCGCTTGGCTAAGCCCTGTTCGTCATATTCGCCTTCAAGCCCCATATATTCTGGAGGTGACGGCGGTTGATGGGCTGCGGCTTTCTCTCGGAGCGCCAAATCATACTCACCCGTCAGCCCTGGATTCATTTGCTCCTCAACGGCTTGAGGACTAGGGTTATTGTTTTCTTGGCTGCTAGTTTGTCCAAAGTGCCTTTCTGACCAGCTCATTATTTATTCTCTCCTAGAAATCTGTAATTTACGATACATAATTTCTTAAGAGTGTTGCATCTCTTAAAAGAGGTATTCACTTTATAGCAATCAGCACTCAGCTTAAGAGCGGTCAGCTTCCAGTCACATAGGCTCCGGTTAAGGAACTTGGCTTCCGTCGATGTCCTAACCTCAGTGGCTACTGCTACAAGTAAGGAGGGTGGTGTCTGCCAGAAGCGAACCAACGAGGAACTGCAAAGAAAGCTGTCGAGTTCTAATAGATTTGTAAAGCTTTAGCGACTCCTGTAAAAGCATATTGAATCTCATCAGGGATTTTGTTAGAAATAATACGGAAATTTACGGCAAGGTATAGCCATGCTGAAGTTCTTCCAGGCAGCTCTCTAAAAAGAAAATTCCCCCACTAGCATTGAGCCAGTGAGGGCATCGTCACACACACTGAAAATATCAGTAAGACTTGTAATACCGCGAGTGTTTTTCTAATGTGATCTGAGCGCTCGCAAGTATTACAGGTTGCCAAAAATGTATTAGTACAAAATTGGAGTCGGTTACGCGATCGCAACCAAGGCGAGTCCCGTTGGTTCAACCTGTCAACCTGTCTCAGGCTCTAATCTCTGGGTTGAGACTAAAATGCGATCGCCTCGGAGTAGGGTTCTCATCACCAGAGAACACCATTTTCTAATTCCACACCCGACGCAAATTCAACACAAAACCCGGTAACACGGCTTCACCCGACAATTCAGCCGGATTCTCCAACACTTCCACATCCTTACCCGGTCGATAAATTTCTACCCGCCGATGCTGCGGATCGAGTAACCAGCCCAGTTTCGCGCCATTGTCGATATACTCCCTCATTTTATCTTGCAGAGACTTGAGGGTATCTGAGCTAGAGCGTAACTCAACCACAAAATCCGGGCAGATATTAGCAAACGTTCCTTTTTGTTCTGGAGTAAGTGCCTGCCAACGTTCTCGACTCACCCAAGAGGCGTCGGGGGAGCGAGTCGCACCATTGGGTAAAATAAAGCCAGTTGAGGAGTCAAAGGCTTTACCCAAATCTTCGTTTTCTTCGTACCAGCGATCGAGTTGTCCAGTAAGGCTGCGGTTACGCTCTCCAGTTTCCCAGCCCGTTGGTGGGTTCACGATTAACTCTCCTTGTGCGGTTCTTTCCAGTCTCAAGTCTCGGTTAGCTGCGGCTATTGCGGCAAACTGTTCCTGGGTGACTAAAAGCCCAATTGTCTTAGGCAACTCAATCAATAGGGTTTTGTTTTCGGGACTGGTGGGTGTCTGTACCATCTTGACCTCTTACACAATAGGGACTAGGTGAATGATACCTACCCTATTAATTAACAGATTCTATAGATGAAAGGAGGATGAAAACCTCGCACAATATCTTGTTTGGGCACACCCAAATCGACTAATTCCAATCGAAGCCGTTGTATCTGAATTAGTTTTCATCTCCTTTGGAAAAGGTTCTACTGTTTTACCAAGTTAAAATCTTCCATCCTTGACCATTCCTCTGGCACTTCATGCTCTTGGTAGTACTCACAGCGTTCAATATACATTTTTGTAGCTCGATCTTGGGGATTGATTTGTAATATTTCTTGGAAAATCTGGTTAGCTTGAGCGAAATTTTTCTGACTATAAAGTAGAAGGCTTGTCTCAAAAGCTGTCTTAGTTTTATTTTTGAGTTCAACTATCGTTGCTGGTTCTGCATCATAAACTTCAAATACTGAAACTGATTCATCTCTTCCCTTTACTTTGACTTGACCCAACCACCTATAGCTGTACTTTGAAGGAGGGAGCTTAAAGAGAGTTTCTCCACTAATCAAAATCCCAGCGCCATATAACTTCGTTAAACCTTCCAAACGAGAGGCTAGATTAACCGCATCAGAAATTACTGTAGTTTCCATACGCTCTGGTTCGCCAATAGTACCCAGCCTTAAAATCCCAGTATGTAAGCCTACGCCAATTGCAATCGGTTGGCAGCCGTTCTTGAGGCGGTCTTCATTATAAACCGACACCTCACGTTGCATTTCTATAGCCGCTTGCAAAGCGGCTTCAGCAGACTGTTGGGGAAAGAGTGCCATAATGGCATCACCAATATATTTATCAATGATGCCACCCTGATTTCTAATAGCTGGACTAACTTTTCCTAAGTAGTCATTAATAAAATTAAAGTTTTCTTGGGGAGACATTTTTTCTGACATTGTTGTGAAAGAGCGAATATCAGAAAACATAATTGTCATCTCTTTGCGAACCTGATCGCCTAATTCAACATCGATAATGCTTTTACCGAGGAAGTCCAGAAAGTCACGGGGCACAAAACGACTTGCAGCCGCCAAAAATTCATCTTTGAGTTGAGCCAAGTGCTGTAAGTGGGCATTTTCGGCTCTTAATCTCGTCCAGTGGAAGGCAAGGATTACTACCGCTGTTGCCATTCCTAAGGCAGTAGAATACAGCCAGATAGAAGTACGAGTGTTGGCGTTGATTTGCTCGATGACAGTGTTTTCAGGAATAACCACCACAATCAACCAGTCCAAGCCGTAATCATCCGTTAGGGGAGTAACTTGGATAAATTGTCTATCTCCATTAAGCTCAAACTCAAGTGGATTACTTCGGTCAATTTTGCTAAGATCACCAAACTTTTTTTCGAGATACTTTACCGTGCCTCGAATAAAATCATCCTCGCTCTTGAGTACCTGATTAGGCTCTATTTGCGTGCATTGATTACCTGTTGATTTGGCTAGTGGCTTTCCAGACCTATCGGTAATAAATAGTCCTCCTATTTCTAACTTATCGTTTTTCAAACGCCTGAGGAACTCATTGACTTCGCAAGCTAAGAAGTCGCTTCCTAAGACGGCAACTAGCTTGCCAGATTTATCGTAAACAGGGTAGGCGGCTGTAACGACAGTTTTTCCACTAGAAAAATCAGTGTAAACATCACTCCAAGTTGGTTCGCCTTTCTTCTTTGCAAGCTGATACCAAGGTCTCCTCCGTGGATCGTAGTCTTCTAAAACTCGCCGAGATATTGTGAAATTAAATTTCTCTGCTGTTGATTCATTAATGATGAGCCTCAAGTTATTCTTTTCCCGTTGCTGCCATTCAGCCCCAAACATATCTCCTTTTACATTACCAACGTAGGTGTTATTGATTTCTTTGGAGTTTTGAAGCTGCTTGGAAAAGAAGCTTTCCATATCCTGAAAATCTTCCAAATCAAACAAATCTGACTCGATCGCGTTAGCGTTAGCTTGATTAACCTTGTGAGGAGTTTCTAGATAAAATTTAACGTTGTCTTCAATTCTGTCAGTGATTTCACTACGCAATTGAGTAGCAAGGTTTTTAATATCCTTTTGTCTATCTGTATAGGAAAGATAGCCTACGAGTGCTAACAGAGCAAATGGTAATGCAAGTACGATGCTGGACAAAACTTTTCCGGAAAGTTTAGAAACTGATCGGGTTAGAAATTGAAATAACATAGTCGGAGTACCCAGCTTAAATCGAATGGCACTGACGATACACCCCAAATAGAGCCTATGGCTTGTAGTTCGACCACAGATTCAGTGATGTTAATGCAAATTTTCTTCAACCTCAACACCTTGAACAGCTTTGCGATCGCGAATTATCTGCTTCACTGTTGATATCAGCTTAAAACAAGCTATTTCAAGGCGTTTCAGTTAAAATCTTGCTTGTCCATCCTAAGCAGTCAAGCGAAAGGAAATCTTACCAAGCAACAAGATAACAGCAGGTATACTCCATTCTCAAAAACAATTGCTAATGTTGGTGCGATCGCATTTCCTAAAAGACTAATTCATTAATAAGCTGATCTGCCTTAAACATTGGATAAGCCTCCCCCCCTGCTTCCTGAAGCTTCCTAGAGCCTCCTCTACCTCCGTCCATGCAAATTGAATGCGGCTGAGCAAGCTTAGTAGGAATAATCTTCCTGGGGTTGATTCTCAAGGGTTCTGAACAGACTTAATTAAAATCTTCAATCCCCGACCATTCCTCTGGCACTCCGTGCCTTTGATAGTACTCACATCGTTCAACATACATAGTTGCTGCTCGATCTTGGAGATTAAATTGCAAAACTTTTTGAAAAATCTCTTTAGCTTGAGTAAATTCTCTTTCGTTATAAAGTAAGATAGCTGACTCAAAATCTGCCTTATTTTGGTTTTTAATATTAACTACCGCTTCTGGTTCTGCATCATAAACTTCAAAGACAGAAACGGGTTCATTTCTCCCCTTAATCCTGACTTGACCCAAACATCTATAGTTGTACTTTGAAGGATCGATTTTAAATAAAGTTTCTCCACTAATGAGGATACTTGCTCCATATAGCTTTGTTAAACCTTCCAAACGAGAGGCTAGATTAACGGCATCAGAAATCACGGTAGTTTCCATGCGTCTTGGTTCACCAATAGTACCCAGGATGAGCCTACCCGTATGTAAGCCAATGCCAATGGTAATCGGTTTGTAACCGCTGTTTTTTCGATATTTATTATAATCTGACACCTGATGTTGCATGGCTATTGCCGCTTGCAAAGCCATCTCAGCCGTTGGTTGAGGAAAAAGTGCCATAATGGCATCACCAATATATTTGTCAATTATGCCACCATATTTTCTAATTACTGGACTAATTTTACCCAAGTAACTATTAATGAAATTGAAATTTTCTTGGGGGGTCATTTTCTCGGATAGTGTTGTGAAAGAGCGAATATCAGCGAACATAATTGTCATCTCTTTCTGAACATGATCACCTAATTCAATATCAATGATGCTCTTGCCTAAGAATTGCAGAAATGAATGAGGAACAAAACGATTGGCGGCATCAAAAAAATCATCTTTGAGATTAGCAAGCCCCTGTAGGTATCTATTCTCTGCTCTTAATAATCTCCAACGAACTGCTAAGATTACTACTGTCATTGCCAGTATCAATGCAGCAAAATACAACCCTATTGCGCTATAAATATTTGTATTGATTTCTTCTAGGAGTTCATTTTCGGGGATAATCACCACAATCAACCAGTCCAAGCCATAATCATCAGTTAAGGGGGTGACTTGGATAAATTGTCTATCTCCATTGAGCTTAAATTCAAGTTGTTCTCTTTTAATATTGCCAAAGTTATCAAATCTATTTTCTAAATACTTAGTTGTTTCGCTAATTAATTTATTTTCGCTTTCAGTCGCTTTAATAAGTTTCGTCTGATTGCCTTTACTCTCTGTTGATGTCGTTAATAGCTGTCCAGACCTATCTGTAATAAATATTTCTCCAGCTTCTAAATTATCTTCTTTTAACTCTTCAAGAAACCAATCAATTTCAGAAAACAAAAAGTCGCTTCCCAAGACAGCAATGAGCTTGTTAAAGCGATCGCAAACAGGATAGACGGCTGTGACAGCAGGCTTTTTGGTAGAAAAATCGACGTAACTCTCACTCCATATAGGTTTGCAGCCATTCTCAGCACGCTTATACCAAGGTCTTTCTCGCGGATCAAAGTTTCCTAAGATTTTCCAGGATTTAGAACGATTGAATCTATCCGCTATTTTTTCGTTCATGATGAACGTCCATTTATTCTCTTGTCGTTGCTGCCATTCAACCCCAAAAAAATCTCCCTTTAGACTACCGACATACATGTTATTTATTTGTTTAGAGTACTGAAGCTGTCTCGAAAAAAGCAGTTCCAAACTTTGGAAATCATCTAAATTTAACTGACCCGTATTAATAAATTCAAACTGACTTGATTCGATGACAGCAGCATTAGTTTGATTCACAAAATGGGTGTTTTTCAAATAAAACTGGATATTTTCTTCAATTCGGTCAGTCGTTTCACTACGCAGTTCATTAGCAATTTTTTGAATGTCGTTTTTCCTGTCTGTAAACAGATGATACCCAACAGGTGCTAATAAAACAAATGGTAATACAAGAACAATTCCGAGTAAAACCTTTTCAAAACGTCTAGAAATAGATTTTGTTATAGATTGAAGTGGCATAGTCGGAGTACCCAGCTTCGCTTGAATGGCACTGACTGAAAGAGAAACCCAACTCTATCAAGTTCGGTTAATAACTTCATGCATGGACTGTCGTTTTTCGTTCATGATTCATGGTTCATGGTTCATGGCACGAAGCAATTACGACTCAATCTGCAAGCCATCGCCAAGGCTTCGCTCAAGGCGGTTAAAGACAGTGGTGGTTCGGCTCATATCAGTTATCCGTCCGATAAGACGGGAGATGGCGACGGATTTGCTCCCAATTTTACAATCAGGTTAACAAGTCTAAATTTGAAGGGACACCGGAGAACGACTACTACACTAACATTACCGACGATTCCCTATTGGCTTTCAGCCGAGGACAAGACGATAAAATCAAAGCAAAGTTGCTAGTAGCCTGGGTAACTACTATCTTGACAAGTTTTCTAACTATTCTGGTGGCAGCGCTTTAGATACAGGAATTTACGACCAAACTTATTCGATTGCCGTTGTGCAAGACAAAACGAATGGGGTGCATCCCATTTTTACAGAAATAATTTCTTGTGGGGTGGGCATCCTGCCCGCCCTTTAGCTTTGACCCAGAAGAATACAGGAGTGGCTGTGTTCAGGAGTTCAGAAGAATTCTGAATTTAGACTGAAGTTAGGTTAAGCAAAATCGCCAAAAAGATTGCCCTGAGTTGAATTCAGGCAATATTCACGGCTCGTTTACTGGGTACACTAAAGCTGAAAACCCAGTAAATCGAAGGCTTGTTGCTGTACAGGAGTCAGTTGCGTAATCTTGGTCATTGCGAGGCACATATAAGCGGCTTGGGTTGAACAGTGTTCTTAACAACCGTAGCCAAGTCAGCCAACAGAGACTGAAAACTGTGTACTGGCAGTCCCTCACTAGTCAATTTGTGAGCCGCTTTGTGGCGAGCTTTGGCAGAGCGTTGTGCGGGGGCAACGACAGAAGTGCGAGCAACAGGGGCATTCGCTTTATCATCATCATCAAACAGTATTGGGGCTAAAGCCGCTGGCATATGCCATTCGACGTAATAAGCCAACATACACAAAAAAATGTGTGCCCGTACCCAGTCGGCAAGACGATGATAGATAGGACGAACTTGCAAATCCACCAGCTTAAAACTGCGAAAAGCTCTTTCAACAACAGACAAACTTTTATAGGTAACAACAGTAGCTTCTGCTGTTAGGAACGTGGATTAAATAAGGTGCAAAAACGGAGCGAAGCGTAGTAGGGTAAAGGCAGAAATATAGCAGTAGCCACTGAGGTTAGGACATCGACAGAAGCCAAGTTCCTTAACCGGAGCTTATTTGACTGGAAGCTGACCGCTGAAAGCTGACTGCTGATTGCTATATCAGGGGTGTTGTCAGGATGGAAACCTACTCTCCAGAAATTGAACGGCAGATGCAGAAGTACTATCAATCGCTCTGTAGGAAAAATCGTCGTCGATATGCAGCGATTGAAGCCGTAAAACTAGGCTACGGTGGCATCACCTACATCAGTAAGCAGATTTTCTTTGATGATTTTCTCCCCCAGTGGAATTATACAGCCAAGCCACAACTAGAGTGAGAATTGCATTTTATTTAATTCACGTTCCTTAGTAGAAATTATTTTCAACATTTCTGGGATGCAAGCCCTCACCCAATTTTTGTAAAAGACTTGCAACGTCGCTATCAATTGATGAACATTTCGGGAGCGAGTCGATTCAATAAACAGCCAGAGGAAGTCATAGGGCTACATAGTTGTTCGCTGTATGAGCTGTGGTAAAAAGCAAGCCTAATACAAAGTCAAAACTCTGGCAACAAATGTGACATTCGACTTAAGCGATCGCTTACTATTTACTTACCTGAGCAACCTCACTAATCTTGAGCTGCTTGGGAAGCACCTTCAACTCATAGAACGTATCAGCAACTTTCTGCTGATAAGCGACAACCTCAGCGGTAATCGGTTGCACTCCATAAGAGCGTCGTTTTGCCACTTCCTCTAAAGTCGGAACATCAATACCAAGCTCAGGCGACAATAGTTTGGCAACTTCAGTAGGCTGAGAAGCTGCCCAGTCATCCACTTCTTGAATTTCCTCTAAAATTGCCTTGAGGCGATCGGGTTGTTGCTCTGCAAACGTCTTAGTCGCCAAGTAGAATTCCCGATTTGCGACTAAACCCTCTCCATCTTTCAAAATACGCGCCCCTGTTGCTCGTTTGGCGGCAGTGTAAAAAGGGTCCCAAATTGCCCAAGCATCAACCTTGCCCTGCTCAAAAGCAGCCCGCGCATCGGCAGGCGGCAGAAAGGCAGGTTTAATATCGCTGTATGGCACTCCAGCTTCTTTCAATGCTTCAACTAACAAGTAATGCACATTGGAACCTTTATTAAAGGCAACCGTTTTGCCTTTAAGTCCAGCCACATCTTTGATTTGAGAATCTTTCGGCACTAAAATCGCTTCCCCTTTCGGGTTGGGAGGCTCATTGGCAGCATATACCAAGGGAGCACCCGCCGCTTGAGCAAAGATAGGTGGCGCTTCCCCCGTATGTCCGAAGTCAATGCTACCTGCATTCATTGCTTCTAACAGTTGGGGTCCAGCAGGAAATAGAAGCCACTGTACCGAAACTCCCTCAGCTTTCAACCGTTCATCCAAATTCTTCTTTGCCTTGAGGATGTTTACAGTTCCGTACTTCTGATACCCAATCCGCACAACGCTACTTTGCTGTGGACTTGCATTGCCTGTTGGCGCAGTAGCGGTTGAATTGCCTTGATTACTGGAACTGCAAGCAGAGACTGCCAAACTCAGACTGAGACTGATCGCAAATAGCAAAGCAAAGGTTTTAATTGAACGCTGTTTGAGTTTGTCCCAGAAACGTCTTATAGCTGCAAGCGGGACTCCTCGTAACGGGGTTGACACGATAGGCTCCTAGTTCAAACTGTAGAAACATTGAAAACGGAAAATCAGCATCAGATCTAGTCAATCATCTTTGATGCTAAAGTACGGCAACTCGGTAGGAATACTGTACTTAATTGTAGCAAGCAGTAGTATTGCACAGCAATCATCAAAAAATCAAGTTGATTAATGGCTTGCTTTTTGGCACTATCTCTGGGATGCTTCTATATTAATTCTAGATAACCCCGCTATTCCGGGCGACTTACAGTACATTTTCTTAAAAATAGACAAAAAAGTCCAAATACTATCGCTCAAGATGCAACGTTGATTTATAAAATAAAGCTTAAATTTATCAATTGCGTTAACACAGCATAATGCAAGGCGGATTTGGTTGACTGACTTAGCTGATGTAGGATTTCAGGTTTAATCTTTGCTGCGCGATCGCAATTTTGTAGAGAACAATGGATATCAAGGCCCAACGGATAAAAACTGACATTCTGATTATTGGTGGTGGCACTGCTGGTACAATGGCAGCGATTAAAGCCAAGCAAGCTAATCCAGAGGCAGATGTACTAATCTTAGAAAAAGCTAACATTCGCCGTAGTGGTGCGATCGCAATGGGAATGGATGGGGTGAATACTGCCGTAATTCCTGGTATTTCCACACCCGAACAGTACGTGCGAGAAGTCACAATTGCTAACGATGGTATTCTCAATCAAAAAGCAGTTTATGAAACTGCCTCTCTAGGCTATGAAGTTATTCAGGAACTCGATAGTTGGGGAGTTCAATTTCAGAAAGATCCGCAAGGAAATTACGATGTCAAGCAAGTGCATCGTGTAGGGCGATATGTTCTACCCATGCCAGAAGGGAAAGACTTAAAAAGCATCTTAACTCGCCAAGTCAAGCGCCATAAAGCAAAGGTAATTAACCGGGTAATGGCAACTCGAATTGCCGTGAGAAAAGGTCGAGCTGTTGGTGCTATTGGTTTCGATGTTCGCAATGGGGACTTTGTTATTATTCAGGCTAAAGCCGTCATCCTTTGTACGGGTGCTTGCGGACGTTTGGGATTACCTGCATCTGGCTATCTTTATGGCACGTATGAAAATCCCACTAATGCAGGTGACGGCTACTCAATGGCGTACCATGCAGGTGCAGAATTAACGAATATTGAGTGTTTTCAAATCAATCCCTTAATCAAAGACTATAACGGACCTGCTTGTGCCTATGTCGCCGGACCATTGGGTGCTTACACCGCTAATGCTGAGGGACACCGCTTCATTAATTGCGACTATTGGAGCGGTCAAATGATGCTGGAAGTCTGGAAAGAACTCAATTCTGGCAAAGGGCCAGTCCAGCTAAAGATGACTCATCTCGATGAGGACACCATTTCCGAAATTGAATCTATCTTATGGTCTAACGAACGACCGAGTCGAGGACGTTTTCACGAAGGCAGAGGCGAAAACTACCGCACTCACGGCGTTGAAATGAATATCTCTGAAATAGGGTTGTGTAGCGGTCATAGTGCCTCTGGAGTTTGGGTGAATGAGAAGGCAGAAACCACGGTACCAGGATTGTATGCTGCCGGAGATATGGCAAGTGTTCCCCACAACTATATGATTGGAGCATTCGTATATGGTCGGTTAGCAGGAACTAATGCGATTGAATACATCAAAGACTTAGAGCATCTTGAACCCGATCTCAACTTTTTAGAAGCAGAAAAAGCTCGAATCTATCATCCCTTAACACAGCCGGAGGGCATTCCCCACACGCAAATTGAGTATAAGCTGCGGCGAGTTGTCAACGATTATCTTCAGCCGCCTAAAGCCAAGAACAAAATGGAAATTGGTTTAGAACATTTCGTGCGCTATCAGGAAACTCTCAATCAGATGGGAGCAAGAGATGCTCATGAACTGATGCGGAGTATGGAAGTTCACTTTATTCGAGACTGTGCAGAAATGGCAGCACGAGCATCACTGTATCGCAAAGAAAGCCGATGGGGACTTTATCATTACTATTCGGACTATCCTGAGAAGAACAATGAGGAGTGGTTTTGCCACGTCAATTTGAAAAAGAATGAAGCAGAAAAAATGGTGCTATTTAAGCGCCCGGTTGAACCCTACATTATAGATGTGAATGTAGAACAAGAAGTTTATGATGTTGCGGTTCGTTGAAAGAGAAAATAGGGCGGGTTTAACGGAGATATCTGTTTGACCACAAGTTAGTTGGTTAAACCCATCCCTACAGGAGATGCTTGCAAATAGGATTAGAATTCATGGCTTTAATTAATCAACGAGTTGACGTTCCTGTTATTGTCGATGAGTCTAAATGTTTGGAAAAATGCAATGCCTGTATTGAAGTATGTCCACTAGATGTGTTAGCAAAGAATCCTGAAACGGGAAAAGCTTACATGAAGTACGACGAGTGCTGGTTTTGCTTACCTTGCGAAAAGGAGTGTCCCACTAACGCGATTACAGTAAAAATTCCCTTTCTTTTGCGTTAGGAGAAGAACGATGCAAGTTGATACAGATGATGAATTGAATCAATGGGTAGAACTGTTGCGATCGCCAAATCTAGACGAACGCTTAGTCGCCATCAAATCCCTGCAACATCTCGGTGATGAAGCCGCCGTTTACCCCCTAATCTCAGCCCTCCAAGATGAGAGTACAGTTGTTCAAAAGCTCGCTGTTACTACCTTATGGGAATTGGCAAGTCCAGTTGCCGTTGCGCCGTTAATTGACTGCCTTGATTCTGCGGATGAAGAAATCAGAAGTGAAGCATTAGCCGCGCTTGGAGAGTTAGTTACACAGGATGATCTTCTGACGCTACTCGATGCACTTCGTCGTGATGATGTAAACGTGCAGTTAAGCGTGTTGATTCTACTGCGAAAAATTCATGATGTTCAAGCATTGCCTTACATTCTCCCGTTCTTTGAATCTGAGAATGCTCAGTTGCGAGAAGCAGCAGTGACAACGCTTTGCTATCTCAATCAGGTTAAAACTTGCCCGCCTGTCCTGGTACTTCTGTCCGATCCAGCAGAGGTGGTGCGTCGTGCGGCGGCTTTAACGCTGGGACATTTAGCGGATGATCAAGTTGTTCCCTTATTGTGTCAAGCACTAACAACTGATTCCGATTGGCAAGTGCGCCGTAATGTGGCTAAATCATTAGCACTTCATGCTGCAACTGAGGCTATCCCCGCTTTGGGAAAAGCGTTGCAAGATGAGCATTGGCAAGTTCGCAAATTTGCAGCTCAAGCGTTGCAAAACGTTGCTGACGATAGCGTTTTACCAGACTTAGTGCAAGGCTTATCGGATGAATATCCAGATGTGCGACGAGATGCTGCGATCGCACTTGGAAATCTCGGCAATCCCTCCGTCCTCAACAGCCTCCAGCAAACTCTGGACGATCCGGATGTGGATGTTCGCATCTACACGCAACGGGCGATGCAAAAGCTTCAGGCGTCTAGGCAAGAATTACCCAATGTCTAACCATCAATCGCCTTTTAAGCGCTCTAGCGTGGAAGGAACGTCCGAAAGTTTACAACATCCTGCCAACCCTTTGATTGAATCCCGTCGCCAAGAAGCGATCGGCATTCTTAAACAAGTCACCGATTCCATTCTCAAAAATAATATAGTCAGCTTGGGAATGGTGCGAAATCTGCGGATTGTTGATGACTATATCTACCTGCGCCTTTATATTGGTGCACATCAACACTACCTGCAAGAACAAACTCAACAGGCTCTCTCTTCCTTAACCTGGTGCAAGAAAGCTTACCTTCAACTGTGTACGATTCCCGGTGTCAAAACAACGATTGCAATTTCTAGTGGCAAAGGGGGAGTCGGAAAATCCACAACATCCGTTAATTTAGCTGCTGCGTTGAAATTATGTGGCGCACGAGTGGGTTTACTCGATGCCGATGTTTATGGGCCGAACGTACCTCAGATGCTAGGAGTTAGACAATCTGAGGTACAGGTGATCGATACAGCACAAGGACAGAGATTTCTTCCCTTAGAAGCGCATGGCATCAAAGTCATGTCAGTCGGGCTTTTAGCTGAACCAGAGCATCCTCTGGCTTGGCGCGGGCCTGTTTTGCATAAGATAATTACTCAATTTATCACTGAGGTAGAGTGGGGAGAACTCGACTATTTACTCATTGACTTGCCCCCAGGCACTGGAGATGCCCAAATCACAATTATCCAGGAAAGCCCTATCTGTGGAGCAATTATTGTTACCACTCCGCAGCAAGTTGCAATATCGGATGTTCGCCGCAGTATTAATATGTTTCGGCAAGTTGGGGTTCCTGTGTTAGGAATTATTGAGAATATGAGTTACTTCGTGTGCAAGCATTGTGGAGAACCCAGCCATATTTTTGGAAGTGGTGGCGGTGAACAAATTGCTGCTGAATTGCAAGCACCATTACTTGGAAAAATTCCCATTGAACCTCATATTTGTACTGGTGGTGATGTGGGACAACCGATGCCAATCCTTGAACCTGGCTCTTTAGTTGCACAGGTATTTATGGAAATAGCCAAAACCCTGAATACTACTTTTTCCTCAGAAAATTCAACAGCCCTCCAGTAGCCTCTTACTGTCTGCCTGACACATCTTAGTGAATCCCTGGTCAATTAAGTCTGACAGGCTAAGAACTGGATACGGGAACTTGCTTTTTACATCAGTTCATGTGATATTCTCTTTAATCTCTGCTAAATACGGTATCTCGATCAAATTACCGTACTTTATAAGCCCTGACAACAATGCAAATTCTTTGGTTTTTCCCAACGCATGGTGATGGACGTTATCTCGGCACTGCATATGGTGGACGTGCCGTCACCCCTGAATATTTGCGGCAGATTGCCCAAGCTGTAGATAATCTGGGTTACACAGGTGCATTAATACCCACCGGACGCTCTTGTGAAGATGCCTGGATTGCAGCTTCATCTTTGATCGCTGTAACCAAGCGGATGAAGTTTCTTGTTGCGATTCGTCCAGGAATTACCTCTCCTGGCGCAGCCGCACGGATGGCATCAACCTTTGACCGGATGTCGAATGGACGGTTGCTAGTGAATGTGGTGACAGGCGGCGATCCAGTTGAACTAGCTGGGGATGGTTTACATCTGAGTCATGATGAACGCTATGACTTAACGGATGAATTCCTCACCGTTTGGCGAGGCATCATGAGCGGTGAAACGGTTGACCTTGACGGACAGCATTTGCAAATTAAGGGGGGAAAACTCCTATTTCCACCTGTCCAAAGTCCCTATCCAGCGCTGTGGTTTGGTGGCTCATCAGCAGCAGCAAAGCGAGTTGCGGCTAAGCACATTGATGTTTACCTCACGTGGGGAGAACCACCTGATCAAGTCGCGCAAAAGATTCAAGAGGTTCGCCAACTAGCAGCAGAACAAGGCAGAACAGTCCGTTTTGGGATTCGCCTTCATGTGATTGTGCGGGAAACCGAGAGCGAAGCGTGGGATGCGGCGAATCAGTTAATTAAGTATGTCGATGAAGAAGCGATCGCAACCGCTCAACAAGCCTTTGCTCGTGCCGACTCCGAAGGACAACGACGGATGAGTCAACTCCATGGTGGTAGCCGAGAAGCCCTAGAAATCAGCCCTAACCTTTGGGCAGGTGTTGGCTTAGTCCGGGGTGGTGCAGGCACAGCCTTAGTTGGCGATCCAGATACTGTCGCTCAGCGGATGCTGGAATATACAGAACTCGGAATTGAAACCTTCATCTTCTCTGGCTATCCCCACCTAGAAGAAGCGTATCGAGTCGCTGAATTATTATTCCCGCGCCTCCCCTTGGAGAACCAGCCAGCTCCCCTCCAAACTCATATCATGAGTCCCTTTGGTGAAATTGTCGCCAACGAGAACTTCCCACAAGAACGACAAGTTACTCCAGCGAGTGCGTCATGAACAATAAATGGCTAAAAAATAAGCGTGTTCAGCAGTTGATTCCTTGGGCTGTGCCCGTCTTGCTAATTGTTCTCTGGCAGTTTTTTGTGCAAGTAGGTTGGCTCTCCACCAGAGTTTTACCTGCTCCAACAGGCGTTCTACAAGCGGGTATCCAACTTGCTAAGAGTGGAGAACTCTTCCGACACATTGGTGTGAGTACTTGGCGTGCCTTCCTCGGTTTCGCGATAGGTGGCGGTATTGGTTTAGTATTGGGATTACTCAATGGCATATTTCCCATCTCTGAAAAGCTTTTGGACACATCCATTCAAATGATTCGGAATGTTCCCCATTTAGCTTTAATTCCCTTGGTAATCTTGTGGTTTGGTATTGGGGAAGAATCGAAGCTATTTCTAGTTGCTCTGGGTGTAATGTTTCCTATCTATTTGAATACCTATCATGGGATTCGCACTGTCGAGCCAGGATTAATTGAGATGGGCAAAGTCTATGGGCTGAAACCAGCGGCTCTCTTCTGGCAAATCATTCTTCCTGGAGCATTGCCTTCAATTCTCGTGGGTGTGCGTTATGCATTGGGAATTATGTGGTTGACGCTAATTGTTGCTGAGACAATTGCCGCTGATTCTGGCATTGGTTACATGGCAATGAATGCTCGTGAGTTTATGCAAACCGATGTCGTGGTATTAAGCATTCTGATATATGCCTTGTTGGGCAAATTAGCAGATACTGCTGCCAGGATTTTAGAAGAGAAATGGCTGGCTTGGCATCCTAACTATCAGCTAGCTTAAAGAATTTGGAATTAGCTTTTAGCCCTGTTACCGTCCAACAGTTAATCAGACAGTTTTTTTGAATTTGGTTTACTGGAAGAACAGAGCAGCTTTAATACAAAACGAAGTGGTTAATTTCATGAAAAAACAAGATTGTGCTGCTAAGAACCAACCGCTTACTGCAATAAAGAAGGAGATTTTAAGCGTGAAAATATCTGAGCAAGGGACACACCTGAAAGTTGTAGATTTGACCAAGACTTTTGGCAGTATTACTGTTTTAAAGTCAGTGAATTTAGAGGTAGCCCCTGGAGAATTTATCGCGATTGTTGGCAGGAGTGGTTGCGGTAAGAGTACGCTTCTACGTCTTGTCGCTGGATTGGAGACACCCAGCCAAGGGGGAGTGTTACTGGATGGAGAGCCACTGCGTAAGCTCAGCCGCTCAGTCCGAGTGATGTTTCAGGATGCACGTTTATTGCAATGGAAACGAGTGCTGGAAAATGTAGGACTAGGTTTACAAAATAACTGGCGCGAGAGAGCAGAGTGGGCACTTGAGCAAGTTGGACTCAAAGAACGGGCGGGAGATTGGCCGGCAGTACTTTCTGGTGGGCAACGGCAGCGGGTTGCCCTAGCAAGAGCTTTGGTAAGTCAGCCGCGTTTACTTCTATTAGATGAGCCTTTGGGGGCATTGGACGCTCTCACTCGCATTGAGATGCAACGGTTGATTGAGCAGTTATGGCAGGAGCAACAGTTTACGTCGCTTTTGGTAACGCATGACGTGGAAGAAGCCGTGGCATTGGCTGATCGAGTGTTGCTAATCGAGGCGGGGCAAATTGCTCTGGATGTCCGTGTGACACTGCCACGCCCGCGAGCAAGGGGCAGTGCCCAGTTTGGTCAAATCAAAGAAATGGTACTTGAGCGAGTCATGAATCGCCAAGGTACTAATACAAGTAAAGTAGTGCAACTGAGCCGTTAAACATTCAGCTTTAGGAGAAACAAACTTTTGCCACCATTTGCTGGGGGTAGTTTCTTAATGCCTTGAAAAGCTTATCCAATAACCGAAAAATTTAACCAAAATCTACTTGCTATTCACAATTTACTGTGATATTTCTATTCAAAGAGAAACTACACTAAGTCGATATAATTACCGTAGATTTAATTGTGATTTCCACTGGAATTACACTAGTGCAGCGAGGCGGAAATAAGTGACCAGTTAAAAAAGGAAGCAAAAAGG
>NZ_JCACKQ010000047.1:0-53144 GCF_059505465.1 Symplocastrum torsivum | reverse complement strand
TCAAGTCAGAGTTTATTAAGAAAGATGTGACTAATGCATAGCTTAAAAAGGGGGACTTTGATTGAATTCTTCCCCCGTCTTGATGCTTCCTAACTCGGAGGAACCGGACGTGTTCCAGCAGACGCTCGTTACCTCGCTATCGCTTCGCTATCGCTTTTTAAGGGGGGCTGGGGGGATCGAAGGCTTTGAAAACACGCCCTAGCGCCAAACCTCGATCGCGTAGTTATGTCCCGCAATCAAGCTCTGTCCATCTGGAGTAAAGGAGAAATTAGAATTAACCTCGATTGTGCGGATTTTTTTCGGCAATCGCCAATTCCACACCTGCAGTCCCCTACTGCCATCATGCATAGCTAGCGTCCGTCCATCTGAACTGAAAGCAAGGCTATTAATGAATTTAAGGTCGGGGATGGTACGGATGATTTGACCCGTTTTGAAGTTCCAAAGTTTGACGGTGCCGTCATTACTACTGCTACTCGCTAGGAACTGACCATCTGGAGTAATGGCAAGGCGGGTAACTGTAGCGGAATGGCTCATCAAGGAACGTATCCGTACCCCTGTGCGTGCATTCCACAACTTAATGCTGTTGTCATTGCTGCCAGTGACGAGAATCTGTCCATCTGGACTCAGCAGAGGCGATGCAGAAGCATCTGCAAAATCTGAAAGGCTGCGGACAACTTTCCCCGTTTTTAGGTTCCAGAGGGTAACGATTGTATCGCCCAAGCCATACGAGAGACTATTCCGTGAAGTGACACTCGCAAGGCTTTCGCCATCAGAACTCAGGAGCAATTGATAAACTGGCTGGGAGTCTCTGAGGGTGCGGATGAGTTGTCCAGTTTTCAGGTTCCACAGTTTAATTGTTTTGTCAGAACTGCCACTGATTAAAGTCTGACCATCTGAGCTAATTGCGATCGCATGAACAGCATAATTATGTCCTGTGAGTGTGCGAAGTAGTTCACCCGTTTTCCCGTTCCAGAGCTTGATAGTTTTATCGGACATCGCTGCTGCTACAATCTTCCCATCGGGAGTAAAGGCAACCTGATGAGCAATGTCACCCACTAGAGCATTCGGATCGTCGGGTTCTTGATTACGATGCTCTTCAATCGCCAGCAATGCCTCGCCTGCACCCCCTTGAACAAGAGTCTTGATTTGTTTTCCTGTTTGCAGGTTCCATAAGCTCAGATTGCTACTACCGCCACCACACACACTCTGGACATAGCTGTGAACCCCAACGGCAAGCATTTGGCTATCGGGACTAAATGCCTCAGATGTAATTGAAAAGCCAGTGCAGGGTTCTGGTGTTGGTGCGCCAAGGGGTCTTAAAGTCTGCACCAATTGAGCATTTTCCCAAGACTTTGCTGTTGAGGTTAGCTGCGGTGTGGTGGCTAAGGCAGCAAAATCAGGATGATGCAGTGAATGTAAGGTGGTTGCTGTCAGAAAACTGAGTAGGAGGAGGGCAAAGGGGATGAGCTTCGCTACTGTACGTTGCATTCTGGTGTGGAGTCAGTATCGTTTCAGTATTCTAGAAGGATTTTCCTACCACTGATGTTCCCGGAAGGTACGGTAGCTATTTGTTAAGGAGTGAGCGAGTACTCTTTCCCTGTTGTTTAGGCAACTTCTACTTCTTCTTCTGATTCATCTCTAACTTTGAAATACCAGTAGAGGTTAGCAACAGCTAAGTCTGATGCTTTTTGTAAATTCGCTGGAACTAATGTTTTATAACCTGCGATCGCAGCTTGCTGAGTAATATAAGATTCAGATTCTTGGCGTAGTTCAGGCTTCATCATAAATTGCAACTGATCGCGCAGAGATTCAGGATGAGATTTTTGCTTTAGATTTTCGTAGAGTAACTGTTCTGGTGGTGCTGAATCAGCTATTGTATCGGTGTTGATGTCTGAATTAACTGAGATTTCGGAGTTAGTGAAGTCGGCAGTTTGGAGCAGTTTGAGTTCGGATGCAGGAAGCGATCGCATCCAATCTACATGATTTTGCCAAGATTCTAATACAGCTAAATCGTGGTCATGAATTCGGGTGAGTTCAGGGAAGAGGAAATCAAGATCATCTTCGGTTTCACAACGGTCAATTACAGTGAGGGAATCTTGACGAATTTTGTCTTGAAGATGAGAAAGGCGATCGCTTACTGCCGCTGACTCATTTTGCAATTGATAAGATAAAGCAATCGTCTGGTCAATTGCCCAGCCACATTCGAGCCTACGGAGTTGTCCAGCCGCAGAAGTTTCTGATAGTAGGCGAGGATTGTTGTAGTCTGCTAAAGCCTCGGCTAACATCTGCCGTGCATTCGCTAAGTCAGCATTCCTGATACTCACGTCTTCGCATGAGATAGCGATTTTCATCAGCTTAGTCGCTTCTAGAAATCTTCCATAAGCTTGAATCAAAACTAGACGATGCTGCTCAAATTTCACGTCTTGGGCAACTTGGTCAATCCTTAGGATAATTTCGCTTCCTTGGTCTTTCAATACTTTTTTCAGGTCAATAAAGCCGCTTTTAACTTCAAGCTTCAGTTGCTTTACATCTTCCCTCAACTTCATAGTTTGACGGAGGTTCACTGCTGACAGTGCTACACCAGCTACAACACCAACACCAATCACTGCTGTGGTTGCTTGCAGGATTCCTACACTTGCTTGAAGCGATTGTAAGCCAGCATTGATACCTGCAACTTGTTGGCTAACTCCTACAACTTGTTGGCTAACCCCTGCAACTTGCTGGCTAACGCCCTCAACTTGTTGACTAACACCTTCAACTCTTCTGTTTACTCCTTGAAACCCCATATGGGTTTGAACCATCTGTGTCCCACCAATGATGAGTTGGGAAGCTGCTACTAGCGGGGATAAAGGGCTATTGTGAACGACAACACCAACGGCGTGAGCAGCGAACTGTCCGGTAACGGTGTCTCTAACCATGCCTATCGGTACTCCTGCTGATGTAAAGACTTGCACGTACTTGCCAGCAGCCATCGCCGCTTGAACAGCAGGGGGAAATTGAAACAGCATATTTCTGCTTAGTTGGAAGTTAATTTCTTAGAGCCTAGCGAGTTTTGCCAACAAAGATAACCGTATTTTCCCGGATTTAGTCTTGGTTGAATCTGGCGATACTAGACGACAAGTAACATTATTAGTTCACAGGCTTTATGGATACTGCACTGGTTGGTTCTGAGACTATAGATCTCTTGTCGCGCATTACTGGGCAAAAACTCAATCAACAAGATCTCACACCTTCCATAATCTTTCTGACCGCTTTAGTAACAGTTCTATTGGGTGTGATGTATGCAGATGGTACGGTAACAGATGCAGAAATAAGACAACTACTGACAGCCCTTAATCGATTTACTTCCCTAGATACTGATGCACGTCGGTTGGCGCACCGCTCAATTAAGGGCATACGCGAGAATCAGGTTTATGCAAAAACTGATGATTTGAAGATGCTGATGGTTCCCCTTTCAGAATCAGAAAGACTGTTGCTGCTTGCCATTTGCTACGAGATATCAGTGGTAGATGGAGAAGTAAACTCTAGTGAGAAGCAGTATTGGCAATCAGTGGGTAACTGGCTACAGATCGAGTCTCAACACCTAGCGGTTTTAGAGGCTGGGTTCAGTACTCAAGAAATCATTGATGCACAAGCCTTAGAAAAAGTTTACTCATTACTCAATCCAGCTCAATTCGAGCCACTTGGCTCCTTGTTCGTTAAGGCGGCCAACCAGATACTCGTCAACTTACCGGATAGACCTCAAAGTGATCAAAGGGTTGAAAGTTATTCTCCAGAACTCAAGGAATCTGCTAAAAAACTTAAGGAGTTAGTACAAGCTTGTTTAGATGAATTGCGTCAAGCTGAAGATGTCTGGGACAGCAAGACCAGAATTTCTGAAATAGCACAAGAAGATATTTGTGAACAAATTGGTGAAATTAGTGGACGTGACTTCAAAATCCTTCAGCTAGGTAAGCAGTGCAAACTACAGGCAGCAGAACAGATTAAAAAATCATGGGAAGAACGGATAGAACGATTGAGGAAAAAATGGTTTGTTGATGCAAAACAGCAATCTAAAAAAGGAATTGGTTGGAACGAGAAGGAGGGTTTTATTAAGGATATACGACCACAAATTGATTCGCAGTCATCAGACCTGACTGTAACTGTTAGACAAAGCTTAAGTGTTGTATATCAAGAAGTTGCAGATACTAATCTAGAACTAATAGAGCGTTGTCTAAACCTTTTAGATCAAAATGCGAAAACTGAGTTAAGTTACCAGATTAATTCAATATTGAATGATCTTAAAACTAAGTTCTGCAATATTAAAGAGCATCCACCTAGCGAGGCAAAAGTTTTTAGAGTCGCTGTTAGTTCTCCTTTAGGTGCTTTAGTGAACAAAGGTTGGGGAGATATCTATTGGGAAGAGATTGTTAAATTCAAAAATGAAGTTAGTTCAACAATCGATGATATTGTTACTGCAATCTTTGATGATAGGGTTAAATTAGCGACTCAAGCTCTTGCCAAAGTTATCTCATTCTATGATGACTTCCTAGAGCGGCAAGAGAGATATCAGCAGGAAACACCAGAACAACGCGATGTTGAAAAAGCTTGGATAGCCCAAAAGCGGAATGAATTGGAGCGGATGCAGAAGAATATCGAAGTAATGCTCCTTTCCTGACAAGTTACAAAACTAGCTTAGGCTTCAGCTAGTAGTCTTTCTAATATCGAAGTCTATCCAAACAACATCTCCTTTTTTGGGAACGTATGACTCAGAACGACTAGTAGACCTCACCACCTACCGCCTCTTCAAGACCAATTTCACCATGCAACTGATTGGGAGTGATTTGAGCCAGTTTTTCGTTAAGTTCATGCGCTTCTCTAGGTAATGAAGGCACTCTGCGAGCGATAATCCGTATGGCTATGCTTTCAAGGGATTCCTCAGTCAACTCAGCAATGCCTTCCAGTTGCTCAAAAAGAGATTCAGAGATTTCTAGTGTCAGCTTTCGAGTAGCCATCTTGTACCTACTACGGTTGTACACGGTTATCGATCATGAATATCTTAATCCGATCGCTACTAGTAAGCTTGGCGCGATTCGCAATCTTCAACTTGGCACGTTTAGTAGCTGTGAACTGATAGAAATCCTCCCTACCTCAATCAAAGATTCAGCCAGGGAGGATGTTAAAAATTCTTAAAACTTTTTAAGCAAGAACAGCAGCAGGTTCAGACCAACGCCCAACAGCTTTGCCAATCACTGACATTTCTTTCACCAAACGGTCAAACCGCTCTGGAGTCAAGGATTGAGGACCATCAGATAGCGCTTTGGCAGGGTTAGGATGGACTTCAATCATTAGAGAGTCAGTACCACCTGCGATCGCAGCAAGCGCCATTGCTGGCACATACTCAGCGCGACCTGTACCATGACTGGGGTCAATCATAATCGGTAAGTGAGTAAGCGATCGCAACACAGGTAATACCGATAGATCCAGCGTATTCCGGGCATACTGCCGATCAAACGTCCGAATACCCCGCTCACACAAAATCACATTCGGGTTGCCTGCTGCCAGAATATACTCCGCCGCCATCAACCACTCTTCAATCGTCGCGGACATCCCCCGCTTCAGCAGAACTGGCTTCTCCTGGGCACCAATTCTTTTGAGGAGTGAGAAATTATGCATATTGCGGGCACCCACTTGCAAAATGTCCGCTACCTCAGCAATCTTCTCAATATCAGGACTGTCCATCACCTCGGTAATGATGCCTAAGCCAGTCGCTTCCCGCGCTGCTGCCAGTAAACTTAAAGCACTTTCCCCATGACCTTGAAACGCATAAGGCGATGTCCGAGGCTTATACGCCCCTCCCCGAAGGAAGTGCGCTCCCGCCGCCTTAACCCGACGCGCCGTTTCAACAATCATTTCCTCGTTTTCCACCGAACAGGGACCAGCAACAATGACTAATGGATGCTGCTCTCCGAAGGAAACCGAACCATTGGGCGTTGGCACAACAACACTACTTGCTTCACCGTGACGATACTCACGGCTAGCCCGTTTGTAAGGTTGCTCAACCCGCAACACTTGTTCAATCCAGGGGCTAATTTCCTGAATTTGCAACGGATCTAAATCAACCGTGTCGCCAACAAGACCCACGACAACTTTGTGCTTCCCAACAATCTTTTCTGGAGTCAGACCCCGTTCAGCCAGTTCTTGGTTAATGCGATTGATTTCGGCTTCTGGGGAGCCAACTTTCATTACCACAATCATGTTTTTAGAGTCCCTGCCAAAGTGCTTGTGTGCGTATCCTGATCAAAATTAAGCTTGACTTCAAGAAGACTTTTCGCAAAGCAAACTTTGTTAAGTAGCTGTAGTACTTATCGCGTTTCTCACTTAAGTGCATACGACTAAACCTAATCCCCTAAGAAGTGTTTTAAAACCCGCAGATCCCCCTAAGTCCCCCTTAAAAAGGGGGACTTTGAATAAATTCTCCCCCCTTTTGAAGGGGGGTTGGGGGATCTGAATTTAACGGGGAAGTTTGAAAACACGCCCTAGCCCCCTTCCAACCTCTCCCTAACCCTCCCCTATAAGGGGAGGGAAAAGGAAAGCTTTTTTTGCTGGAATGGGGAACCGGAGTCTTGCTCCCCTCTCCGCATCGGGGAGGGGCTGGGGGAGGAGTCAATCTGTATTTCACGAGTATGAGAACCGCTATATCGCTTTTACCTTTGCTAATGATGTAAGAAATCTAGAAATCAAGCGTGACTGAAACTACTGAAGGCAATCTTTACCACTAACGACAAGTTGTTAGTCCTTTTGTCCAGCCGACCGCCATGCTGATGTCAGCCGCCCTAGGTTCAGGGTGAACTCTTGCCAACCCAACTTAGTACCTGGTACCTCCTCATCCCAAGAGGCGGAGAGGACACCATAAGTTAACCCCAACACCCCTAATCCGAAAAACCCCATACTAACGAGAACCACTGCCACATTAGGCAACTTCAACCCAAGCTTAGTGACCAAAAAATAGCTAACAAAAAACGTCAATATGCCCAAAACGGTAGGAGTGCCACACAGCAAAGCCATGCGGCGTACCATGCGTTTGCTGACTACCTCTGGAATCGCCATGGATTCCTTTGAAGCAGCGCTTGGCTTATCTTTCTTAGAAGCAGTAGTTTTACTAGATGCCGTGGGTGCAGTAGTTTTACTAGGTGCGGTTTTTTTAGGAGTCGGTTGACTGGTTGCGGGTTCCGGTTGGGGTTTGGCAGACTTTTTGCGCTTCTGACGGGGTTCAAACGGCAAGCGGCTGTCGTTAGAGCCGCTTTTGGCATCACCTGATGGTTCAGTAGACATAGGTTTAAATCTGCCTATCCGCGAATACCTAGGCGTTGAATCAAATTTTGATAGCGTGCTATATCTTCTTTGCGAAGATACGACAACAAACGCTTGCGGCGACCAATCATCTGTAACAACCCCCGGCGGGAGGAATGGTCTTTTTTGTTCGTTTTCAGGTGATTGCTCAACCGATTAATACGCTCAGTAAGCACGGCAACTTGAACATCTACCGATCCAGTATCGGTGTCATGTACTTGGTAGCCGTCGATGATTTCGTGTTTACGCTCTTGTGTCAGAGTCATGGACAGATTTGATTCATATAATCCAGCAGTCTCCCATGTTATCACTCTCAACACTATGGTTGAAAGCTAGTCTTTCAGGATTGGGCTTTAGTGACTGGTGGCTGGGGATTGGCAAGTCCTCAGAACTCTCTCAATAATCCTTCCAATCCCTAATCGCTTCTTTCCAGTTTGGCTCTAGCGACGTTCATCTAGCCACTGTTGGAGAATGATTGCCGCCGCCTTACGGTCAATGAGAGCTTTATTGTCAGAAAGCGATCGCCTTTCAGCTTTCACTAACTCTTCTGCCTCAACTGAAGTTAACCGCTCATCGACATACTCTACTGGTAGCCCAAGGGCAGATGATAATCTAGCCGTAAACTTTTGTACCTTTCGCGCCTGCGCCCCGATTGTGCCATCCATCAAATAAGGCAAACCCACCACCAGCACTTCTACTTGTCTTTGTTCAACCAACTGTCGCAACTGGGCAATATCTCGGTCAAAGGAGGTGCGTTCAATCGTTGTAAGACCTGTGGCAATAAGACCCAGACCATCACATCCTGCCACACCAATGCGCTTGTTCCCCACATCTAGACCCAGTGCTGAGATTCTTTGCATCACGCTCCGCTAATCGCAGGTGTTTTTCCTAGAGGATTGGGAAGAGATGGTTTATCGTCAATCTGCCTTAATCCAAAACTATTGCCCAATCTTCAATCCCTAATCCGAGTTTCTGAAGACTCAGAAGGTAGCTTTTTCTCCTTCAGTAATGCTTGAGGAGAGGTAGAGACAGGATGAGCTGTCTCGGCTTTCAGAGCCACTTGAGGCGTTTTAGATAGCGATTTCAGCCAAGTCATACGACTGGGTATCGGTGTGCGTGCTGGCTGTAGCCCTTGGAGTACATCGGATAACTGTAACCCTTCCAAAGGCTTAGCTTCCCGTAGCTTGTGCCAGACAGAACGAGACATCAGCAATGTATGCTCTATTCGTTCTGCTCCAAGCTGTTCCAGATACTCTTCGCGTTCTGGCTGATAGTCAGCGGAAGCCAGTTGCAGGGATTGCGGGGGTAACTCTTGGACAACCCGTGCCATTTGAGCCAGTAGCTCTGGGTACAGAAATGTATAAGCAGGGTGGACAGTTAGCTCAGCTTCGTGGGAAGTGGAGCCATCACGGCACAGCCGCAACTTAAAATACCCGATCGCGGCTTTACGCTGCGGTTCAAATACATAGCCACTGACTACCTCTGTATGATTAAACCACTGCTGCACATTCCCCAGGAACGATCTTAGAACGCCTGTTTTAAAGTCCTGGATGTGGCGGTCAAACACCTGGCGCACTAAGGGCGGCATGGAGACTGTATCTAGCTGATACAGCAGTTGGGCATCAGCATTACTCACTGGAAGCAAATTAGGTACATCTGGCTCGTGCTTAGCGAGTTCTTGGAGTAATTCCGGTGCGATCGCCCAATACGTCAATTGCGCTAACGGCTGGAAACCATTTTGCCGATAAAGAGCAAGTGTCGATTTGTGATGAATATTGACCTCTAGTACCCAGGTTCGCGCCTCCCAAATCGCCTCAAAGCAATGCCTTAATAGCCCAGAACCAAGTTCGGACATTACTGGTATGTTTTTTAGTTGGGGAGTCTCAGCATCGACTAATACCCGCTCTACCCGCCAAGTGCTGCGGGTGCGATTAAACGGCGCAATCTTAATTAGCCCGCGAATCTGCTGGATTTGCCCAACAACATAAACACAGAAAGCATACTGGTATGGGTTCGGGAACCAACTCAAAAACTTGAACAGCCAATACCAGCGTTTAACCTGCTGAAGCTGCCGATCAAAGGTCGTTGAGCAACTGTTGCTATCGGCATCAGTTACCCCTGTAGTAAGCTGTTCGATTGCCTCCAAATCACGGTATTGGATGGGGCGAATCACATTCTTCTCGTTTTCCGACACAGGTGAATTCATGTTGGGTACAGAGGCGATGAAGCTGATGGCAGATAGCAGAGGCGACTAACAGGCTTGCTCAACAAAATATAATGACAAGACTGAGGTTACTGCCAATATATTAACGATTTTCCCATCATTTCACCGTCCTGTTCCTACGGGTTACTGCATCGGATGGAGATTTTCACGCTTGGAAGCGTTGAAATATACTCCTTATTCACTAAATCTAGGTACACCTAAAGTTTTAGGGAAAGGAGTTCTGTGGCTCCCTCTAAAAGTTCTATGTTGCAACACACTACATCTAGAAGCAGTGTTAACATTTCACAGATCTAAATAATTTCTCGGCGTTGCGAAAAGCTGAGGATTCTGTTCCTGAGGATTTGAATATTATGTCAAATTGACCCACTAAGCGATAAATAATCTCTATTTACGACAGAGGAATTGTTCATAAACATTTGTAAACTATTAAACAACTAATCTTGTTCCTGCTCAAAACAATATCGATGCCGCCTTCAAAAGGATGCGGCTCTCCCGGTTCTTGCTCCGGGCTTCAACCGTGTTAGGAGTTTCTAATGAAGCAACTTGTCAATCTTGAGCGCTCTTTTCTTGTTGGTCATATTTTTGCAATGGTCTTTGGGCTAGCAGGGCTACTGCTCGTCATACCCCATCCAGAACTGCTCGCGGACTTAGGGCCTTTTGGGCAGAAGGTGTTTGCTTGGTCAATGTCAGGGGGTGGAGTCGTCAACATTATTCTGGGTACGGTAGCTGTAGCGATTTATGCCTACCGAACCTTAGGACTGTGGCAATGGCTGACGTTCATGATACCTGCTGTTTTTCTCTCTTTGGGTAGTGAATTGCTAGGCACCAGTACTGGCTTCCCCTTTGGAGAGTACGGCTACTTAAGTGGGTTAGGTTACAAGGTTGCTGGACTTGTCCCCTTCACCGTTCCCCTTTCCTGGTTCTACATGGGATTTGTTTGTTATCTACTGGCTCTTAGCGCAATCAATGCCAAAGTAAAAACTGGGAATCCTATCAGCTTTTTGCGCCCCATCTTGAGCGTTGCCTTGGGAGCCATACTCCTGACATCCTGGGACTTTGCCCTTGATCCAGCGATGAGCCAAACCGCTTATCCCTTCTGGCACTTTGGGGAAGTAGGCTCCTTTTTTGGAACACCCTACCGTAATTTTGCAGGTTGGATCGCCACTGGTGGTCTGTTTATGGGTGTAGCAGCATTGTTCTGGAACAAAAAGCCTATTGTCTTATCGCGTCAGCAGTTGATATTTCCTCTGGTTGTTTATATCAGTAACATTGCTTTTAGCGCTGTACTCACTCTGTTTGGTGTTGGGCTTTGGGTTCCAATCGGGTTGAGCGTCCTTTTGGGCATTCTTCCTGCTGTGATTCTGTGGTGGATGGCTTCATCCGCACCAACGTCAATGCCACCAGATCAAGGTGAAAATACCAGACTCACTGAGATCCCAACGACTCAAGTGCCAGTGGCATCGATGGGAGTTATGCCTAAGTGAATTCGGTTGCAACTATAGTCAGTGGGTCAACAGGCTTACTTTCACTGCAAGCTGCTGGCATTCTGGCAATAACATTGTTATTCATCCAGATCCCAGCTGCTTTTCTCCTACTCTCCCGCCTAAGCAAAGGCCCTGGGCGCCGTCTACCAATTGTTCCTCAAACCACGACCCCAGACCAACTCGGCAAGGTGAGTGTGGTGGTTCCTACGCTCAATGAGCGAGAACGCTTGACACCCTGCCTAATCGGCTTGAGTCAGCAGAGTTATGAAGTTCGAGAAATCATTGTCGTAGACAGCCGCTCAACGGATGGGACACCGGATTTAGTCAAGGATGCCCAAGAGAAAGACCCCAGATTTCGCTTAATTACCGACGATCCCTTGCCAACGGATTGGGTAGGGCGTCCTTGGGCATTGCATACGGGTTATTTACACACGTCCCAGAAAAGTGAGTGGTTTCTGGGTATGGATGCTGATACTCAAGCGACACCCGGACTGGTTGCAGGTCTAATCAAGGCGGCTGAGGACGAGAAGTTTGACTTGGTTTCCCTGTCACCGCAATTCATCCTTAAATATCCAGGGGAATGGTGGCTACAACCTTCGCTATTGATAACCCTGGTTTATAGATTTGGACCAACTGGCATCAATAGCGAGTCGGCAGAACGGGTAATGGCAAATGGACAGTGTTTCTTATGCCGCTGTGATGTCTTGACCAAGCTGGACGGTTATACGAGTGCCAAGGGTTCATTTTGCGATGATGTCACCTTGGCTCGTTATGCTGCGGCTCAAGGGTTTAAGGTTGGGTTTATGGATGGGGCAAAGGTCGTCAAGGTGCGGATGTATGAGGGGGCTGCCGAAACGTGGAAAGAATGGGGGCGGAGTCTTGACCTCAAAGATGCTTCGTCTACAGGTCAGTTATGGAGTGATTTGTGGTTGCTCTTGAGTGTCCAAGGTCTTCCTCTACCAGCCTCCCTAGTTTTCTTGGGTTATCTGGCGCTAGGAGTGTCCTCACCAGTGGTAATGGCAGCCACTGGCTTGAATTTATTTTTGGTGTTGATTCGCTTTGCCTTGCTATTTGCGATCGCTCCTTCTTATGATCGCACTCAAACATTACCTAAAGCCTCGTGGCTATTTTGGCTTTCTCCCTTGGCAGACCCGTTAGCCGTTCTGCGGATTTTCTTATCTGCTGTTCAAAGACCGAAATCTTGGCGAGGTAGGGTTTATGGGGAATAGGGATTAGGACGGGTGATTGGGGATCGGGGAAGAGTGAGGCAAGGGAGAAGGGAGTGTAGAAAATACTGTCGCTTTGTCTTCTATTCCCAGTCACCAATCCCCAATAGCCAATCCCTATTCCTCATCTCCTCCATTCACTTGGTCTACCCGTTCGAGTTGCCAGAGAATTTGATTACCTTCACGCCGGACTCGTGAGACAATCCAGTTGCGCCAAGGCCAGTGATCACCTCGACTGGTCACCGCGCTAGCATTAACGTCCATTAAGTCAGCCAGTTCAGAACTGCTAATTAGGTAGCCCTGACTCGCAATTTCATCAGCAATGCGTAGAGTTTCTACCAAGTTACGAAGTTGACCAACTCTCACCTCGCGCGGTAAGTCGTCAAGTACAGTATTCGACAGAGAAGCGGTTGAGTCTATCATGGCTACGTCAAAAGAGGAATCACTCAGTGGTTCAGTTGTGTAAGCTAACTCAGGAGCAATGTTTGAATCTGATACTCCTGTTACCGGGAGATTAGTGGCTGACTGAATTGATTGTGAAGGATTAAGACTAAACGACTGTTCTAGTACTAAGGATCTACCATTGGCAAAAGCACGAGCGATCGTATCACATCGCTCATTTCCTTCGTTCCCACTGTGTCCCCGCACATACTGCCAATCCACTAGTGGAGAATTGAGTTCATCAAGAATCTCCCATAGGTCTTGGTTTAAAACAGCTTTTCCTTGCGCCGTTTTCCAACCTTTCTTTTTCCAGCCCTTAACCCATTTGGTGGCACCATTTTTGACATATTCGCTATCTGTGTAAAGGGTAACGGCTTCAGTTTGTCCAGAGGCATTGAGAACCTTTAACGCCTGAATCGCCGCTTGCATTTCCATCCGGTTGTTTGTGCTTTGTGCTTCAGCACCACCCATTTCATACACAGAGCCATCAGTGAAATAAACCACAGTGCCCCAGCCGCCAGGACCAGGGTTGCCAGTGCAAGCACCATCGGTGTAAAAACATTGGATTTGGCGAGTAGGAGGCATTGAGCTTTAAATTGAAAGTTGTGAGATACAAATTAACTCATAAATGCTGTTGTAGCAGAGCCGTGGCACTATCGACACATCAGACGGCTCAGGATTCATCTAAGATGGACGCTATTGCTGTTGGCAGTGCGGGTTAAGCATACACCCTCCCCTCTCCCCATTCTTCTCAACTGAGTCTCGTGAGCTACGAACCTCTACACCATAAATATCGTCCTCAGACTTTTGCCAATTTAGTTGGACAAGAGGCGATCGCGACTACTCTCACTAACGCTATCCGTACTGAGCGGATTGCTCCAGCCTATCTATTCACGGGTCCTAGAGGCACGGGAAAAACCTCTAGTGCGAGGATTCTAGCAAAGTCTCTCAACTGTAAGAAGCAAGATAAGCCCACAGAGCAGCCTTGTGGTGTCTGTGAGGTCTGCAAAAGCATTGCATCGGGTAATGCACTCGATGTCATTGAAATTGACGCGGCAAGCAACACAGGTGTCGATAATATCCGGGAAATCATTGAACGCGCCCAATTTGCCCCGGTTCAGTGTCGCTACAAAGTTTATGTGATTGATGAATGCCATATGCTTAGCGGTGCGGCGTTCAATTCTCTCCTAAAAACATTAGAGGAGCCGCCAAATCGTGTGGTGTTTGTCTTAGCCACCACTGACCCTCAACGAGTATTGCCGACAATCATCTCTCGCTGTCAACGGTTTGACTTTAGACGAATTCCTCTAGAGGCAATGGTGTCTCATCTTCAATACATTGCTGCTCAAGAAAACATTAGTATTACAACCGATGCGATAACGTTAGTGGCACAAGTGGCTCAAGGGGGACTTCGGGATGCTGAAAGTCTACTCGATCAGCTGAGCTTGTTAGTTGGTGAGGTGACAGTAGAGCGAGTCTGGGATTTGGTGGGTGCAGTACCAGAACGGGACTTGATGGCACTTACAGACGCGATCGCATCAAATAACCCGGAAACCGTACTCGAAACCGCCCGTCATCTAATGGATAGAGGTAGAGAGCCTCTAATTGTCCTCCAGAATCTTGCTGGCTTTTATCGTGATTTGCTCATTGCTAAAACCGCGCCAACACGTAACGATTTGGTTGCAATAACAACACCAACCTGGATAACGATGTGTGACTTTGCCAAAAGTCTGGACACTAATACAATTTTGGCGGGGCAAAAACACCTCAAAGACAGCGAAGTTCAAATCAAAAACACAACCCAACCACGCCTGTGGTTAGAAGTAACATTGTTAGGCTTATTGCACTCAGCAAATAGTCATCCCTCCAGTGAAAGTCCTTCAACGCAAAGCTTACAACGCAGTACTAGTCCTACAACTCAAAACACCGTTAGCCAGCCATCTCCTCGCTCTACTGTTCCAGCCAGCAACGCTTCTACTGCTAGCGTCTCACTACCGACACCATCAACCGAGGTAACAAGAGCCTCACAGATTTCTGCTCCCCGTGAACAGCTAGCATCCAATACCCCGATTTCACAACCTACTGTTAGCGATCGCACAGCACCTCCGGAGAGCCAAACGGTAGCCTCTAGCGACAACAGCAGCGCACATCCGCCTGAGGCATCACTAGCAGCACCAAGTACAGTAACTGACCATTCTGACTTAGATCAGATTTGGCAACAGGTACTTGCCCAGCTTAAGCCGATATCTACGCGAGAGTTACTGCGTCAGCTTGGTCGTCTAATAGACTTAGATAATCAATACGCTCGTGTGAGTATTCCCCAGGCATGGCGGGAGAAAATTCAGGAAAGATTGCCGAACATTGAAGCCGCTTTTCAGGAGGCTATCAATCGCAAGGTAAAGGTGAGCCTACAAGCCAGAGCAACTGACGCTTTTGATAGTGCGCTTGTCAACCGGCCAACATCCCAAGGTAGCCGAGTCGCGCCGTCTCAACAACCTGCACCTAATCATTCACCGCCCTCGACAACAAGACAGGTAATGTCTGATCATGTACAGCCATCTGTCCAGAAAAACGGTGAAGAAGCTTTATTAGCGCAGCGTGGCGTTAGTTCCTTCAACGTGGATTCAAATAATGTTCTTCTAAGGGATAGTGCTTCAAGTGCCACCCAGAGGCAAAATTTGGCGGTAGCGACACCAAGCGCATCAGAGCAAGCCGGGGCAGGTACTCCTGTTATGGAGCAACCTCAAGCACAAGTAGAAACTCATCCTAGCTGGACAGGGACAACTGATAATCACTCTCCACTAACACTCCCAGCACAAAACAAAGACACGGAATACGATAGTGATGTAGTTGAAAAGGCGCTTGTAAACCTTCAGCAATTTTTTGAGGGAGAGATTGTCGATCTGGCAGATGATTTTATTCCCAGTGAACCTTTAGTTACTCATCAACAGCAAGATAATCCTTTCGTTGCTTCCACAGCACTCTCGGAGGAAGTAGTTATTATTCCTGAGATAGAACTAGAGCCAGAAGCAGAGGAGGAACTAGATTTAATTGAACCAACTGTTACTCGACAGTTACCCTACAGCGACACAACTTCCTCTAATCCATTGCAACGCTCATCAAATCTGGAAGATTCGCAAGACGATGATGATATCCCGTTTGTGCGATCGCTTAGCTTTGGGATTCGTGAAGCTAACCTCCAAGACCCTTGGGAACTAGAAGCGAATCGACCTGGAATTTGGCTTTATGGAAATAGAGGATTAAGCCGCTTCCATCGTGACTAAAACCATTTCTTCTCTCAGGAAGCCTTGACTTATGTTGTACAAGCGAGAAAAGCAGATAGCAATTACAGCCGTAGCTGCCGCTGCCAACCTATGTGAGCAAGTCCGAGAGGAGCGAGGTGCCGTTGCGATCGCAAAACCTGATTTTAGCCCTGTAACTATTGCTGACTTCGGCGCACAAGCGGTAATTTGTCAAGCTCTGTCTGAAGCTTTTCCCACTGACCCAGTGATTGCTGAGGAAGATTCTACCTTGTTGCGATCGCCAGCAATGACCCAACAGTTGCAACAGATAACTAACTACGTCCAAGTTCACTTAGCTGGTGCTACCCCTAAAGTAGTTACGGATTGGATCGATTGGGGGAATGGAGGGATAGAGTCTCGATACTGGACATTAGACCCGATTGATGGGACGAAAGGCTACTTACGTGGTGATCAATATGCGATCGCGCTTGCTCTAGTTGAGGCAGGTGAGGTGAAGCTAGGAATCTTAGGCTGTCCCGCCTTACCTGTTGACCCAAAACACCCGCATGGTGAGCGAGGAGTCATCTTTGTTGCTGTCCGAGGTCAAGGAACAACAATGATTCCCCTGGATGGTGGTGAGCCACATCCAATTCATGTAGCAAACTCTGATGCAGTTGGTTCACGTCGCTTGGCTGAGAGTGTAGAGTCAGCACATGGTAACTTGGCACGGCAAGAGGCGGTGGCTCAAGCCGCTGGACTTACTGAAACCTTTCTACGGATTGACTCTCAGGCGAAATATGGTCTAGTGGCACGGGGTGAAGCGGCGCTCTACATCCGTCTACCTTCCCCTCAATCAATACATAGACAAGAAAATATTTGGGATCATGCCGCAGGAGCGATTGTTGTGGAAGAAGCGGGTGGCACAGTAACAGATATGTATGGTCAGCCGTTAGACTTTGCTTGTGGATTCCAACTGGTCAATAATCAGGGTATTGTCGCTAGTAATGGGGCAATTCATGAGGCAGTGCTAGCGGCTGTTGCCCAAACTCATGAAAAGTAACTATCTCCGTGTGTTTATTTCCTAGATTAAGGAGAACTTGATGTACTTTTGGTGAAACTCGAAGTGACCTTTAAGAGCTTACAGTGCTTGTAATAAGTCATCAAAGATCTGGGTGTTTCTCATGACGCTAGTAGAGAATTGCGATCGTACAGAGAGAATTTTATGAGCTTTATCGTACTTGTTTTTTTAGCAATCGGACTGGTGCTTCTCGTCGCAGGGGCAGAGGCGTTAGTGCGTGGAGCCTCACAATTAGCTGTAATTATGGGTATCTCGCCACTTGTCATCGGACTAACCGTTGTGGCTTACGGAACAAGTTCGCCAGAAATGGCAGTAAGTGTGCAGGCTAGTTTTGCTGGTCAGGCTGACATTTCTGTGGGCAACGTGGTAGGGAGTAATATCTTTAACGTTTTGTTGATTCTCGGTTTGGCAGCTACGATTTCTCCCCTACTGGTATCTAGGCAGTTAATTCGGTTAGATGTACCGATCATGATCGGTGTGTCGTTTCTCATGCTGTTGTTCGGACTCGATGGCAAGATTGGCAGATCGGATGGTGTTATTTTATTAATCGGCGGTATAGCCTATACAGTGTTTTTGATTTACGAAAGCCGTAAGGAGAACAATAGTGCGGCTCAATCTGAAGATGTACCTGAGGATGATGTTCGTTCAGGTGTATCAGCACAGCAGTGGGTCGTTAATTTGGGGTTAATTATCGGGGGTTTGGTGTTGCTGGTGCTTGGCTCACGCTTACTTGTCGATAATGCAATTATCATTGCTCAGGCATTTGGAGTGAGCGAGTTAGTTATTGGACTCACCATCATCGCGGCGGGAACGTCTTTGCCGGAACTTGCTACTTCGGTTATTGCCACTATGCGTGGTGAACGGGATATTGCAGTTGGAAATGTAGTGGGTAGCAATATTTTCAACATCCTGGCAGTGATTGGTTTAGCCGCTATTGTCTCACCCGATGGGATCAATATTTCTAATGCCGCACTGCGATTCGACATTCCAGTGATGATTGCTGTTGCGATCGCGTGTCTGCCAATTTTTTTCACAGGCTACGTCATCGCACGTTGGGAAGGTCTAGTGTTTTTAGCTTATTACCTTGCCTATGCTACCTACCTAATTTTAGACTCCACACAGCACGATAGCCTCCCGTTATTCAGCACAGTGTTCCTGGCATTTGTTATTCCCATCACTGCTTTAACTCTAGTAGTCGTGACATTACGTTCAATTCAAGCCAATCGCAAAAGAAAGAAGGAGCGCATCAACGAATAACAAAAACTATTAAAAAATTTATAAAAATAAAGACAAACAAATCGTATTTTGAGAACAGTGCTATCATGCGAAATCTAGCTGTAGAGAGGCGCTGTCTATTGCTGGGATGAGCGAAAACTTTTAGGGGATGAGCGTTATGCAAGAATAATTTTCGCCACCCTACAAGAGTTATCCCTGTAGCGGACAGCCCTTGTAGAGCTACAGCGTGATTAATCGCAAATGGAGGTGTATTGTGGCAATTCTACGACTTGAAGACGGTACAACTTATACTCAGGTGGATGATATTGCACGAGAACTGGCTCCTTTATCTGTTCAGCTAAAGCGCTGGCCGGTAGGAGACAATCCAGACGTTCAAAATTTACTAGCAAAGGATGCCCTCAGCGATGAGGAGAAAGCACAAGTTCTCGACGCGCTTGATAGCTACTTTGAAGAACTCCAGCAAACGGCTGGCTATCAGTCTCGTGACTTAATTGTGCTGCATCCAGAAGTTCCAAATCTTAACGCCCTGCTAGAGAAGTTTGACCCTTGTCATTACCACACTGACCCTGAAGTCCGTTACATTATTGCTGGTGATGGGGTGTTTGGCTTTGTTCGTCCTGATGGCACCCAAGTAGAATTAACAGTACAAGCAGAAGATTACATCAACGTCCCGGCGAACACTGAACACTGGTTTTATCTAACACCGTCGCAACGGATTAAAGCCGTGCGCTACTTCACGACAACTGAAGGTTGGGTGCCGGAGTATACGGGTACTGAAAAACGCTTCCGTCAAGCTGCTGCTGTCTAGAGATGGGCAGCATAAAGTCGATTACTTAAACGAATCCCATAGTTTACAACTATGGTTCTTTCTCTCCAATCATTATCCCATTAGCCAAAGCCATAGCTACAAAGTTTGGCGCATTGCCTCAGGTTATGGCTGTGGCTAACCAATTCTACGGCAGAATATTTCCTCCGACGTCCATCAGCTAGAACTGGCAATTAGTAGGAGGGATTCAGTAAGTATCATTCATCGCATTATTTAAAGCCAAATCAATTCAGCTTGACTAAATAGGTTTAAACACGAAATTGTTGATATAGTTTCTATTTATCTTGTTGCCAAATACTTTGCTAAAAGTAGAATCTAAAAACTGTTTTTGATGTATTTCATATGAAAATTCAGACAAAGGATGCAGCTTTCCTTTGTATAAAAAACTACCTTCATAGTGAAGGTCAATAATTTCTTGAAATACTTTTTGTATAGGTTTGCTACCCAGGTGCCTCTGTTCTATTTCTACAAGAAGAACTGGCTTCTCTCTAAGAATAGTTTCTTGTCCTCCTCTTATTACTTGACTCTCATATCCTTCTACGTCAATTTTTATGAATGAAACATCTGTAAAGTTATAGTCATCTAGTCGGTGAACAGGTACAGTTATACGTTTAGTCTCTCCCTCTAGTTGCCTAAAACTCGCTAAATAATACAAGTACCGACCCGATTTAATAGGAATATGCAAATTCAAGGAACCATTGGATTCAGATAAACCAACATTATATACATTGATGTTACTTCTACGGGATTTGCTATAAGCAAGTATTGTGTCAGCGCACCAAGATTGAGGTTCAAATACTTCTACAACTTTATACAATTTAGAAAGTGCATAACTATAAGTTCCTACATTTGCTCCAATATCAATAGCCCGCTTCCTACTACTCACTAATTCTTTTAAGAAGAAAATTTCTCTCTCATGTTTTCCTCTAATTTCCCAATAATGAAACCGAAGTGGAAGATGATACTGCTTTGGCAGTAAATCGATTAGAGATTGTTTTTGAATCATTATATTAACGAGCGTTTTAATAGGTTTATCAAAACTTTACTTGATCGATAGGTTTATGTTGTTATATCGGTTTTTAAATAATAATCCGCCTTAGGATAGATGTCAATTATAGAAATGACATCAAGCTAACAAGTAAGATCTGTTTTTTCAATGAGTATTGAAGTTGATTACTGATTTTCGCTGGGTGTTGATGCGGAACGCCAAGCTAAAGTCATTGCAGTAGGGAAAATGGCTGGCACCTGGGATGGCTGTTTTGCTCATCGTGAAGAGAAATTGCGATCGCATTGAATTCATGCGTTTTTTGGGAGAACTAGCAGCCCTTAGTGCCGCTTGCTTATGGGCGTTGGGTTCCGTGATTTACACCCATGCCGGAGCCAAGATTCCAGCGTTGGAGTTGAATCTGATTAAGACGGTGGTGGCGATCGCGTTTTTAATTCCAACCCTCCTCTTACCATAACCCACGCCTAGTTTCCCCCTAAGTTCCCAGATTTATCAGTTATCTCGCTAACCACTTGGAGAAATTTCTGCAAAACCTGGGATGAGTCATTCCGTCGCCACACGACAGCAATCTCCACTTCTGGGGGCTGTTCCTGCATCGACTTATAAACAACCCCTGTTCGTTGCAAATTTTGAACAGAAGCAGGAACGATCGCAACACCAACTCCTCCAGCGACTAAGCTGACAGCAGTTTGAAGCAAAATCGCCTCTTGCGCCACTTTTGGAGTAAAACCTGCCTGTTGAAATAGACTCATAATTTGGCTATAGAGTCCTGCTCCCAAATGATGGGGAGGTAAAATAAAAGGCTCATTAATCAGTGACAGAATTGAGACTTGTGGTTGAGTTGCCAGGGGATGAGTTTCAGCCAGAGCAATAACCAGAGGTTCTTTCAAAACCGACAGGATATTCAAACTACTCTCTTCAACAGGTAAGTAAAGAATACCTGTATCAATTTGGTTGTGGTGAAACCGTTCTAGCTGTTGACTGGTAGTAAGTTCATGCAAAACCAGTTCCACATCAGAACAGCGTTCTCGAAAGACACGAAGAATCTTAGGCAAAACACTATAGGTCGCAGAACTATTAAACCCAACAACTAAGCGACCAATTTCACCACGACTAGCTCGTTGTGCCGAGCGAACTGCCTCTTCAATCTGCCTAAGCGTCGGACGCACTTGCTGCAAAAATACTTGCCCTGCATCAGTTAACTCAACCCGACGCTTGGTACGCTCAAATAGCTGCACGCCTAATTCCTCTTCTAAATTGCGAATTTGCTGACTAAGGGGAGGCTGGGCAATGTGCAATCGTTGAGCAGCACGACTAAAGTGCAATTCTTCGGCAACAGCAACGAAGTAGTAGAGGTGTCGAAGTTCCATGACTGGCTTTTCTATTTATACAAATTTTATATAAATCAGCCCTCAAATATATATTGGACATCTATAATCACCTCCCCTAGAGTGAGAGAAATGCGTTATCTCTCGCCGATGTTTAGCTTGCCTCACGTTGAATACATAAGTTTTTGGGGAGAACTAGCAGCCCTTAGTGCCGCTTGCTTGTGGGCGTTGGGTTCAGTGATTTACACTCATGCCGGAGCCAGGATTCCAGCGTTGGAGTTGAATCTGATTAAGACGGTGGTGGCGATCGCATTTTTAATTCCAACTCTCCTCTTACAAGGCATAACTACCCCCACTGCCTCCCCTTTACCCCTCTACCTCCTTCTCCTGAGTGGTGTTGTGGGAATCGGTTTAGCAGATACGTTCTTTCTGGAAGCACTCAAACAATTGGGAGCAAGACGGACGTTACTGATAAAAACATTAGACCCACCAACAGCAGCACTTCTATCTACCCTCTTTTTGCAAGAAAAGCTGAGTGCGATCGCTTGGTGCGGCATCTTACTGGTAATTCTGGGTGTTGCTTGGGTAGTGACTGAACGAGTACCAGGGGTGTCCAGTTCAGCCTCGACGGGAGGAAAAAGTGCAACCTCAATACCAGTCTGGGGCATCATCTGCGGTCTACTATCTGCTGTGGGACAAGCAATTGGTGCTGTTTTATCCCGACAAGCCTTTGTTCAAACCAATATCAGTCCCTTGTGGAGTGTGCTGCTAAGGCTCTTCGGGGCGTTGCTCGTCATTGTTTTATGGCTGTTGGTCAAGCGCTATCCGATTGGACTCTGGATCAAACCCTTAGTAACAGATAGAGATAAGTCATTAAGTCGGATACTAGGCGCTGTAATTTTTGCAGCTTTTGCCTCAACTTTCTTAGGAATTTGGCTACAACAAACAGCACTTAAATTCACAGCGGCTGGCATTGCCCAAACCCTAAGCGCTACTAGTCCTTTGTTTGTGCTACCGATTGTCATTTGGATGGGCGAAGTAGTAAGCCTAAGAGCATTTGTCGGTGTTCTTATTTCGCTAGTTGGAGTTGGGTTGTTGTTGAGTTTGGGCTAATAGCGTTTAGCTGCAAGTGTCGAAGTTCGGAGCATAGCAGTTAGCGGTCAGCTATCAACCATCAGCTTTTTTTTGGCTTGCTCAGCCTTAATAAAATTTCACTCAATGTTTTTCAGCAAAGTAAATAAATTCAAATCTTAGGAGGAATCTAGTCATGTCAACAGTCTCGTCTCAATTCCTTGTACGTCCAGTCACACCTGCTGATGTTTCTACATTATTTGAGCTAATTCACACGAAAGCAGATTATGAAAATATCCCTCATGCTATCACTGGAAATGCAGCTACCTTAGAAGCCCATCTCTTTGGAGAACGACCTCATATTGAGGCAATCCTGGCGGAATCTTCGGGTCAAGTTGTTGGGTTTGCGACGTTTTTTTCTAATTATTCAACCTACATGACACAAGTAGGTATTCATCTAGATGATTTATTTGTCTTAGCTGAATACAGAGGGATGGGCATTGGTAAAGCCCTGATGAGTTATGTGGCTCAGTTAGGGATAAAGCGAGGTTGTGGGCGCGTGGAGTGGAATGTTGCCCAATGGAACGAACCAGCGATCGCTTTTTATGAACGAATGGGTGGGACAATTTTGCCAGATTGCCGAACTTGTCGTGTTGTTGGTGAATCACTCAGCTATCTTGCCTCGCTGTATCAGTAGTTAATCACGAGACAGGAATGACTAAATCTGTAACTAAAGGGAGGTGATCGGAACCAACCTCCTTGCCCGTTCTAGTATTCAAAACCTTAATTTTTGGACTGACTAAACAATGGTCTATAGGAATACCTCCCCAAGGTAGTAATGGTCCAAAAGTTGGTAAAATTCCAAAACCAGCACGAGTATTACGCAAACCAGATCGCTGAATCATAGTTTTATAGTAGGGCGACCACATAGTCGCATTCAAATCGCCAATTAACACAACTGGCTTTTTGAGTTGCACCACATAATCACCAATACCTTCTTCCAAATGTCTATTTCGCCACTTATAACCTTGGCTACCAAAAACTAATTGGGGATTGGCATGACTCGCAATTATTGAGACGACTTTCCCTTGAATCGTTAAATCGGATATGACATTGCCCCGCTTTTCTCCGTATAACTGAATTGAGGTGTTTTCCAGAGGAAAACTACTATAGACTTCGATTTCAAGCTTCTTTGCACCGATATGATAGGGCAGAATATCCTGTAAAACTTTCAACTCTTCGGGCCAAGGGTCAGTAGCTTCCAAAAACACAGCGATCGCAGGTTTTTCTTCTCTCACCAGGGAGATAACATCAGCGTACCGAGTATTGGAAAACAAAACATTTGACAGAAACAGCCGCATCGATTGACCCGAACTTTGATGACTAACTCCTAGTTGGGGAAGATACCAAGGGGCGACTTCTGTCAAGTTAATTGATAGGCAAAACAAGCTTACTATCCACCAATTTTTGCAGCGAGTCAGCCTAAAGAAGATAAAAGAACAAAATGCAACTAGTAGATATTGAAATTTGAAGTTACTGATTATTTCTAGATAGACGTTGAGTTTTCCCAGATAGCCTGATAGAGATAAGAGAGTGACAATAACAGTCACTAATATGAAAAAATTAGGTAACCCAGTTTTTGACCAAATTGGTAAATGAGTAATTAGAGCGATGCATAAAAAAGTTAAATTAAAAATGGCATCAAGTTCTGTTAATCGTTTTTTGTAAAGTTATTAGTAACTGCGAATGCAGTAGTAACTACTATGAGCTTATCGCCCTGGGAAATTATGCTGTGCTGACAAGTTAGTTAGCATTTTGCGTCAGGTTTTCTGGAACGCGATCGCTTTTTAGAGCGAATACAAATCACAATAAGGGCGCTCTTGGGGTGCGCCCCTACGCATTTATCTCACTGAATTGAGAACCGTTATAGTTAATTTGCCTGAAGCTGGGCAAGAGTAGCGCTTTGGTAATAGTGACCCAAAATTTGCTGGTAGTTAGTACCCTGCGCTGCTAAATTGTGCGCCCCCCACTGACTCAAACCCAGCCCGTGTCCATAACCACGACCATCAATTTGGAAACCACTACCCGTTGAAGAAACGGCAAATAGTGTACTTCTCAAGCCCAAGGCGCTGCGTAAATCATTGCCGCTTACCCGCTTTGTGCCGCGATCGCCTTGCACTTTCATTGTGACGACACGCCCCTGAGGAGTTCTGCGTTCGGGTGTCATGGACACTACATTGCCAACACCAGAAATCAAGCGACTCATCTCACCTCTGGAAAAGCTTTTTGTCCACTGGAAGACAGGTGCGCCCATGTCGTAATCCGCGACTCCTCGCAGATAGGGTAATGGTTGTGTCCAGATATCTTCTACATTTTCTGTATGTCCTCCCGAAGAGGAGTGAAAAGCGGCGAGGATAACTTTGCCACCATAAGTCATTACTTGTCCTGCTGTTGCGTTAACTGCCTGATGTGTGCTTTGCGCTTCGGTTTCTATCCCTTTATAAACTTGCGACGATGTTGTGTTGGTAACGTCGTAGGCACTATTCCCTGATGAACGCTTATGAAGGGCGAACGAACGAGCGGCAACAGCTTGGGCTTTCAGGGCTTCTAGAGGCCAACTAGGACTCATTTCTGCGCCGAGAACACTATAGAGATAGTGTTCTAAATTGACATGGTTAACCGCAGTGAGTCCCTTACTGGTGGGAACCAGTTGAGTCCGTCCCCGATACCAGCGATCGCCAATCCAAACATAACCGTCACCCGCCGGTTCAACCCAGAGCGATTGCGATCGCCACTGTCCCAAAGCGACATTCCCTCCCCCACCTTGAGCGCTGAAGGCATTCATTGCTTCTAGTTCTCCGACTTGCTGACCAGCACTATCCCGGACAATAGCATTAGTCGAACTACCCACTTGCACCCTGCTGACACCATCTTTAATTGCCACCCGTAGTTCCATCGCCGCTTGCGCGGGACCAACTAGGACAATCCACAGTAAAAAAGAGAGCCACCAATGACGCCCTCCCAGTAAAATCATCTGCTTCAGCAAAGACATAAGAGAGACAGAGAAATGTCTAGATGCCATCTTTAAAACTTCCTACTGCGACTAGTCTCATATTTGGATTAACAAGATTTGATTGAATTTCGCTCCAAGCCATTGCTGGACTAATCAGTTCATGACGTGAATAGAGAAAACTCACCTGAGTTAAATTGTTGTTGCCATGGTTAAACATACCGATGGACTCTATCTAGGGTAATACTCCTATAAAGATTCCTGGGATACATTTAGCACGTTTAGTACTGATTGCGTCAACACTAACTTCAATTTTCATCTAGATGATCTAGAGGTCAGGCATGTTCCCCAAGATAGATGAGGAGTTTGGGAGGTGGGGAAAAATCAACAAAACTGTTCTAGAGTGCTGCTGTGTAGTATGTAGTATAGGGATGGGAGATCAATTCCCTGACCTGTGTGAAGTTGTCAACGCCTGTGCAAATTACTTTTTTAGGAACAAGCTCTGGAGTCCCAACGCGATCGCGTAATGTTTCCAGCGTTGCCCTCCGTCTACCTCAGCGTGCGGAAATCTGGCTGTTTGACTGCGGTGAAGGTACCCAACACCAACTGCTGCGTAGTGACCTCAAGGTCAGTCAGATCAGCCGAATTTTCATCACCCATATGCACGGTGACCACATCTATGGGTTGATGGGACTCTTAGCAAGCTGTGGGCTGGCGGGAAACACAGATCGGATTGATCTTTACGGACCAGTGGATTTAGAGGACTACCTTCGGGCTGGTAAAAAGTACTCCCAAACCCATTTTTCTTACCCCGTCCAGGTTCATACAGTTAGTCCAGGTGTAGTCTACGAAGACGACGAGTTTATCGTTAGCTGCCGTAGCCTCAAGCATCGTGTTCCAGCTTTTGGCTACCGAGTCGAGGAAAAAGACCGGCCGGGACGTTTTGACGTAGAAAAAGCTACTGAATTAGGAATTCCCTCAGGGCCTCTTTACGGCAAGCTGAAGCGCGGTGAAACGGTAACCTTGCCAGATGGGCGCCAAATTCAGGGTTCCGAGTTGTGTGGAGAAGCAGAAATTGGGCGTAAGTTCGTTTATTGTACTGATACGGTCTATTGTGATAATGCAGTAGAACTTGCCCGTGATGCTGACGTTCTGATTCACGAAGCCACGTTTGCTCACCAAGATGCCCAACTCGCCTTTGACCGCTTGCACTCTACTTCAACGATGGCAGCACAAGTTGCTCTGAGTGCTGGGGTAAAGCAGTTAATCATGACACACTTCAGTCCGCGCTACGCTCCGGGAAATGCAATTATGTTGGATGACTTGCTTGAGGAAGCACGAGCAATTTTCCCACAAACGAAATTAGCCTATGATTTTTTAACCTATGATGTGCCTCGCCGTCTACCTAAAGAACTGGCAAAGACGGCCGTCTAGAACACGAGTTCGCTTTCAATACCTTACGAGAGTGAATGTATAAAATTTATTTAATCTTCCGGATTTAAGGAGAGGACAAGAAATCGCTTCCTCTTAATTTCTTTAAGTGTTTTCACAAGCTTATGTTGATTTTCATCACAGTCTCAATGGGTATTTTGATAGACTATATGGTGTAGGGTGCCGGTTCAAAAGTCGCTGATTTTTTTTATTCAAAAGTTTTATCCGGCTTATGTCAGAATTTACACAAGAAGCTAAAGCGTTGCGGGAGCGCCTGTCTAGATATCCACAGCAAACGCAAGAAGGACTTGCTCAAATCCTAAAAATTGAATTTGAGTTTGTTCAACTATTTGACATCATTTTACGGACATATCTATTAGATGCCCAAGTCCATGAAGCGATCGCGTATTTAGAAGAGTCCCGTGATTGGGCAGGACTGTCACTTAAGCGAGGCGAACAAATTGGGTACAAGCGAACTGACTACTCCAAAGCAAGCGGCGTTTCTTCAGATTCCTCGGAGCAAGTTGAGTCAGTAGCATCCAGGTTTGAAATTGTTCTGAATACTCTTTTAGAGCGTTGCAAACCTAACCGAGAGATGGACTTTGCGCTTGCTCGATTAGAAGATGCTAAGAAAGCATTAAATATCGAAGCGGTTCCCGTCCTTAATTCCTCTGCTATGTAGCGATTAAAATTTAACTATCACTAAATAGTAACTCCCACAAGAACTACCTCTTGCCAACAGCTACCACTTATTGAGAAGTTGTCTGAGTTCCGCTACGTCTAGATAATCAAGTGAAAAAGCTTTGCGAAGCAAGTTGTTAGGAATAAATTCATCATATTTTTGGAGTTTTGGCGCTTCTTCCGCAGCAACTAAATTATCTTCTGTCACTCCTTTATTATATAAGTTAAAAATTTCCTGACGAAGCTCTTCCACTCTCTCATGTCCCAATTTTATTATCAGATAATAAGGTGATTTACCTTTAATACTTCTGATATCTAAAGACTCCCTGACAACAAAATTGAGTAACCGTTCCAAGGTGCGATAGGCAACTGTTCCCATCCAAGGAAAAATACAGCAGATTTTCTCATCAAGACACAAAATATTTTCTTGTGTCAATCCCTCTACTTTTGCAAGTTGACGCGCTGCTTTTAGGCGTTCTTTTGCTTTAGTTTGCAAGTAAGAATATTGCGTATCTTCAATTAAAACTTTTTGCATCCGTTCCAGAATTTTGGTGTGAATGCTGCAACTACCACCTTGCCAGGAAATACTGGCACTCCCATCGACTTGCTTAACAAAGACAACTTTTGTTTTGGTATCAATATCTAAAACTTCCCAGCTTCTCCCAGCCAAGGCAAACCGATTTCCTAGCTGAGGAGGCATTGCAATACTGCCAATTTCTCCTGATTCATCCCGGACAACATATTCCACATTGTCTGGAAAGACAGCGTAAAAGTGAAAATTTCGGACAATCCGTTCGCCAGTTAAACCAATAATTAGTCCACCGTTTTCAGTCTGTTGAATATGGTCAATATCAATCAGGTAACGTAGCAGTTGCCGAAAATCTGCGTGTGTAATTGCCGCAAAACTAGGCAGGCTTAAAACCTCTTGAGCGAGGGCAGCAGGTGAGAGTTCTCCCATCCCTACTAAGATGCTCATTGTTTGGTGATACAACAAGCTAAAGGGATATTGAATCGGCTCAATTGGCTCAATCCAACGTTCTTCTATATAAAGCTGGCTGATGGCAATACACTGCAAGAGTTGCCAGGGAATTCGCTCAGGTAAGGATTCTTCACCAGATGGCTCAACTTCAGTGCAGACAAAGCGCATATCAGCAGGACTCCCCCGTCTCCCGGTGCGTCCCAAGCGTTGTAAAAAACTAGAGACAGAAAAGGGTGCGTCTAGCTGAATTACCCGTTCAAGTTGACCAATATCAATCCCTAACTCTAAAGTAACGGTTGCAGCTGTAACAGCAGGTGTTGAAGCCTCACGCATGGCTTCCTCTGCTGCTTCTCGAAGTGGGGCAGAAATGCTGCCATGATGAACATGGTAAATATCTGGTAATCCTTGTGTCTTGGCAATTTGACGCAGCTTGGCGATAATGGATTCTGTCTCAGTACGATTGTTAGCAAAAATCAAGCACTTTCGAGATTTGCTGTTGTCGAAAATGTAGTTGTAGTAAGAACTATTGAGTGCTTCATCATCAGGTTCATGGGAACGGTAGAAGTGTTCCAACGCTAGCTGCACTTTTCGTTGCCCACCCTGAATTTTAGGAGTAATAACGGCTCTATTGGTTCCTGAACTCAGCCAATTCTCTGCTAGTGAGTAATCGCCCAACGTTGCCGATAAGCCAATCCTGCGAGGTGGAGTTTTGATGAATCGAGAGAGGCGTGACAATTGGCAGAGAATCTGACAACCCCGTTCAGAACCCATGAAAGCATGAATCTCGTCAATAATGACAAACTGTAAATCTCCAAATAGCTGGCTGAGTTCACTAGTTTTATTAATAAGTAGGCTTTCTAAGGATTCTGGAGTAATTTGCAGTACACCTTTAGGATTTTTGAGTAACTGTTGTTTGCGGCGTTGCGAGACATCGCCATGCCAAGCACAAACCGGAATATCAGCTTGTTTGAGTAAGTCGTTGAGGCGTTCAAATTGGTCGTTAATTAGTGCTTTAATAGCGCCAATGTAGAGGACGCCAATGGTTGTAGATGGGTTTTGGTGAAGCCGAGTTAAGACGGGCAAAAAAGCCGCTTCTGTCTTACCTGATGCGGTTCCTGCTGCTAGTAAAAGGTGAGCATCTGTATCAAAAATAACGCGACAAGCTTCGACTTGAACTTGCCTAAATTCAGTCCAGCCTTGTGTGTAGATATATTCCTGAATAAATGGTGCGACGCTATCAAAAGGCTGTTCAGTCATACCAACCTGTTGTTAAGTTGGCAGGAGATTGAGACAGAACGGGATGAGACGTGTCAGGGGTTGGATGTGTTTCTTCAGTAGTTGAGTTATGCTTCATCTCAAAAGAAGTAGGATGCGGTTTATGGTTCAGGTCATTCAGGCTGAGAAAGTAACATTATATGATTTAGTAAAAAAGTTTAAGTTAAGGCGGTCTGAAGACGAGCAATTTTTTCAGGAATGGCAAGGGGAATTACCTGAACTAACTGATGGAGAAAGGCAGCGATTAGATCGGGTTAAGCAGAGCTATCTCAACTTAATCATGCGTCCAATGCTGGAGGATATGGTAAAAATGGTCGTGCTATCACCCCTGTTGGATTTAGCGGGCTTTTATCTACCACCCTTTTACAGCCAAAGTGAGGAATCAGTAGAGATTGTTGAGCAGGATGAAGAGGTTGTTATCCGAGGCAAGATTGATGTTTTGGTGTTGCAAGATCGGTTTTGGGTAATTGTCATTGAGTCGAAACGCGCCGGACTGTCTCTAGAGCCAGGAATTCCGCAGGCTTTAGCTTATATGTTGGCAAGTCCTCAACCTGAAAAGCCTCTGTTTGGTTTGGTGACGAATGGAAGTAATTTTATTTTTCTTAAAATGATTCAGCAAGAGGTTCCACTGTATGCGTTATCGGATGAATTTACGTTAAGGCGGGGTAATGATTCGTATACAGTTTTAGGAATATTAAAACGGCTGAGTCAGCTATTCATTCAAAAAAATGAATAAGATCCGCTTACAAGCCATGACTGTTACCACCTACAAATGGACAATTGAACGCTATCACCGGGCGATTGATGCTGGGCTGTTTGACGATCAACCCGTCGAGCTATTGCGCGGAGATCTTGTAGTTATGCCGCCAGAGCGAGAACCCCACGCCTACTACAACAGTGAAGTTGGCGATTATTTGCGGACATTGCTGGGCAATCGGGTCAAAATCCGCGAGGCGCACCCCATCACCCTGCCCCATGACTCCGAACCCGCCCCAGATTTGGCAATAGTTAAACCACTGGGAGCAGTCTATCTAGAACACCATCCCTATCCAGATGACATTTTTTGGCTAATTGAGTTCTCAAACACTACTCTCAGCAAAGACCTGAACGAGAAAAAAGCTGTCTATGACGAAGCAGATATTGCTGAATATTGGGTAGTAAATCTTAAGGATAAGGAACTTACAGTCTTTCGAGACTTAGAGAACGGGCGCTACACCACCGAACAAACCTTCAGAACTGGGGTTGTGTCTCCTCTTGCCTTTCAAGATGTGCAGATTCAGGTGCAACGACTGATGAATCAATACCAATAGAAAACAAATAATATGGTCAGCCAAACCAATGAGCGGGTCTTAAGTTGACACCAATGAATGCCATTGGCTCCTACAGCAATGAATTTGCCAACAGCTTACAGCACCAGAGATGCAATTATAGTTACTGTCAACTCGTGTTCATCTACTTGTCTCATGACCCAGCCTTACCCGCGTGACTTAATTGGCTATGGGGCAAACCCACCTGATCCAAAATGGCCTGGAGGCGCTCGCCTTGCCCTGCAAATTGTAATGAACTATGAGGAGGGGTCAGAATACTCGATTCCTGATGGTGATAATCGCTCAGAAACGTATCTTTGGGAAGTGCCTGGTGCTTCGATGGAATCGGGGAGGCGAGACTTAATTGTTGAGTCGGTTTATGAGTATGGGAGTCGGGCAGGATTTTGGCGGTTGATGCGCTTATTTGCCCAACGAGATATTCCTATTACTGTATTTGGTGCGGCACTGGCGTTAGAACGAAATCCAGAAGCAGCAGATGCGATCGCAAAAGCTGGATATGATATCTGTTGTCATGGTTGGCGCTGGATTGGCTTCCAAAACATGAATGAAGTCGAGGAACGCGCACAAATGCGTTGGGCGATTGAGTCATTGCAGAAACTAACGGGTGAACGTCCTCTCGGTTGGTACTGTCGTTATGCGCCTAGTGTTAACACCCGTCGCTTAGTTGTTGAGGAGGGTGGCTTTCTTTACGACTCTGATGGCTATAACGATGACTTGCCTTACTGGGTAGAAGTTGAGGGGAAGCCACACTTAGTAATTCCCTACACTCTAGACAACAACGATATGAAGTTCTGCGTTGCGCCTGGATTCAACAGTGGCGATGACTTCTTTACTTATCTCAAAGATGCGTTTGATGTGCTTTACCAGGAAGGAGAAACAGCCCCCAAAATGATGTCTGTTGGGTTACATGCGCGGTTAGCAGGGCGTCCTGGGCGTACAGCAGCGTTGGTGCGTTTCCTCGATTATGTCCAGAAGCATGACAAGGTTTGGATTTGCCGCCGTCTGGATATTGCTCGACACTGGATGGAACATCATCCTTACCAACCTAAGCATTAATCGTTTTAACCGCTACTGTATCAATATTCCAAAAGGCTTTGCACAATTTTCGGATGATTATTGATGGACGATTAGAGCGTTACGGCTTAACTCAATGTAGTTGTGTTGCTCAAGTAGTTCAACAAGTTGAGAAAGATTGTTGAGAAATAATGCCTCTAAATCAGAGTTTTTTATATTGCCTGTTGTCACTAATAGCAACTTATAGGGCTGTTGACGAATCAGGAACGATTCCAAAAAATCCAAATCTTTTGTAATCACAATTCGTTCCTGCTCCAGCGAAATTTGGTTAATCGCAGAATCAGGAGTTGAATTTTGACGGGGTAACTCTCGTGTGTGCAACACATCATGCCCTACATCTCGCAAGCGATAGGCTAAGCGTAACGGCAACTGAGCATCCACCAAAAACTTCATGAGGCAAATTTGTAAATGCTCTTAACCTGACTAAGCCTTGCTGCAAATAACAGTGAAGCTAAGATATCTTCTGTTTCCAAGTCGTCATAGTCTTCTAAGATTTCCTCCGTTGTCATACCAGAGCTAAGTAGCTCCAGCAAAAACTCAACCGGATATCTCAGATTCCGAATACAGGGCTTGCCATGACAAATATCTGAATTGAGGGTGATTCGTTGTAAAAGATTCTCGTTCATTTTCCTGATTCTGCTGATTGTTCTAAACACGCTTGCAAGGCTGTCTTTAGTCCGTGAAGGTAGGCTTTGTTCCTATAGCCGCAGATTTGATACTAACGAAACTATGAATCAGCAACCTTTTCAAACACAAATACATCATCCCGCTGATAACGCAACTGAAACTCTGGCGTTTGACTAAGCCGCTTTACCAAATTTGTCCCAACTTCCATAGGCAGCCCTAAGCCAGGGTAACGGACATTGAGTACAACATACCGAAACTGATTTAGGTCTGCTGATTCTGAACCCGGAAAAGCTGCCTTGATTAAGGTACGGTGAGTAAGATGAGGGGCAATATGAGCGGATGCTAAAACACCTTCTTTTGTTTTTACCACTGCGATCGCATCTTTTGTAGCTTGCCAAGTCTCAATCGGACGCAAATACCGACTCCAGAAATAACCAAACTTCGCTAACGCTAAAAAAGCTACCAACGACCAAAGTATTATCTCTCGTTTGTTGCGTAACAAGCCTTTACCCGCCGCCAGCGTTGCAATTACCGACAACAAAAGAAAGGGTAAGACTGGTAGAGAATACTGATGAATTAAATCCCGTTGATAAGGGTAAGCCGCAAGAATATTCATCGTTAGCGCCGGAATCGCGGCTACCAACGGTGTTAAATAGCGAGGTGAAAGTCCCCAAATTACTGGCGATAGCAACAACGCTAAATATTCCAGCGTACCGAGGGAAAAGATTTTTCCTAATACTAGATTTGGCTTGAATAAGAGATTTTTCGCAATATCCAGTACCGAGTCTCCTAAATAGGCATAACGAAAGACAGCCGCTGCCTCTGTGCCACTGAATCTAGGGATGATTATTTGAGTCGCAATAATAAACCAAGCGACACCCGCTACAATTGAGATCGCACCACAAACTCGTTTCTTCTCAAAGACAAGCAGCCATACTCCCATCGCTACCACGGTTAGGGAAAGCGCCGCCTTACATCCCAACACAAAAAGGATGGCACAACAGAACCACGCTACCTTCCCCAATCGTGCCGCCAAAACTGCCCCTAAGATTACCGATACAGCCATGACTTCTGGGTGAAAGTCAAAAATATTGAGATTGAAAATCAACGGGTACAACAAATACACTGCTGACATTGCTGTTGCTTGCGACTCTTTCAACCCCGCCTGACGCGCCAGATGCCAAATGGGTAGCGCACCTAACGACAAACCAATGGCTTGCACCGCAAACAACCAGTGAATCGTCGGGTAAATTTTGTACAGCAAACCCAGCAGGTAGACAGAATAAGCAGTATGGTTGCCGAGATGATGGAACCCCAAGAACGAAGAAATTGGGGGTTGTCCTTGACTCATCAGGTAAATAACTTGGTCATAAATCCCCAAATCAAACGCTGATGATTGAAACAAGGCGTGTCGCACACTGCTACACACAAATAAAATCAAAGCATTGACACCAATCATCCAACCAACAGCCTTTGGCATTAACCTTGTTCTAGTTAGTTTCTCGGTATCGTTACCGGATGCTTTGATACTGTCAGCCGATGACTCCATACTCTCCTCGCAACCACTGAATGACCGAAAATCTATTTTATTGGAGTGCGAACTCTTGAGTGAGGCTTTGATTCTTACTCCCCTTCCCGATTCCGGGAAGGGGTTGGGGGTTAGGTTATTGTGATGTACACGCGCGTAACTGAAAACCGCTACGTTTCAACCAAGCCATTGATTTTGTCCATAATTCACCCATTGTTCAACCAAAGCGATCGCACTAACCCAAATAAACAACCATAAGGCAAGGTTCGTTCTTTTACCCGGAATACAGCAACAAAGATATCCCAGCGTCAGGAAGAAGAAGGGAAGGCCGAAGCTATATCTCCCCAAACTATAAAGGCGATCGCGTGTGAAAAAGATTAGAAGTGAGTGGAACACCGCGAAGTAGGCACAAAACCAAAACAGATAGTTATGACTCAAGCTTTGGGCAAAATCCGATGTGACAAGCTTACTTAGAGAACTAGCACCTCTAGATGCCTTAGACCCATTGGGTTTAATTTTGTCCCATATTCTTTGATTGCTCCCCCCTTGACACGGGGGGTGTGAAATTTCGTCTTGCCTCACCCAATTAGTATTACTCCTTAACCTGAGATAATTAGCTATATAGGTTACTACAAGTAGCGGTGGATATAAAAATAAAATCAGCCACAGCGGCGACTGAGGAATCCACATTAAGGGTTCTTCATTTCTAACCTTGAAGTAAACCAAGAACAGCGAAAGCACTAAGACTAATATCGGGAAATACAACCCATACAAGTCAAATAAAGGAGATTTAGGGAAGAGCAAGAGTTCTAAATGCAACCCTAATTTAGTACCCCAAAGCGATTGATCGGTGAACGGAGCAAAAAAGCTTCCTCTCGAATGCAGACAAAACAAACCATAGGGTAAATAGCCTATTACTGTGGCAAGGCAAAGGGTAATGGTAATTTTAATTTCTTCACCATAATAATGAGCGTTTGTCAATAGACTGCTTCTACTTCGACGTTCTAATCGCAACCAATCAAATAAATAAATTGTTCCCAATGCAGCAATTGAGGAAAAGATAAATGGCATTAAAATCGGTCGAGTTAAAGACATAACAAACGTTACGCCAAATACTAGAGCGAGTCGAAGTGTTTCATGTAAACGACTTTGACGTAAGCAACACCAAATAAAAATAGCACTAAGGATAGTAAAGAAACTTTCTGTATAACCGATGACTCGAAAAATTGCCATTGGACTTAGCGAAAATGCTAAAACCACGAGAAACGCTAAGCTTTGGTGGTTTAAAGCTTTCTTGAAAATCCACACTAACAGTGGAAGAGAGATAAAGAAGAGAACAGCAGAAAGCACCAAAAAAGCATAAGCTGCTTGCTCTACACTCTGAGGATGAAAAAGGGTACGAATCAAAAGCGGCCAGAGAGGATAGAAGGCAATACATTGGTTATTCAATGCCAGCTCTGCATAACCTTTTAAATCCCAGTAGTAACTAACACTCTGGGAAGGAGGAATCGGATCGGGGACTAATTGAACTGGAGAAAAGAATTTATAAAACGTATTAGGATTAATCAACATCCCCAAGGCTGCACAAAGAAGAAAGGCACCACTAATCAGCAAAGATGAGTTGACTATTTGGCTGATTTTTTCCTTTGTCATTTCAGTCTTTATGGATGTGCTATCCAGCAAGATGGGAAAATGCGATCGCTTACTCCGGTAACAAGGCTGTCCAGGACTATCACTGCTTATCCCTAAATGAGGCAACAAGCCAAATAACATTCTGTCAGCAGTGCCCAAAGGCACAATAGCTTAAATATAGGCTTGTAGAATACGGTCTATCCCAGACTCCTTAAGTTTTTTCCATAGAAGCTTGCGAAGAATTAACCCAAAGAATTTTATAGTGGAGTGGCGTCTAATTTTAAAAGCATTGTGAAAGCGATTACTCTCCTCGGCTCCACCGGCTCTATCGGTACTCAGACGTTAGATATTGTTGCTCAGTATCCTGACCAATTCCGGCTTGTTGGATTGGCAGCAGGGCGTAATGTTGAAATGTTAGCGTCTCAGATTCGGCAATTTCGACCAGCAATTGCTGCCATCTGTATAGAAGAAAAGTTACCAGAACTCAAAGAAGCACTTGCCGACCTCGATCCCCAACCAATTCTCCTAGCTGGTGAAGCTGGGGTTGCAGAAGTTGCCCGTTACGGGGATGCTGAAACTGTAGTGACTGGTATTGTTGGCTGTGCAGGTCTGTTACCAACTATTGCTGCAATTGAAGCAGGTAAAGATATTGCGCTAGCGAATAAGGAAACTCTGATTGCTGGTGCCCCTGTTGTGCTGCCACTGGTTGAGAAATATGGAGTCAAATTATTACCCGCAGATTCAGAACATTCTGCAATTTTTCAGTGTCTTCAAGGGGTTCCAACGGGGGGATTGCGGCGGATTCTGCTGACTGCCTCTGGGGGGGCATTCCGCGATTGGCCTGTAGAGAAGTTACCAGAGGTTACTGTTGCTGATGCTTTGAAGCATCCAAACTGGTCAATGGGGCGCAAAATTACAGTAGACTCCGCCACGTTGATGAATAAAGGCTTGGAAGTAATTGAGGCTCACTTTCTCTTCGGCATGGACTACGACCATATCGATATTGTCATCCATCCCCAAAGTATTATTCACTCGTTGATTGAGCTACAAGATACCTCAGTTTTAGCGCAGCTAGGGTGGCCAGATATGCGCTTACCGCTACTATATGCGTTATCCTGGCCCGATCGCATTTATACCGATTGGGAACAGCTAGATTTGGTGAAGGCTGGAAATCTCACGTTTAGGGAACCCGACCATCAAAAATATCCTTGTATGCAACTCGCTTATGCCGCAGGACGTGCGGGGGGTTCCATGCCAGCGGTGTTGAATGCGGCAAATGAACAGGCAGTGGCGTTATTTCTAGATGAGAAAATTGGATATTTGAATATTGCGCGTCTGATTGAACAAATATGCGATCGCCATCAAACAGATAACTGTCCGAATCCTTCCTTAGATGACATCCTAGCCGCCGATCAATGGGCAAGACAGGAAGTGCTAAGAGCCAGTGAAATTTTGGAGAAAGGTAAGCTGCTCAACATTTAACTTGCTTGCTATAACTCAGCTCTTCCAGCAAGTTATTATTACCCCACCTCAGCCCTGCCTTTGCAAGGGGGGGGCTGATTCCTTCTCCTCCAGATCCACCAGCACCCTAACGAGACTTATACGAAAATTTAGAAGCAATAAAGGCAGAATCGAGACATGGTATAACAGAGCCAAAACGGAGACGTATAAGCCTTTCGACCTTTTGCCTTCTGCCCCCTTCCTTCTGCCTTCTTGCACTAGTGAGATACGCGAACTTTCATCTCTTCTCCTAAATGACGTTGATATAGTTTAATTGCATCATTTTATTCTTCAAAGTTGAGAGGAAATGATGTTCATGATTACTCATCAAACTGAAATCATAAGTTATGTGTTTTGGAGATTTGCGAACTGTTTCAAAGCAGTGATAGGATGATCCGGATTTGAGTAGCTGACATTTGAATATCATGACTGTTCGGGCACTTTTCCAAACTGCTAAAGTTGAAACTGCTGCTTCACCCTATGACACCATTCAGCTCAAGGTTTTCTACCCAGCCCAGATGTCAGGCAGTGATCAAGAACAGAATCTGGGTGTTGTTCCTGCTGATTCTCAACAAGCTCCATTCAAGGTTGTCATTGTTTTCAACGGGATTAACTGTGGACCTGAGTTGTATCAATGGTTGGCAGTTAAATTGGCGGATCGTGGACTTGTGGTCGTTACCTTTTCTTGGATTGCCGAGAATTTACCCGGCATGGTAGCGCTCACTCCAGGGGTTGACCTGAAGATGTTGGCTCCAAACGTCTACGGTACAGGACCAACAGCCTCTGCTTTGCCCGCTTTACTGGCAGCACTAGAGCGGTTACAAGCTGAAGGGGTTTTAGCTGGTTTGCTCGATTTAGACCACATTATTCTGGGTGGGCACTCGGCTGGAGGTAGAGTAGCCATCGAAAGTGCAGACTCGCGGTTTCATCCACAAGTGGCAGCCGCTTTTGCGTATGCTGCTCATACCGCAGCAATTGTACAGCTAGGGTATGCATCTGGCACAATCCTCCCTTTACCGGATTCCTTACCTCTACTCCTGATGGGGGGAACCTGCGATGGAGTCATTGCGAACAGCAGTCATCCCTATGGAGTGGCGTGGGAACAGGCGACAACTCCAGTGATGCGTACTTTCCGGGAAGCGATCAAAGGCGGGAGAGATGATAGTTATCTACTGCTTCTGGAAGGAGCCAACCATTTTTCTGTCGTCGATCCGTTTGATGCTACCACGGGTAGACCATTTCTAGACTTTCCAGCAACCCAACCAGAAGACCAACTGAGAAATTTGATGGCGGAAGCGATTGGTTTATTTATTGATGCTCATGTTCATTCTCAGCCAACCGCTCTCGACGCGCTAAATCAAAGATTAGGTTCTACCCATCCTTTGATCGCATCGTTCGAGCGCAAGTAGATTGCGATCTGAAAACTGGTTGATTGTTTTAGAAGCTTAGTCTAACTGATGCTGTTGTTCAGCATGAGCGATCGCTTCCTACAGAGAGGACAAAAGCCCTATTGTCGAATGATCCAGTGTTGAATCCGGTGGAAATACAAAAATTTCTGCACCGTGAAGCAATGCCTGATGATAGATTTTTATTGCCTCAGCCAAATTGGAAAATGTAATGGGAACCCAGCGATCGTCATAAGAATAGATTACGACTTTGGTTGCTGCAAATTCTTCTAGCGGGAGTGGATTTGTCCAGGGTGAAGCCACGACTGATGAATCTTTCAATTAGTACAAGTTTCTTTACTTACTGTGACTGTCATACATCTGTAATAAGCTCTATCTAAAGGACTAGGTCTAAAGAGATATTTTTGAAGAAGAAAGGGAGAATTCAGGAGCGATTAATTTCACTCTAAAGAGAGAAAAGTAATACATCAGTAATGTGCACGAATTACGCTTGTATTGCAAAAAGTATTTAAAGTTAGTTTACTTTTTGTCGAAATTTTCAGTAGTCATTAATGATGAACAGAGTATAGAAAAAGCAGTTGGTTTAGAAAAGAGCGATCGCTAACTTTTTTGCTTATTATTCATTCGCTCGAATGCCGACTAAGCGTTCTAGTTCATCCACGACGCGCTCAAATTCTTCAACCAGAGGGGTTGACCCAGCCGTGTGAAACGCCTTAACTAAAGAACGGTAATACCAAAGTGTGCCTTGCTTGCCGCCTTGGAAGCGTTCCCAAACTGCATCTCCTAAAAGGCGATAATCCTTGAGAATTGACCAGACATTGTGCAGCTTGTCGGCTGCTGACACCAAACGGACTGAGGCTGATGCTGTGGGAATGTGAGCAATATAAGCCTCCTTGCGCTGTAGCCAAGGCGGTTTCGGTGTTTGGTCGGAGTCAGTACAACCATCAACAATCTCTGTCACAACATCACCAAAGCAGCGGCGAATTTCTTCTCGTGTTGCAGCACCACCTTGGTCTTCAATGGCATCATGAAGTAAAGCTGCGATCGCTTCATCTTCATTTGCCCCATACTCTAGAGCGATACTCGCCACACCCAGGAGGTGGGAAATGTAAGGAACTCCACCGCCTTTCCGAGTTTGGTTGACGTGCAACTGCGTGGCAAAGGTTAGAGCATCTGTAAAACGTTCCGAAAGCTTCATGAGAGCAATTCACGAATAGGTTAAAAAAGGCTGAGATTCTGCCCGTAGTGAACCAAAGCATTAGATAAGCTAATGGTGTCACAGTCTGTTCGGTGTTGGTTAATTTACTCATCCCTGTTGAAAGAGCTGTTTTTAAAACTATGTCTTCTTTAGAAAAACGCTTAGAAGCGTTCCGCCAATTGCCTCTAAGGGCGCAACTGGCTCTCATTGCCTCCTCTCGCGCCAACCCAGTTTTGGGCAAGAATCAGGAGTACATCGAGGGTTTGGAGCGTGTTCATGCTGAGTGCCTACAAGCATCAACACCTCAGCAGAAGTCTGCCTATGAAAAAGCGAAAGCGAATTTGACATCAAATTGAAACTTGGAGGGGAGAAAACTTAGTGCAGCGCGGCGGAAATAACTATCCAGTTGAACATTGGCTAAACGGCTTACTGTACAAGCATTAAGGCTTCTGCCTTCTGCATAAGAGCCTCCTGCCTTCTTCTTGCACTGAGGAGTTGTGGCTCACACACGCGATTACCCCACTCCTACAACATTAGCTAAGTCGAGTAGTGCTTCCTAGCCCCACCTTCTGTTTGAGCGTCCTTCTTGAACCCTGCTGTCTCTACTCCAGCCAAGAGGATTACTCACGCCCCTCATACACTGACTCTCCAGATAGCCACAAAGCGCGTCTACTCAGTTTTTAAGTATCTGTTCCCATGACTAACCGCCTTGTTCAAACCCAAAGTCTTTATCTTCGTAAGCACGCTGAAAATCCCATAGACTGGTGGCCTTGGTCTGATGAAGCGCTGGCAACCGCTAAGGCAAACAACAGACCGATTTTCCTTTCCATTGGTTACTCTAGCTGTCACTGGTGTACGGTGATGGAAGGAGAAGCCTTTTCCGATCCTGCGATCGCGCAGTATATGAATGCTAATTTCTTGCCGATCAAAGTGGATCGGGAAGAGCGACCAGACATCGACAGCATTTATATGCAAGCCTTGCAGATGATGACAGGGCAAGGAGGTTGGCCGCTTAATGTTTTCCTCACCCCTGATGACTTAGTGCCGTTTTATGGAGGCACCTACTTTCCTGTAGAACCACGCTACGGACGCCCTGGATTTTTACAGGTACTACAAGCGATTCGCCGCTTCTACGACATCGAAAAAACTAAGCTACAAACATTCAAAGAAGAAATTCTGCTGAACCTCCAGCAGTCAGCCATGCTCCAAGCATCCACTCAGCTCAGTGATGAGTTACTAGAGCGTGGCATTGAGACGAATACGGGCGTAATCAGTGGAGGAAGTTATGGGCCAAGCTTCCCGATGATACCGTATGCTGAGCTTGCCCTACGGGGTACCCGGTTGAGTCATGAATCTGAATATGATGCCTATCAAGCCTGCGCTCAGCGAGGATTAGACCTAGCAAGGGGAGGTATCTATGATCACGTTGCTGGTGGTTTTCACCGCTACACCGTTGATGCGACTTGGACGGTACCCCATTTTGAAAAAATGCTCTATGACAACGGGCAGATTGTCGAGTACCTAGCGAATTTGTGGAGTGCGAGTGTTCAAGAACCGGCATTTGAACGTGCGATCAGAGGAACAGTACAATGGCTCAATCGGGAAATGACTGCCCCTCAAGGCTTCTTTTACGCTGCCCAAGATGCCGACAATTTTACGACTCCTACAGCTACTGAACCAGAGGAAGGAGCGTTTTATGTCTGGAGTTACACAGAACTGGAACAACTCCTCACTTCATCAGAACTCGCAGAACTTAAAAAGGAATTTACAGTTACACCTGAAGGCAACTTTGAGGGGCACAATGTTTTACAACGCCGCCACTCTGAACAACTCAGTGAGACGTTGGAAGCTGCTTTGGCAAAGCTCTTTGAGGCGCGTTATGGTTCTAATCCTGAGGCATTAGAAACCTTCCCACCAGCCCGAAACAATCAAGAGGCAAAAACGAACAAGTGGTCAGGTCGGATTCCACCCGTCACGGACACGAAAATGATTGTCGCCTGGAATAGCTTGATGATTTCCGGCTTAGCACGAGCCTACAGTGTGTTCCATCAACCGGATTACTGGGCATTAGCCAATAACGCTGCCAAATTTATTTTGGACAATCAATGGGTCGAAGGGCGTTTCCACCGACTCAACTACGATGGTCAGCCTTCAGTGCTAGCACAGTCTGAAGACTACGCTCTGTTTATCAAAGCCCTCCTAGATTTGCATCAAGCAAGTTTGTCAGTTGTCATTGGCACAACAAACAACGAACAACAAACAACGAACAACTGGTTAGAAAAAGCCCTCAAGGTACAGGAAGAGTTTGATGAATTCTTGTGGAGTGCGGAACTGGGTGGGTATTACAACTCGGCGACTGACACCAGTGGTGACTTGTTGGTGCGGGAGCGTAGTTATGCTGACAATGCGACACCTTCTGCCAATGGAGTAGCGATCGCAAATCTAGTTCGTCTTGCTCTACTTACTGAAGACCTCCAATACCTTGACAAAGCGGAGCAATCCCTACAAGCGTTTAGCAGTGCCATGAACCAGGCTCCTCAATCCTGTCCAACGCTATTTACTGCCCTAGATTGGTATCGCTACTGTACCCTGCTTCGCTCTAACAGTGACCAGCTAACGTCCCTAATTGCTCAGTATTTGCCTGTGAGTGTCTATCAGTTAGAAACCAATCTGCCTGAAGGCTCTGTGGGCTTAGTCTGCCAAGGACTCAGTTGTCTTGCACCAGCTCACTCTCCAGAGCAGCTATTGAAGCAAGTACAGCAAAGTCAAACTAGAGATTAGTTCGCTAGGGCAGAATTGCCACCAGCGCGAATGAACATCCCCTGCCCAGCCTCCCTTCCTTTAGTTCAGCGGTAGCGGCTGAGTAGAGTTCATCGGTGGCACCTGAGTAGAGTTCATTGGCTCTGGTAACTGACTGGGTGGAATTCGCTCAATGGCAATTAGGGCTTCAATCACCGACTTAACAATCGGTGCAGCGACGGTTGAACCAAAAACATCTCCTTTCGGTTCATCAACTACAGCTAGAACCACATAGCGAGGAGATTCCACCGGAAAAATCCCGACAAAGCTGGTAATTTTAGCATTGCTGTAATAGCCGCCTGTCGGGCTAGCTTTCTGAGCGGTACCCGTTTTTCCGGCAATGCGATAACCCGGAACTTGAGCATTGCTCCCTGAGCCTTCACGAACCACGCTTTCCATCATGGAAAGAACCGATTGGGTGGTTGTTGGAGAGAAGATTGGACGCGCCGCACTCAGACGAGGCTGCCAATGCATTTGCCCTTTGCTATCAAATAGCCCCTGAACCACATGAGGAGTCACCAACTTGCCTCCATTCGCCAAAACACCGTGCATCTGAACGAGTTGCATCGGCGTTAAGGAAAAGCCCTGACCAAAGGCAGTGGTAGCGGGTTCAATTGCTGAAGTCGTAAACTGCCGCTGACTTTTGAACTGCCCCGGTGCCTCGAAGGGTAAGTCAATTTCAACCTTATGCCCCAGTCCTAGGCGTTCTAGCCAACTGTAATAGAGATCTGGCTTCATTTGTCGGATAATCCGAACCATGCCGATATTGCTGGAATGCTCAAGGATTTGGGTGACGCTGAGCATCCCACGAGCGCCGATTGACTCAAAGTCATGGTTGGCAATTGGCCACTTGCCGATTTGTATCCGCCCCGTGTCGTTGAACAGGCTGTCGGGTTGGATGGCTCCAGTTTCTAATGCGATCGCAACATTCAGGGGCTTGAACGTCGAACCGGGTTCATACAAGTCTGTCAGCGCCCAGTTTTTAAATAGACCAACATCAAAGTTGTAGTACTGATTGGGGTTATAGGTCGGCTCAGAAACCAGCGCTAATAAAGAACCATCCCGCGCATCCATAACAATGACCGTCCCCCGCTCAGCATTAAACTGCTCAATTTTTTGCTTGAGAGCAAAGCGAGCAGCTCTTTGGAGGCGGCTATCGAGCGTCAACTGCAACTGTAAATCATCAAAGTGCAAAAATCCCTCTGGAACATGATCTGGCATCAGTGCGCCATTGCCAGCACGACTGAGGCGAATCGTGCGAACCGCACGTTCTAGTAAGTTTTCCTGAGAGTATTCCAATCCTGCCTGACCACGATGATCGACATCAACGTAACCCACTACATCAGCCGCTAAATCCTGCTGGGGATAAAGGCGGGAGTATTGCCGAATCAGCTCTAAACCATCGACTTGCATCGCGGCAATCCGGTCCGCAACGTCTTCAGTCAGTGCCCGACCCAGGCGAATTCCACTGTTTTTTTTGTCAAATAGCTTCTCCAAGTCGCTTACTGTCTTCCCGATTAAGGGAGCCAGGATTGTTGCCATTTTCTGCTTGGAGATCTTGAAAAACTTTGGATGGGCGTACAGGGTATAGACGGGTCGGTCAACTGCCAAAACGTTGCCATTGCGGTCAACAATTGGACGACGCGGGACAAAGGGACGTAACGATACCATCTGCTGCTGACGTGCTTTCCCCTCTAAGAGTCGTGCCTGGTCAACTTGCAGCCGATACAAGTTTAGGAGTAGCCCGATGCTGCCTGCCATCATGAGTGCCCAAACCAGCAGCAGTCTGAGCTGGGGCAGCTTAGTGGGTTTTGAGTTTTGTGAAGGCGTTCCTCCGTGAGGTGCTTTGACCTTAGAGCGGTCAGGCTCTTTTAACTCATAACTCATGATTCGTTACCAAAAAATTGGGTATAAAGCCCCGTCCTTCTAGGGCGGCTTTTATGATAAACTTACGCCAGTTGCGTCAGCGTAATCATGCTGGTATTCGAGGCAAAACTTGAGGGAACAAAGCAGCAGTATGAACGGCTTGATGAAGCCATTCGTACTTCTCGTTTTATTCGCAACAGTTGCCTCAGACACTGGATGGACAACAAGGGAATCGGGAAGTACGAGTTGAGCGCATATTGCGCTGTTCTCGGCAAACAGTTCCCGTTCGCTGGCAAACTTAACTCTCAGGCTCGGCAAGCTTCTGCTGAACGGGCTTGGAGTTCTATCGCTCGGTTCTACGACAACTGCAACAAGGGCAGACCAGGAAACAAAGGTTTTCCACGTTTTAAAAAACATCAAACTCATGGCTCTGTTGAGTACAAAACCACAGGGTGGAAGCTGCTCGTTGATAGGCGAACTATCACGTTCACTGATGGGTTTGAAGCTGGAAGTTTCAAAATGTGGGGAACCCGTGACCTGCACTTCTATCAGTTGAAGCAGATTAAGCGAGTGCGGGTTGTCCGTCGAGCTGACGGATACTACGTTCAGTTTTGTCTCGACCAAGAACGAGTAGAGAAGAGACAGCCAACGGGTAAAACCATTGGGTTGGATGTTGGCTTGACTCACTTCTACACCGATTCCCACGGGCAAACCGTTGAAAATCCCCGTCACTTGAGAAAGTCGGAGAAATCGCTCAAGCGTCTTGGTCGCAGACTTTCCAAGACTCTTTATGGTTCTAACAACAGAGTCAATGCGAGAAATCGTTTGAGTCGAAAGCACCTCAAGGTAAGTAGGCAGCGTAAAGACTTTGCCGTAAAGTTGGCAAGGTGCGTCATCCAGTCTAACGACTTGGTTGCCTATGAGGACTTGCAGGTGCGGAATATGGTTAGGAACAAAAAACTGGCTAAGTCTATTTCCGATGCTGCATGGTCGGCTTTCCGAGATTGGTTGGAATATTTTGGGAAGGTATTTGGTGTGGTGACGGTAAGCGTGCCACCTCACTACACCAGTCAAAATTGTTCTACTTGTGGGAAGGGAGTCACCAAGTCGTTGAGTCAAAGAACTCATAGATGTCCTCATTGTGGGTTCGTGTTAGACCGAGACTGGAATGCAGCTATCAATATCCTTGAAATCGCACTCCGTACCGTGGGGCACACGGGAACGTTAAACGCCTCTGGAGACATCGACCTCTGCATTGGTGAGGAAACTCCTCAGTGTAAGCCGAGTCGGGGAAAGAGGAAGCCCAAAGAGTAATCTTTGGAATCCCCGTGCGTTCACGCCGGGGAGGATGTCAACTCAGTATCCCAGTGGTGTAGTTGCCTTTGACTCTGGTTTAGCTGTTGAAGTTGGAATAGTTTGGGCTTGGCGTTGAGGTGCTGGTGGCAGAAAAATTGTGTTGCTTGGGTTAGGCGTCACTAGCCCTGTCGCTGGGTTTTCGGCTTGTTGCGCTAGTTGGTCTTTAATCACTGCGTTCGTTGTCGTTAGATGGCGTTCATGACGTTGCAGTGTTTCTAATTTCCGGTACTCTTTTGTCCACTGCTGCTGTGTATAAACTGTCCACGAGTAGATTGTGAGGGTAGTGGCAACCAAAATGAATGTTACAACGTCGGAGCTACGCTGCAAAAACAATAGTGATGAGAGCCAAATTGGTGTTTGCTGTCGCGAGGCGTTGAGTTTTTCTACCTTCTTGCCAGTGTTTCTAGACGGTACACTCACGGTTGATGAGAGCGTTGCCCTTGATCGCGTCCCCTTGGAGTTGGTCGCTTGTCGTCTGGGTTGATGTCGTTGGGGTAGAACTGAGCGAGGGACAGCGTTCATAAGCATTTCACCGTTCTTAGGTTGGAAGTTATCTCAAGTCCATTGGATCACGTCAGCTAGGCGTTGTTGCTTTTTGTCCGTTATCTGATGCAACAGAGTCCTGACTGGGAACCTATGTCTACTACCCTAAACAAGGTGTATCTAGCAATTCCCGTAAAGAGCGAATAATGATAGCAAACGTGATACTAGCGATCGCAAAAATGCAATTCGCCTAAAACTCGATAATCGAACTCATCCTAACATCCGCTGTTGGTGGCAGCAGCTACTGAATGTCGGCTAGGGGCTTTAGATTTGGCTTGAGACATAGTAGTCATCCCTGCATATGAAGATGGCTCTGATGTCAAGAATTGGGGATGCTTCACTGGAATTTCAATCAGGAACGTAGCACCTTGACCTAGCTGAGATTGACAGTCTATTTGACCATGATGTTGGTTGACAATGGTTTGATAAGTGACGGTTAGACCCAATCCTCTACCTTGACCAACGTCTTTGGTTGTGAAAAAAGGCTCAAAGATTCTCGGCTGAATTTCCGGCTTAATTCCTGGACCATTATCGGCGATCGCAATTTGTACTCGACCCCCTTGTCCCGAATTAAGACTGGGAACCCACGTTGTCCGCAGCGTAATGACTTTCGTCGGATCAGCCAACCGGTTGAGTGATTCAATGGCATTCGTTAGGATACTCAAAAAGGCTTGGTTGATCTGCTTGGCATAACATTCCACTGGCGGTAAGTTGTCGTAGTATCGCTCTACCTGAATTTTGCCGACAAGTTGACTGTGCAAAATCAACAGTGTACTTTCCAATGCTGCATTGAGATCAACTGGTTTTACAGGGGCACCATTGGTGCCAGAAAACTTCTGCAATAACTGCACAATCTCCTGAATCCGTTCTGCCCCCGATTCCATAGACTTCAGGATTTTGGGTAAATCTCTGAGTAAAAAATCGATTTCTGCTTCCTGCGTCAATTGTTGGATTCCGTCAGGTGGGTGGGGATAGTAAGCTTGGTAGGCTTGTACGAGGCGAATTAATTCACTTACATAATTTTCAACATAAGGAATGTTGCCGTAGATAAAGCCAACGGGGTTGTTAATTTCATGAGCCACACCAGCAATCATCCGACCCAAGCTTGACATTTTTTCACTTTGTATCAGTTGGGCTTGAGTTAGTCGCAGTTCCTCGATCATTTCTGCCATCTTCTGCGCTTGCAGGGCACTATGGGCAGCTTGCTGCTGAGTGCAGGCATACAAATAAGCCTGTTGCAGGGAAATTGCCAATTGATCGGCTACGGCTTCGGCAAGTTGTTGGTCATTTTTTGACCAGTACCGGGTCTGCGAACACTGATTGATATAGAGTAGGGCGTGGAGTTTGCCGTTCGCTTGGACGGGGATGACAAGCGATGACTTAATCTGAGTCTTTTGGTATTCAGGATTCGCTTTACCAATCCGCTCATCTTGGGTAATGTCTGGAATCATTACCAATTGACGATGCTGGATTACCCACTGGGTTATGGGTCCGTTGATATCGAAGACTTCTAGGGAAGGGGAAAACGGCTGGCGGCAAACTTCGTAGATATGCTTGCGCCGGAATGCGCCACAAGCAAAAGTTCTAGGGCGTTCTGAGTTAGCTTCAATAATTTCAGGGTTGTTGAGGTCTTCAACGAGGTGAACAAGGCATCGGTCTGCCTCTAGTACCTCCAACAGTTGTGCGATCGCTTCCGTTAAAATTATCTCTGGATCAAAACTCTGACGGGTTTGACGGGTGATTTGATTGACTAGCCGTTCTCGAATTGCCTGTTTTTGTGTTTTTTCGTAAAGCTTAGCTTGACGGATTGCAATTTCTAGTGGCTCAGCAATCGACTCTAAAAACTCAATTTCCCCCGCCGACCAACGACGAGGTTGTTCTGAAAGACAGGCGATGAACCCGATTCCTTCGCTGGTGGCAGTAACGGGAATCAGTACGCTAGCTCTATATCCCAGTACAGGATGATTTGCACAAAGGTGATTTTCTTGCGTTGTCAGCTCCCCTGAAGCACTTAATAAGGCTTCTCCTATCATCTTGTCGGGAGCGACTAGAGGTAGTCCATCTAGGCTATCCCCACATCCGCTCAGGTTGCTTTCCTGCCCGAAGGATTGTCGGTTTGCCCCAAGGACATAACTCGCTTGCTGAGGCTTTTTGTTGCGCCAATGCTTTAGCCAAGGGAGTTGTTGAGCTAGCAAACCCAGCGATAATGATTTTGGCTTAGATGGCTCGATGCCATTGTTCACAATCCGCTCGCCAGCTACGAGTGCGGATGCGATCGCTCCAAAGCGGCATAAGGGATAGTATCCCAATAGCGATGTTTTTCGCTTGTTATTCCACTCACAGACTACCTGCACTCGCTGCGTGTCTTTGAAGTACCATAGGAAGCTACAGCTATCTAAATTGAGTAAGGTACCTACCTCATCAGCCGCCGTTTGGAGGACTACTTGCAACTCCAAGGAATTGCGGATACGGTCAACAATTTTTTGGCTAAGTACGGCTTGCAGTCTGGGATACCTGATCCAGGCTTGGAAAAATTGAAAAGCATAATTAGCGATCGGGAACACAATGCCTCCCTTGAAGAATACTCCGCACCCACCTTAACTCGTTCATTTTGGGCAGCGAGAAGAATTCCAATTTTCAAATCAACCTAAAGACGACTTCCCAAACTGACATATCTATGTAGGATATCAGGTTACTCTTACGAAAAGTTGTAGTCTAGACTACGAAAAACGCCCTCTACAGAAAGCGTAGACCCAGGAGTAGGGATTTACGAGGCTCAAGCTAGGCATAAAGAAGCATAAATTTAAAAAAAGCCGATCTTTCTAAAGAAATAGAGTAAAAAATAATTCTTCATGCTAAAACTGTAGAATTGTAGATGGACTGGCATAACATCTCTTTTGATGCCAGCCGTGATAAAAGAGGAGTGTATGAAGAAATTAATTGGTTTAGCTCTCGTGTTTGCTCTAGCTACTACCTTAGGTGCCTGCCAGTCAGGTGAAGGTGGTACTGGCGAAACGACCCCTGCTGATTCTCCGGCTGAGTCTCCAACTACATCGCCTAGCTAGTAAGAAGCGCGATCGCGCTACGTTCGGTCACAAGCCAAGAGACTCGCTCTTTAGATTGATGGCGACATTCAGACCCTTGTCTGGTGTCGCTATTTTGATTAAGGAGCGTGGAAAGGTTGGATGAACTACGGAGTCATTTTTAGCGTGCTAGATGTGAATAGTGCGTTTTTGGCGACATCTTTAGTTATTGTCGAAACGCACAGATGGTACTGGACGAGCAAGCAGGTTGTGGATGGTTAAGAGGCAAGCTAGGCAATGAAACAGAGCGGATTCTTGAGTTTGGTAATCGGACTATCGTTCGTTGTGGCTGAACCCGCTTTTTGTTTGCCACCACCGGAAGATGTGCCAGAAGAGGTGTTAAGAACGGAGATTATTACCGAAGCGCGATCGCCTATTGATGGTAAGGTACTGACAGCCGCCCAATACGCGCAACTGCAAGCCAAGTTAGCGCAGCGCCCCACCTCGCCTGAATTGAACCCACGAATCCAGGAATTAATTTTTCTGTTGCGTCTGCGCCATCTGTTCCGAACACTGACTCCGCTTTAACAAAAATTCCACTCATCAACCCAAGACGAAAACTATCTTGGGGGTAATCGTAATCTTATTCCTGCTCAATGGGTGAGGGTCTTATTTCTGCTTGAATCTTTTCCCTTCTGCCCTCTGTCCTCTTCCTTTTGCCATAAATACCTCTCTGGCTAGTGTTCTAGCCCCTAATTCGCCAGTATTGTCGGTAAAAATGTGTACAAAGCAATAAATTTGTATATAAATATTAAAATTGTGTTGTGTATGGCGCTCTTGCTCCCCGTTTATAGAGGTAGATAGCTTGATGTCCCCGATAATTGCCCCTGAACAAGTTGACCGGATTGTCTGGAATCAACATAATGACCCGTTTGAAATCCTTGGTCCCCATCGAGTTGAGCAAAATGGGAAGACTAGCTGGGTAGTGCGGGCTTATCTACCAAATGCGGAAGCGGCTTGGGTGGTTCGTCCAGAAGAACGGCTGGAATACCCAATGCATTCTGTTCACCATCCTCACTTTTTTGAAGCAGAAATTGAGACACCTGAACTGGCAAATTACCAGCTACGGCTCAAGGAAGGTGAGCATGAGCGAGTTATCCATGACCCTTACGCTTTCCGTTCTCCTCTTTTAACAGACTTCGATTTACATCTATTTAGCGAAGGCAATCACCACCGCATCTACGAGAAACTGGGCGCACACGCAACAGAAATAGACGGTGTAAAAGGTGTCTACTTTGCCGTTTGGGCACCTAACGCTCGTAACGTTTCGGTTTTGGGAGATTTTAACGATTGGGATGGGCGCAAACACCAGATGCGTAAAGGTTCAACTGGGGTTTGGGAACTCTTCATTCCCTCCCTTGGTTTTGGGGAACATTACAAATACGAAATCAAAAACTTTGATGGGCATATTTACGAAAAATCTGACCCTTATGGCTTTCAGCAAGAACCCCGACCGAAAACTGCATCAATTGTTACTGACTTAGATGCTTATCAGTGGCAGGATTCTGACTGGATGGAGGGTCGGCGACATACGGATGCTTTAACTCAGCCGATTTCTGTGTATGAGGTTCACTTGGGTTCTTGGCTTCATGCCTCTTCAGGAGAACCAGCTAAGCTTGAGAATGGGGAAGAGCCTGTAGTAGTCGTTTCGGAACTCAGACCAGGGGCACGTTTCCTGACCTATCGAGAATTAGCGCAGCAGCTAATTCCTTATGTAAAGGAACTCGGATTCACCCATATTGAGCTACTACCAATAGCGGAACATCCCTTTGATGGTTCTTGGGGTTATCAGGTGACGGGCTATTATGCTTGCACTTCCCGCTTTGGGACACCAGAAGATTTCATGTATTTTGTTGATCAGTGCCACCAAAATGGGATTGGTGTGATTGTGGACTGGGTACCGGGACATTTTCCTAAAGATGGTCACGGGTTAGCGTTTTTTGATGGTACTCACCTTTATGAACATGCCGACCCACGTAAGGGGGAACATAAGGAGTGGGGAACTCTGGTATTCAACTATTCCCGCAATGAGGTGCGTAACTTTTTGGTGTCGAACGCTCTGTTCTGGTTCGACAAGTACCATATTGATGGAATGCGGGTGGATGCTGTGGCTTCGATGCTCTACCTGGACTATTGTCGCCCTGCTGGAGAATGGTTACCCAACCAGTATGGAGGTAGGGAAAATATTGATGCGGCTGATTTCCTCCGTCAGACGAATCACACTATCTTTAGCTACTTTCCCGGTATCCTCTCGATTGCTGAAGAGTCAACAGATTGGCCGATGGTGTCTTGGCCGACTTATGTGGGAGGACTGGGCTTTAACTTGAAGTGGAACATGGGTTGGATGCATGACATGTTGGATTACTTCCACATGGACCCTTGGTTCCGCCAATTCCATCAGAACAACATCACGTTCAGTATGTGGTACAACCACAGCGAGAACTATATGCTGGCGCTTTCTCATGATGAGATTGTCCACGGCAAGAGCAATATGCTGGGCAAGATGCCAGGAGATGAGTGGCAGAAGTTTGCGAATGTCCGCTGCTTGTTTGCTTATATGTTCACTCACCCTGGTAAGAAAACTCTCTTCATGAGTATGGAGTTTGGGCAGTGGAGTGAGTGGAATGCTTGGGCGGATTTGGAGTGGCATTTGTTGCAATTTGAGCCACATCAAAAGTTAAAGCAGTTTGTCAGTGACCTCAACCAACTGTATCGCACTGAAATTGCGCTCTATACTCAGGATTTTGCCCAAGAGGGGTTTGAGTGGATTGATTGTAGTGACAATCGCCATAGCGTGGTTGCCTTTATTCGTCGTGCTAAGGATTCTGACGAGTTTATTGTTACGGTTTGCAATTTCACACCTCAACCTCATAGTCACTATCGGGTTGGTGTTCCAGAAGTTGGATTTTATACGGAACTCTTCAACAGTGATGCCCGTGAGTATGGTGGTAGCAACATGGGAAATCTAGGAGGCAAGTGGACAGATGAATGGTCGTTCCACACTCAGCCTTACTCGTTGGACTTGTGTTTGCCACCGTTAGGGGTATTGATTTTGAAGCTAAACCGAGAGAAGACGAAGGCAGCAATGCAGCAGACTGTGTAAAGCCCTACATTAGTTTGACAAAAGACTAAAAGCGAATACATAGCGGTTTTCAATTGTACGCGCAGTACAGTTTTAACCTCTCTCCTACAAGGAGAGAGGCTTTGAAATTAGCCCCCTTCCCTTGTAGGGCTATCAATTACAGGACTTACGCAATATCCTTCCTTGAAACACCATTTGTAGGGGCGCAAGGCTTTCATTGGTGTCAACTTAAGCGAAAAAGGAGCAGGGAAG